>NZ_SJPI01000009.1 GCF_007859865.1 Rubripirellula amarantea | reverse complement strand
GCCTTGATACCTGGCATCGCCATGGCGGATAACCATGGGTTGCACACGGAGTCGGGCTTGCGGGTATACTCAAGTGGATCGCCGAACACTCCCGACCCGGTGAACCCTACCGTTACACGTTGAGTACTTAATTTACGAGCTACCCCATGATTAAAGAGTGTTTTCTATTTGTTACGCTTGTTGCATTGGCATTTGTATCCGAAATCCGCGCCGACATCATCACTAATGGAAGTTTTGAAGAACCTTCGATTACCGCCAATACTTCTACTATTTTGACTCCGGCGTTTTGGACGACGGAAGGCACGTCTCCAGCCTTGCACAACGGATTTCCAACCAATGGTTTCCCGGGCGCACAACAAGGAGACCAATACCTTGGCATGGGAGTCGCGGGCGGCGGAATACCAAACGGAATATCACAAATCATCTCGATTCCTACAGCAGGCACTTATCAGTTCACGTGGTTCGATACAACGCTCGTTGGATTTGGCACATCTTCTCCTTACGACATCAGAATCCTCGACCTTTCTGATAACCTAATTGCTTCTGACTCGTTTGAGGCTTACACCGGAACCACTGTTTGGAATCCCAGGTCCTTTGAGGTCAATCTTCTATCCGATGATTTCACACTCGAAGTTATCCCTACGGGTCCATCCGGCCGGGTAGCAACATTCTTCGACAATATTTCGGTAACCGCCGTGCCAGAACCAGATTCGCTAATCTTCCTGGCAACTGGATGTCTTGCGTGTTTCTTACGACGAAATAGGCGAGCAGAACGTGTAACCATGCGGTGAACGGGAGTTCGCGAGCTGCGTTTACTCTACAGAACAGATCAACCGCGCGAACCCCGTTACCGCGACCGTTATCCGACTGAACAAATATGCGTCTGATCGTTCTTTTCGCTTGCCTGCTCATCGTTGCACTGACGCCGCTACCGTCGCTTAGCCAAGACAGCGTTTTTGAACGATGGGACCGCGCCGTTTGCCTACATTCACCTGGAACTAAACCGGAAAGCGACACTTTTGCGTCTGGCTTCGTCGTTGAACAGTCTGGCACACTTTTTCTCGTAACTGCCAGTCACGCCGCGCATCAAACACAGGGAACATCTCGATTACGATTTCGTTGCTTGGATGGTACTTCACAATGGGTTTCACTCGCGATCCTGTTTCCCGGAAATGGAAATCCTTGGGTGCCGAATCGTTCCTCTGATGTTGCGATTGCTTTGATCGCAAGTTCTGGTCCGGCGAAACCATATCACACACTGCTGGCTGGTATCGCAATTCCAGTCGACAAACTTGTTACCGAAGTACCACGTCGCACAACCCAAGTTGAGGTAGCTGGCTTTCCGTTCGGCTTTGGTGTCGAGCCAGATGTCAAACCGCTTGTGGTCGTGACGCGAATCGCATCCGTAGAGCTAAAGGCTAAGAACCAGTGGGGTACTGAACCGATCGTATATTCGTCTCCGGCGATTGCGCAGGGAACAAGTGGCGGGCCAGCCTTTTTGACTGTTAATGATCCCGAGAGCTGCGATGTGATTGGAATGTATGTCGGCGTTTGTTTCGATGCCTCAGGCGGAAAGCTGTCCAAGCTAGTGCCTTCGTCGGTCATACGAACCGCGATCAAAGCCCAATCTGATCCGGGGGACGGCGGATAACCCACGCATGCACCGGAGCGGCGATGATGGTTTTTTCCTGATTGAGACCGTCCCATCGCCGCCCGGTGATGCGGGTCGTTATCCGACTTGGTGAATTCGACCGATGCTAATCTGGATTCCGCATTGACATTCAAAGACGCCTTTCCGCTCGAAATCGAATTTGACGTTGATCGCAAGCGACTCCTCGACTACTTGCTGGCGCAGGCACGGATCGGCTGCTTCGGCTCTGCTTTGCCCTTTTGCTTACTCTTTAGTCTTCCGTTTTTCAAGGCTCACATGTTGCCGTACCAAAATGCTGGTGCATTGCTCTGGCTTGGCTGGCTTACGGTTTACTTGATTGCCGGGTGTGTCGTCTGTGCGCTGTTTGGCTCCATCCTTTACTTCTCGTACTTTCGCCCGTCCGCACGACTCCAAGCAGCAAACCTGCGTGTCATGGTGGACGGCCCCTACTTACGACTTGTCACCGGCGGTTTTATCCTTCTCGATCAACGCTTCCACTTTCGTGATGTATCGTCCTACGGAACGATCCAAGGACCACTTCTGCGTCGGCACGGCCTTAAATCACTGACATTCCGAATGCAAGGACGCCCTAGCACTCCTCCACTTTCGGTTGCCGGCCTTGTTGACCCTGATCGGGTTCGTGATGTACTCTGCGAAATCGACGCATCGCGTGAACTTACTATCTCGTTCCCGGACGATGCGACTGAAACTGGATCGGACGGATAACCATCGCATGCACCGGAGCGGCGGTGGTTGCTTTCTTTTTCTGCTTGCACGTCTTTCGCCGCCGCCCTCGTTGTTACACACATCTTTGATTCGCTCCAGGTCCGAAAGCGAGCCAGCACGTTGCCATGATGTGCATGGC
>NZ_SJPI01000008.1 GCF_007859865.1 Rubripirellula amarantea | reverse complement strand
GAGAACGATCACGGCTTGGTCAGCAGGTGTAACCAGCCGACTCGCCTCAAACCACGGACTTCATGGATTCTTTATCCGACTGAGCAACTTCAACAGATACTGCAAATCCTGACCACGACCTGCCACCACATTGACGCGAACAAATCCTAAGCCGCAACAGTACTCTGTCCGTGATCTTCTCGGCCTCACCGGTCTTCTTGCGGTTGCACTCTGCTTGGTTCCTGTCGCAATGCTTCCCGCAATGTCGTTCCTTTGGCTTCCGATCGGCCTGGTTCTTGTGTTTGCATCCGGGCTATTGACTGCCGGTCGTAGCGGCGCAAAGCGGGCAGTCCTCGGTACCGCCATGATTCTGATCTCGTTGTTTTTAATCGCCATTGCCTTGTGCGTGCTTGCTTGGCTGGCATACGTTATCTTCGCGATCGCGACAAACGCCGTCGGCTAGCACTCGAATTTGCAACGGCGGATAACCAAGCCATGCACACGGAGCACGGCTTGCGAGTTTTTACAAATGGATACATCACTCTCCGTGCCCGGTGATGGCAACCGTTATCCGACTCGGTGCGTGGGTGCCGACTGGCAGTTCGCCGACCTGTGCCCTCGGTTTGTAACGCATCTCGCGCGACCCAAAACCAAGTTGGGTTGCGTAGTCTAAGGCGACGGAGTTCAGACTGGTGACCTTTCGACCGTGTTTCTACCGTCTCTATGCTGCCCTGCGGGGTATTTACAACACTCGATCCAAGATGGAGATTTTCCGACATTGATTCTGCGGTCCCCATGCTGCCCTGCGGGGCACTTGCAATGCTCGACTCAAGGTGGCGACGTCCCGTCGATGCTTTCCGCTCGCGCGGGTGCCACAGACGGCTATACACGATACAATCGACCACTGTCGCAAGCCGACAGACCTTATGCCCGTTTCATAAGACGGATAACCATGGGATGCACCGGAGTACGGCTTGCACGCGTTTCCTGATGGTTACCTTTTCTCTCCGTACCCGGTGATCCCGACCGTTCGCCCAACGAGATTGTGACTGCAACGTCGGTGCATGCCTGTACTTGAATTGATATTACTGCTTGTCGTAGCGTTTCCCATCGCTTGGCTGATCGCTGAGTTCTACGACAACCGCGCTGCACGAATCACGTTGGGCGTTTGTGCGATCGCGATGTCATTCGGTGTTGCTTGGATCGTCGGATCGCTTGATCGGCTGCAATCCAACATTTACTTCTCCGAAGCAACAAAAGACCTTATTCAAAACACGATCATCGAACTTGAGAACGATAGGGCCGACGACGTCCTCACAGAACTGCGGGTACTGCGTGACGACTTTCGTCCGACGTACGAAACACGCGACGATTATGATGTCCTCGTAGACCGATACATCCACTCAATCTCGGAAGCTCCTGTCGAACATTCAGATGGTGACCCGCGATGGTCTCACGAAATGGTAGACTACACGCCGCCCGAAACAGAAGAAGTCGGCGAACCATGACATGCACGGGAGCACGGCTTGCGGCGTTTTTCGCAATGGATAGTCAACTCTCCGTGCCCCGTGATGTCCACCGTTATCGCTCCTTAGTATTGACCTGCGAACATTTCGCCAGCGGCGCTGGCTCATCTGTTTGGTGGTTGCTGTCACCCATAGGGCCGAAGGCTGTTCTGACTCAACCGTTTTGATCACTCCGCTTGAACGTCGGTCGGGTATTTGCGCTCGTTTTGTGGACCTTCGATTTTGCGGTCTTTCACGCAGCCAAACCCGCTTCACATCACAAGCTTATACTCGGTCCTGATGTTAGACTGTGTCGTAGTTCTACCTTTGCAAATGGCTCTGAAAACGGCGATAACCATGGGTTGCACTCGGAGCGGGCGTGTGTCGATCGTTCGCTTCGCTCTGCCAAACCTCTACCCGCCCGGTGAACCCTACCGTTATCGCAATCATAATGTTTGCATCGTGATATCCGACGGAAACCCTTACCAATCTGGATCGGATATCGGACAACCACTGGACGTCGAAACACCGGCATGGAGACGCACGCTCGGTTCACTTTTGCGAATATCTGGTGCGATCGTTATCGCGATTCCCGTTGTTGCATTCGCTTTTGACCTTCCCGATGCGAACATCAACGACTATTTGAATGACCTTCCTGCAATCATAACTGCGCTGTGTTGCTACCTCGGCTTCGGTGCCCTGATGATCTATCTTGGCAATAAACTATCTGCCCCAAGACGTAGACTTCGGCGTGCCCAAAATGATCTCGGGCAGCGATAGATCCCCAATGCGATCAATGCCCGCAACAATTTGCGATAACCATGCGATGCACACGGAGCGGCGGTGGATAATTTTTTTCAAATGGTTGCCGAACTCCCGCCGCCCGGTGATCGCCAACGTTCTGTGCACGAATCGTGATACCCACCCCATCCGAAATTGAACGTGCCATCGACTCCGGCGGTGTTCCGTTGCGTGAGATGTTCGCTTCTGCCGACTGTGATTCGCTGCTGGACCTGCGTGATTCTTCCTCTGATTTTGACGCGGCATGGCAAGCCGCACACAAAACAACTGAAAAGATCCGGTTCATACTCAACGAACCGATCCCGACCACGACACTACGCGAATTGGCGTTCAAAGCTGTTTTCGACGCCACTGAACACCACGATCTTGCGGCGTGCGTGTCGGACGATTTCGGACTGATTGGATGTGCGGGGTACGTTTCTTCGCACGACTCGATTGACGGCTTTCGCGACGCTACAATTGAGTGGCTCTGGCAGGAGTATTCCGACGGACGGCTACCTATTCCGCCGATGCCAGGAAGCACAGAACCATGACATGCACGGGAGAACGGCTTGCGCGGTTTTTGAAGTGGAAAGTCTTTCGTCCGTTCCCCGTGATGTCTACCGTTATCCCACTGATTGATGCCGATCGAAGCAACCCTCTCTAACGCGCACCAATTTGCAAAAAGCGGCGAACACTGGCGATCCCGAGAGATTCTGCGGTCCAGCCTGGCAAACTACTCCTACGATCGCCGCTTACTTGTCGCGCTCGTGGACACGTGTTCGGCAATGGGCGACCGGTTGGAAGCCGGGCGTTGGCTTCTGACCTACGTCGATGATCCGACCGACTCGCAGCGTGAGTTAATCGACCTTTTCGTCGATCGACATCGCGCAGCTGGATATCACACCTTGCTTTCGCAATTTCCCGTAGCACTGCGCCCGAGGACGCTCGACGATTCACCCCGTTTTCTACGCTCAATCTTGGTTCAACTTGACGCGCCTCACACGCTCCGCTCTGATCCTTGCACAAAAGGGTTTGTTGCTTCTGACTGGGTTCTGGTAATCGGTTGTGCAGCGGCATCTATAGCTGTCGGTTTGTGCGCACTCGTTGGGCTTGTGGCCATTGCCAACTGGGTGTTCCGTCAATCGTGACTGATGGGATAACCAAGGGTTGCACTCGGAGCGGGCGTGTGTCGCTCGTTCGCTTCGCTCTGACAAATCTCTACCCGCCCGGTGAACCCGGTCGTTCCCCGACTGACTGGCAACGATTCAAGACTACTCAATGTTTTCTGAAAATGAGGTCTGCTACGAATGCAATTGCACAGTGGTTGAGGACCGCGATTACTTGGAAATCGTAACTTGGGTGTATTTGGGATTCTTCAAGACGGAACGCAGCAGCACCGATTGCGATGTTCCGTTTCATTTCTACCGATTCGCTAAGTTCGACGATTTCCAACGTTGGAAGCAAAATGGCGGAACAAAACTTGATGCCATCAATCTCACTTCCATGGACCAAGTTCGTCGGCGGTTTGTCGACCGACAGGCGATGGTGGATTCTGTGTTAGACTGGCACAAATTCCTTTCCGGTCCCGATCCAGATTGATGACCAATGTGATTCGTGTGTTCGTCGCCAACGATGCGGGGAACCATCCAATGCACCCGAGCGGCGAAGTCGGGCGTTTTCAAATGGACAATCTCTCGTCGCCGCCCTCGTTGTTACACACATCTTTGATTCGCTCCAGGTCCGAAAGCGAGCCAGCACGTTGCCATGATGTGCATGGC
>NZ_SJPI01000007.1 GCF_007859865.1 Rubripirellula amarantea | reverse complement strand
CCCTCGTTGTTACACACATCTTTGATTCGCTCCAGGTCCGAAAGCGAGCCAGCACGTTGCCATGATGTGCATGGCTTGCAAGCCGATCCACATTGATTGAGGGCCTGGAGGCCCGGTGTTCTTACGGTTGATGTAACCGCCCAGTTCCGCAACGATCTTGGTCATCTCCATTAGCGTCGGAGGCTTGCGAGGTGGGCGACTCTTGCGAACCACCTGCCACACGCTCTTCCACTCAGCTTCGCTATAAACCCGCTCGCATGATTCTTGAGCGTGCGAACGACTGACCCGGCAGACGTAGAGGCTTCGCCACGCGATGATCATGTACAGCGCCAGCGAGGGCAGGAAGCGGTCAATGTGCTCGAAACGACGTGACTCAATCTTGCAGCCACTCTTGAGTACTTTGAAAAAGATCTCAATCATCCAACGCATCAAATAGTACGCAATCACAAGTTCCGCTTGTTGGCGAGTCTTGATCGGCAGGCTTGTCAGCAGCAAGCATTCGATAGGTTCATCGCGTTTGCCCGGGCGCGTTTCGCGAACCAAGACCGCATTGACGGTGACTCCGTCGTAGCGCCCGACGCGAGGATCGTTAAGCGTGATCTGACCGCTATGTATTGACACCTTTACTTCACGAGACTTCCGATCGGCTTTGCCGGGACGATGCTTGATCGTTTCACTGCCCCAGGCGGTTCGGGCGCGAATGTCAAGGGTTTGTTGATAGAGAGCTTTTCGGCCTGCCAGTTCTTCACGGATCGCAATCGTTTGGTCTCGAAACTTCTCCTTGTTCAAAACACGGCTTCCGTCGATTCGAATGACCCAGTCGAAGTCGCTTTGGCTGCGGCAATAGTCCAACACTTCGGTGATATCGCATTCTCGATCAGCCAGCATCACGAGCTGAGTTTTTGGGCACTCGTTCTTGACCTCCGCGCAGTGCTGCGACGTGGTCAGCCAACGATAGGTCTCNTTCTCTTCAAACGGTCTTCTTTGGATTTGAACCCGCTTTTCACTTGAGCCACGTTTGGCTTGAGGCNTGCNCGATTTGGGCTCNCGCGTCCAGGCTTCCGCCGCGACACTCCCCAGCGGTGTGCCGTCGGGCGTGAAAGCATGCAGCAGATGCATGAAGGCTCCGCTACGTCGACCGTGCGCCATCGGTCCGGCACCCTCGACTTCACTGCTCGGCCGAGTCAGGTCCAATTCCGTGGTGTCCTGCACCAACAACGCGACTCTCTGTTGCCTGAGCCGGGCGTAGGTGGCGTCTATGTGGGGTGCTAGCACTTCTTCGAAGCCGACTTTGTCGTTGTCGAAAAAACGATACGCGGCGACCATCTCGGCTCGATCGTGGCAGGCTGCCGGGATGCTCGCCGTTGAGGATTGGGAAAGCGTATCGAGCAGTTCGACCAAGCGACGCTCAAGTCGCTTATCACGAAGATCAGCCGTTTCCATTTCATCCATGACCCACTGACTTGCCATCGCCTGACACCTCCGTGACCAAACAACCTATCCATCCGTGACGCGAACTCAGCAATTTAGCTTGACCCGAAAGATGAGCCAACGTCACAATTGGGCAAATGACAAACTTGTGTGTAACAACAAAGTCGCCGCCGGGTGATTGGTAACGTTATCGCTCCTTAGCATTGACCCGCGAACATTTCGCCAGCGGCGATGGCTCATCTGCTTGATGGTTGCTGTCACCCACGGGGCAGAAGGCTGTTCTGACTCAACCATTTTGATCACCGCTTGAACGTCGGCCGTTTGGTAGCACTTCGATTTGGCGGTCTCCTCAATCACTCGACCAAACCCGCTTCACCTCACAAACTTGTCCTCGGTCCGGATGTTAGACTGTGCTGTAGTGCTACCTTTGCGAATGGCTCTGAAAAAGGCGATAACCAAGGGTTGCACTCGGAGCGGGCGTGTGTCGCTCGTTCGCTTCGCTCTGCCAAACCTCTACCCGCCCGGTGAATCCGGACGTTATCCCACTCAAGTGCTCGATTGCTCGCGACCTCTGCGGGTTCCACCAATTCTGGCCCGACCAATTTTCCGCCTGCGTGATTTGTCATCCGCTTCAACGCGTTGCTTCGCTTCATTTACTTGCGGCCCGAATGGTCGATCGCCTGCGGTTCTCGCTGACTCCCAAGGTTGCGGGAACTGGCAGGGATGCTCGTGTTGGTGATTCCACGTTTTCCACTTTGCTTGCGGCCCCGTCCACGACGTACTGCAACCGCCGGCGACGCTTCTATGGTCACGCTGATCGTTTGTCGCCGGCGATTGCGGAACGTCGTGGACTCATTCGTCGATGCACCGCTTTGATTGCTCGGACTTGCTTGCGGCTGTTTTTCCGTTGGCACGCTTTTCTCCGCTGCCACCCTACGGAAACACCAAGAACGTCGCGATTGGGATCTTTGCCCACTTCTTTACGGCATCCCAATCGCGACGTACTTGGTGTTTCCTCGCCCCTTCGTTTTCGTTTCCATGCTCGGCCAATGCTGAACTTGCTCATGCCTCACGCGGCACGCTATACTCGATCCATGCCGGCGGCGTCCCGCCGATGCCTTGCCCATGCCCGTCGCCTCCTGACGCCTCGCGAAGGGATAACCATGGGATGCACCGGAGCCGGGCTTGCGGGCGTTTTCTGATGGTTACCTTTACTCTCCCGGCCCGGTGATCCCGACCGTTATCCGACTGAAATGCTCGCTTCTATCTGCACTTAGCACCTGTCTCCCATGGTAATCATGAAACTCAAACGATTGTCCCTGCTTGGCTTCTCTTTCGTGCTCTCCTGTTGCTGGATTGCTAGCGGAGAATCACCGCAAACTGGGAACCTCCTGCTCCAAGTAAAGCGTGACCAGATCGCGGACGCACTTGGGGGGTCTCATCCCAGCGTACTCGACGCCGATGCTCGCATTCGGCTTGAGAACGTATCCGGCGAACGCCCTCTGTATCGGACAAACCCGAATCTCAGCGACCCGAAATACCAGCTCAAGAGTGTCGCAAAGGCGTTCAATGAGATTTCTCGTGAAAACGTCAGGCTTAAGCAACGTATCCAGGAACTTGAGACCCAATTGCGTGCGTGCCAAGGGCCTGAAGCCGATTCCAAATGACGTTTACAATCGCGGATAACCATGGGATGCACCGGAGTACGGCTTGCGCGATTTTCTGTGATGGTTGACTTTTCTCTCCGTACCCGGTGATCCCGGGCGTTATCCGGCTGACCCGAGTTCATCGTTAGCATAGCACAGATCACCGACTTTCTCCAGACGGTTGCTCGTATTGATCGTGCTACCCAACGGGCGGAACGCCGCCTGTCTCGCGTTTGTTTGACTGCCACTAACCTCAATTTCAATGATCGGCATTTCCGAAATTCAATGCTCGATTCATCGTATCGCCGTCCCGGCGTTGTTTACTGCTCGCGCAGAACATCCTCGATGGCGACTGGCGACGTTCCGTCGTTGCTTTCCCATGCGGGCCGTCACTGCTTTGCTCGGTCCTCTGCAATTTCGCTATACTCGCTGTCCGCCGGCCGAAAACTAGGACTGGCGATTGTCCCGAACGCCACTTTCGCCTGATAACCATCGGATGCACACGGAGCGACGGTGGTCCGGTTTTCCTTTTTACAAGAACGCGGTTTCCCGTCGCCCGGTGATCCGCAACGTTATCCGACTGAAATCGCTCCGTTTGCTCAGCTACGGCTGACACTCTATACTGTAGCTCTGCCACTAAATTAGGGACCTGCATGCAAACTACTACATCCAACGCGAAAAACGCGGCGACCTTGGTGCTTCAGGGGCTTCCCGATGACGTCACTTGGGAGCAACTGCAATACCACCTTTACGTCCGACAGCAAATTGACCTGGGGCTAGCTGACAGTGACGCCGGGCGACTGCTGGAAACGCCAGACGTCCGCGAGCGTCTCACCGCCGCACAGGCGAAGCACACCGCATGAAACTGCGATGGACTGAAAAGGCGACATCCGATCTCATCGGCGTTTACGATTACATAGCACAAACATCGCCGGAATATGCTGCGTCGGTTTCCGATCGCATTTTTCGACGGCCTGACCCGCAACTAAAACGCTTCCCGAAATCTGGGTCTGTCGTTCCGGAGTATGGTCGCGATGACATCCGCGAAGTGTTCTCGGATTCCTATCGCATCATCCATTTGATCCTTGAGCGCGAGGTTCGGATACTAGCGGTCGTTCACGGATCCGTGACGCTAACCAAAGAACCGCCTGTAAACGGATAACCAACGGTTGCAACGGAGTGGCGGTAGTCGGCTTTTCTGTTTGCTTGCACGTGCACTCCCGCCACCCGCTGAACCGAACCGTTATCCGACTCGGTGCGCGGTCGTTTCGCTTCAACGCTGAACGTCGGTATCCAGACGCTGACGACCAATGGCCGGCCCGTAGACCGTTTGGGCCGTGTCTTGTTTCGCAACGTCGAGCACGTTGCAACGATTCACTCTGGTCGCAGTGTTTCCAAATCATCCATGCTCGAACTCCGCTTCTGCGCTTTTCCCCTTGCTTGCACATCCGGCGACGACGTACCGTATCGGCGACGATCTTTCTTGGTCACGCATCTTCATTGATCGTCGCCGATACGGAACGTCGTCGCCTCCAAGGTGCTTCCCACCACAACTTCGTAGCCAATGCCTGCTGGAACGGACGACCCTGTTGGAACACTTTTCACCGCTTCAACCCCTTGCGGGAACGTCAAATTCGCCGACGACGATTGATTTTGTCCCTTCCGGGCCATCATCGTCGGCGAATTTGACGTACCCGCAACTCCTTCGTTAAACTGGCGTTGCGACTGGACGCTTCGTGAGTGGCAGTCTGCCTCGTAAACTATCGGACGGATAACCAAGACATGCACCGGAGTGGCGCTGGTTGCTTCTTTCGTCTGCTTGCACGTCGTTCGCCGCCACCCTCGTTGTTACACACATCTTTGATTCGCTCCAGGTCCGAAAGCGAGCCAGCACGTTGCCATGATGTGCATGGCTTGCA
>NZ_SJPI01000006.1 GCF_007859865.1 Rubripirellula amarantea | reverse complement strand
TTGCGAGGACCCAGCAAACCGGAATCAAATTGCTTGCATTTTGCTTGACGCGGGATCAGCCAACCGGTGAGAATAAGTGCCTGGCCGTTGGGTCGTATCAAAATGAGGACTACCACCCACGGTACCGAAGGTGCGCTTGCCGGTGAGAACAAGTGGCACCAACCAGTAAGAACAAGTCAAAACCAAGTATTCCCACCCTCACCCTCAGGTGAGAAACATAGTTCTTGCTGTCTGTCGTTGCGCGGTCGATTGCCACGCTGGATCTGGGGCGTTCGAATTCGCTTGCCGCTGCCAATGAGCGCAGGGCGAACCTTCACGGCAAAGTGATTAGTGTGCGATTAGCGAAGATTAGTGTTCTCTCTTTCTCGAACACTAATCACTACTAATCGAACACTAATCGGTTCGCGGTCTTACCTAGCCCAAATTTCAACGCAGGCCATGCGTCTGTTGATTATCGTCGGCTTGCTGCCTTGCTCGGTCGATTGTTGCTCCGTCCCGTTTCAGGCAGTATCGTAAGGGTTTGCGGGCACTGTCCCATTGGCGAATCGTCCGCCGCACAAGCCCAGCGCAAGAACCATGTGTTGCACGCGAGTGGCGGCAACACGTTTTCGTGAAAACAACATCGCGGGTCGCCACCGCGTGAACACCGACGTTATCCGACTGAAGAAATCTTGAATTGAGACACGATGGCAGAATCGGAAACAACCGAAAACGCAGCCGACCCGCTTCCTCCTCCGTCGCTGACGACCGAAATTGAGTCGTTCATAGTAAACATTGACGCGATCAAGACCTCTTTGCCGTTCGTGATGTCGATGCTCACGGCAGTCGGTTTTTCGGAGAACAAAGAATTAGGGGATTACCTGGAGAAGCACGGAACGCTGAAAGCCGAGTCAGGCGAGTCGAAGACCTATACACTGGGGCCAGAAGTCCTTGATGAGGCTGCGAGGCTGCGCCGGAAGGTCGATAGGTTCGAGCGTGGGATGGACATCATTCCACGAAGTCTATTGGTTGCGTTGATAAGTCAGTACGACTTTTTTGTAGGACGCATTCTTCGGTGCTTCTTCTACCTCCAGCCCGAGCTTTTGCACTCTTCTGATCGAACACTTTCTTTCTCGCAGCTTCTCGAATTCGGGCAGGTGGATGATGCGAGAGAGTATTTAATTGAGAAGGAGGTTGAAACTCTCCTGAGAAAGAGTCACGTCGAACAATTTGAGTGGCTAGAAAAAAAGTTCTCAGTGAAACTTAACAAGAACCTACCGTCTTGGCCGAACTTCGTTGAGCTGACTCAACGGCGGAACTTGTTCACGCACTGCAACGGGGTTGTTTCCGCACAGTATTTGGACATGTGTGAAAAGCACGGAGTTAAGCTCGATGGCTCGTCGCCAAGTGTTGGCGATGCTCTACCGTGTTCCCCTGAGTACTTTCAAGAGGCATTCGAGTGCTGCTTTGAGATTGGAGTGAAGTTAGCTCAGGTTCTCTGGCGAAAAGTCCGACCGGATCAGATGCAAACTGCTGATGAAAGCATTGCCTCAACGACTTACGAGCTGTTGCTTTCAGGTGAGTATTCGCTGGTAATCCGACTGCTTGACTTCTTCACGCACAATCTCAACAACTGGTCCAACGATGAAAGGAGACGGCGCGTCATGGTTAACCACGCCCAGGCTCTCAAGTGGTCGGGAGACAACAAGGGCACGCTTAAACTTTTAGACAAGGAAGATTGGACCGCATGTTCAAACGCATTTAGACTCGCAGAGGCCGTCCTTCGTGATGACTTTGTGCGAGGCGCAGCAATTGTTGAAAAGATCGGCGTCTCAGATGAACTGTCCAAAAAGGACTACCAAACATGGCCCTTGTTTCGGGAGTTTAGAAAATCCGACGAATTCCTCGCTTCATACAAATCCGTTTTCGGCGAGGACTTTGCAGGAACCGAAAAGACTGCAGACAGCCCCAAGCCACCGGATGGAGAAGGTCCAGACAACGGATAACAATGCCGTGCACACGGAGCACGGCTTGCAAGTTTTTAGGAATGGAAAGCTGTCTCTCCGTGCCCGGTGACGGCGGACGTTCGCCGACTGAACTCCATCCATCTTGTAGCCTCGCGCCAGAGCCCGCATCCATGCAATACCGCTACATTGTCGTTGACCTTGCAGACGGTGGTAGCTGGCATCTCTACGGCGATAAGGATCGTCCTCGCGACAAACCTTACTCAACAAATGAGCTAGGCGTGCTACCCGAGCTGCTGGCCGACGGATGGACGCCCGTACGTGAAACACCCATTGGCACCGCGAGCATCGGAATTCTACGACATCATGCTCGGGCCTATTGTCTCGTCCTCCTCAGCAAAGATGACAATGCGGAATAATTTCATTCGCAACTCACGTCTAACGCGATGGTCATCCTTTCTTCACTTGGAGGCGGCGAACAATGCGATGATACGGAGCGGCGGTGGTAGCCGTTCTCGCAATGGTTGAGTCATTCGCCGCCGCCCGCATATCGCTACCGTTATCCGATATGTACATAGGACTGGGTGAAGCTTACCTCGAGGTGTTCTTCAACATCGCCAAGTTGGCTCTGCTAGCTGCGGTCGTTGTTGTCGCACTTGTTCGCGTCTTCAAGCGTGTGCGGCCCGGTTGGCTATTGCTGGCAGCAATTGGGCTGTGGATAATCCTGACGTATACGGGCGCGAAACTCTACCACCACGAAAACTTTGTACGGCTACATCAATCGCACAACGATTACGTACCCAAGACGGGATGCTTAACTTACGAACCAAGCTTCGGCCATCTTTTTGCGTCATTCTCCATGTCTCGGGACAAGTTTGACACTTGGGTCGCCGATTTCCCCGTTCCCATGTCTGAATACGATAATGCACTTCAACGATTCGACGAACAAAGGCTGGGCTTCACTGAACCGGACGCCGCATTTGCTACGGAACCCGCATCAAATGGTGGACAAACTCGCGTGTATTTCAAGGACAATGTGATGTACCTGTCGCGAAACGTTATGTGAATGGCGCACGGCGGATAACCACGTGATGCACGCGGAGTCGGGCTTGCGGGCGTTTTGGCAATGGTAAGCTTTACTTTCCCGACCCGGTGATCACAACCGTTCGCCGAGCAACTGATTCATGAGTCGAACGCGAGTTTTCGCAACTGCCATCGCGTGCCTCGCCCTTGTTGTCGGTGCATTTGCGCTGCTGTACCGCAACGATTTATTCGTGGCGTATCATCGCCAACGGCTGGCGTCGGAAATCAAGGCATGGCAATCACCGCCTGCCGCTGGCGAGTCCAAGGACTATCGCAACTACTCGCGCGTTGAAACTGAACTCTCGAATCTGGTTGCACTTGCTGCTCTAGACCGCGTCGAACTACAAATCCGGCTGTACACGGACGGCGCGATGGCACCGCTTCCCAGCCTGGACCGCATTCAAAACGGTCAAAACCCTGCCCCCGTGTTCAGCCATATCAAGGGCGATCCACGAACCCAACCGCAGACCGTCGTGATATGGTGCGATCCAAGCGATACGCTATATTGGAAGCGTTTCGCTGATTCAACGTTAATAAACACCACATCGGAAATCGGCGAACCAAGCGATGGACGCGGAGCCGCCGAAAGCGCGTTTCCTGATGGATGATCGATTGCGGCGGCCCGGTCATCGCCACCGACTATGAAGTCCGTGGTTTGACCAGTGGCGACTGGCCGCTTTTGGGAAGTTTTTTCTACATCGGTCTGTTGGGCATTTCTTTACGTGGTGTTGAGAGCGGGTTGGCTTGGCGGAGGCGGTGGAAACTGCGGCGAGGTGAGAAAGTCCGGCTGGGAACTATTCGACTATTCGAGGTGTCGACGCTGAAGTGACAGGTCACTTGTTTGGTGTGCATCGTCTCATCATTTCTTACAGGCGTTCCAATCGGATTGAATCGTTTGGAATACTCTTGCTTGGGCCAGCCACATGCTTTATCGCGGCGTCTCCCGAGACTCTAGCTCAACGCTGCAGCGTTGGACGCGTTTCTCGGTTGCCAACTCTGGAGAGTAGTCATGGCCAAAGGGGAGTCCTGCTCGGGATGTTTCTCATTTCGCTTGGGTGTCTTTCGCAACTGCCGCTTCGTCAGCTCGCTGCGGTCGGGACGGTTGTAAAAGGGTGAGCATTGGATGGTTTAATAGGCTGCTCGGGAGCGTCGCATTCATTATCTCGAGGTCAACTTTTTGTTGCAGTGCCTCGGGCAGCGATTCGCGATCACTCCAGAGCGGCCCGGCTCGCAAGACAGCGAGCCTTGGTCGGTGTCATTTCAGTTGAACGGTTTGGGTGCGACGGTTGCCGGTTCGGGTTTGGCGTTTGGGCTTCATCGTTAAGTTGGCTTTGCGGTGCGCGACGCCGGATGACTCGTCGCTGTACACGGGGCCAGGTGGTTTGGGAGGCTTGCGTTTGATCTTCAACTTGCCGTTGTCCTTGGCCTCGTCTTGGGGCAGCAGCTTGCTGGCGTCCCAGTCGGTCTGGTCTCGCATCATCGCCCAAGCGATCACGCCGAGCTTCCGCGCCAACGCGATGCCGGCTTTCTTACGACGTGTCTTGCTGCCACCGGTGATTCGATCGTAGGTCTTCTTGCTCCACTTGTTGTATCTGAGGCTGCACCAAGCGCACTGCAACAGCATCGTGCGAAGCAGCTTGCTGCCTCGCTTGCTGATGCGTCCGTTTCGGTCGGTCTCACCGGACTGATGTTGTTTAGGTGTCAGTCCGAGGTAACTCGATACATGCCGAGCGTTCTTAAAGCGGTGGGGATCATCGATGGCCGCGACGATCGCTTCGGCGGTCTTGCGACCCACACCGGGGATCGTCATCAGCCGCACGATGTCGGGGTGATCGGCAGCGAACTCATCGAGTTTCGTTTCGAGAGATTCAAGCTTGACTGCTAAGTCGTCGAGTCGAGTGAGTTGCATGTCAAGTTGGCCCTGCCACAACTCGTCACGCGTGCAGTCTTCGATGGGCTTGCGGAACGAGTTGATGTGCACCCGTCCTGTGTTCCAAGCTCGCTCGCCGGTGTCGATCTCGATGCCACGGTTGGCGAAGATGCTGCGTATCGAGTTTTTCAGTCGGTTGATGTCCTGGTCGACACTCTTGCGATACTTGATGAACGCTCGTTGCTCGCGAATGTCTGGCTTTGGCACATGGACCGGCACGAGTCGCCGCAGCAGGGACATTTCGGCGAGCTTCAGTGCGTCGTCGCGATCGGTCTTTCGCTTGGTGGCTTTCCAGTTCCAAGCTTCCTCGTTGGTGCTGCAGACCAGTGTTTTTACTTGTCTATCTTGGCAGATGTCGTTGATCCAGCCTGACGGTCCGCAGGCTTCCATGACGATCAGATCGATGTCGGGCCGAGAGCTTAGCAGGTGCTCGATGTGTGAGCGCCGAGTGGCGATGGTCTCGAACTGATGCTTCTGGCTGGCCGGGTCGAAGAAGCAGCAGACACTATTAAACTTGCCAAGGTCGATGGCGCATGTCACCATAAGAAGTCTCCGTGGTTTGGGGTGTCAACGTGTTAGAAGCGATTGATTGTGACGTCTCGAAAGAGAACGATCACCGCCTGGTCAGCAGCGCGAAAGCAACCGACTCGCCTCAAACCACGGACTTCATGAATTCTTTATCCGACTGAAACTCGCAACGTAGACACGCTTGCTCACTTTCCTCCGATCTCTCACTTTCCATGGTCCCTGATTTCACCAAATCCGAAAAACGATTTGTTCGGCAGGTCGCTAACCTTGCCTGGGATCGGCTGCTCCGAAAATCACTTGTGCGTATCGCCTCGGCGCTCGGGCGAATGGACGCTGGCACGGCGACTGCGTTTGATGTCGACGATGCCATCCACAAATACCACGCCGGTCCATCTCGCCAACTCCATAACGAGTTCTCAACGAACAAGCCTTGGCACTCCGTCTGCAATGCCTACATTGATGGCATCTTGACCGACGATGACTTTGTGGATGCTCCGGACGGTATTCGGAAAGAACTCGCCCAAATCTTTTCAATTCACTGTAAGATCAACGGCATTGACCCGGCGACACTTGCAAATGCCGACGGATAACCATGGCATGCACACGGAGTCGGGCTTGCAAGGTTTCACAATTGGATGCTTAACTCTCCCGACCCGGTGATGCCGAACGTTCGCCGACAGAATTGCATCACAGACTCAAATGGAAACCTTTGACCAAATCTGGGAGTCTTCACGGACCAACTCGCTGTCATGGATGTACCCTGCTGCGGTTTGGTGCGGTGCTGGAATCCTGGTCGCACTCAGCGTCATCAAGAACCGCTGGTTGCGTCGCATTGGCAAACTCGCTGCGATCTTTGGCTTTGCGATACTTGCAACCGAGTTTTCAGCACAAGAAATCCACGAAAAATGGCGGCTACGACGTGAATGGGCTGATCTACATCCTGCCCAGATGACAGAAGACGGCTTGCAAGCACTGACTGTCGATGGCGCTAACTTGACCCTCGGACCGTTGATCTATGGCTTCCAAGCCTTCCTGGTTTTCGCGGGCCTTGCGGTCGTCTTGTCGGTACTGCGTGTCCTGCTCAGATCACGAAGCACAGACACAATGACCGACCCCAGCGATCAACCTACACCTCCCGAAATCGAAGCTGAAGTTTCCGACAATCCGTATCATCCACCGAACGTCGTAACCTGACACAGGAGCGGCGAACCAAACGATGCAACCGAGCGGCGAAGTCGGGCGTTTTGAAGTGGTTGATCTTCTGTCGCCGCCGGCTGATCGTAACCGTTATCCGACTGAAAACATCATGCGACTCTACCGCCCAGTTGGCTTAGTTGAACTCGAACTGATCGCCGAATCCGGTTGGGCCGCGTACCCTCCGCGTCTCGCACATCAACAGATCTTCTATCCCGTATTGAACTTCAAATACGCTTCAGCTATCGCAAACAATTGGAACACGAAGGATGACGCCTCCGGTCACTGCGGCTTTGTAACGGAATTCGATGTCGACGATGATTTCGCGGCGCGATACGATATCCAGACTGTGGGAGACCGCGATGATGTCGAGCTGTGGGTTCCGTCCGAGGAACTTGACGACTTTAATAACGCGATCGAGGGCCGGATCGTCGTTACTGCGTCTTACTATGGCGATGGCTTCGTTGGCACCGTCGACAAAATGACCGGCCTACCTTCCTCCATTGCTTCACCCCATACCGACGGATAACCATCGCATGCAACGGAGGACGGGTGGTCAGTTTATTCGTCTGCTTGCAAGTCCATCGCCCGTCCCCTCGTTGTTACACACATCTTTGATTCGCTCCAGGTCCGAAAGCGAGCCAGCACGTTGCCATGATGTGCATGGCTTTAGCTTGACCCGAAAGATGAGCCAACGTCACAATTGGGCAAATGACAAACTTGTGTGTAACAACAAAGCCGCCGCCCGCTGACGCCTACCGTTATCCGACTGAACCAATCACTTGCCTGGAAGCACGGCGGTGCTATGCATTTTCGGCCTCCGGCGCCTGCTTGATGATAAGTTGCTTGCGTTTGCTGGCCGGGTTTGAGGTCTTCACCGCTTCACTTGCAGCGTTCTCGACGGCCGCCCCCGTGAGACGGCGTACAAGTTCGACCGGATTGCCAGCGTTTTCAATTTCGCCCAGATTTACGATAGCTAGGGAACGATCGCTTGCCCTGTTTCGCACTCTCTGGCGGGCGCTCCGGTATGCCGAATCACCGAAGCTATTTCCTGCGGCTATACTGGTATTCCAAGACGGCGAATAACCAATGGATGCAACGGAGCGGTGGTGGTGCTCGCTGTGGCCATCCTTGCAAGTTCCTCGCCACCGCCCGCTGATCCTAATCGTTATTCGATTGAACCAATCACTTGCCTGGAAGCACGGCGGTGCTATGCAATTTCGGCCTCCGGCGCCTGCTTTATGATAAGTTGCTTGCGTTTGCTCGCCGGGTTTCAGGTCTTCACCGCTTCACTTGCAGTTTTCTCGACGGCCGCCTCCGTGAGACGGCGTACAAGTTCGACCGAATTGCCAGCGTTTTCAACTTCGCCCAGATTTACGATAGCTAGGGAACGATCGCTTGCCCAGTTTCGCACTCTCTGGAGGGCGCTCCGGCATGCCGAATCACCGAAGCTATTTCCTGCGGCTATACTGGTATTCCAAGACGGCGAATAACCAATGGATGCAACGGAGCGGTGGTGGTGCCCGCTATGGCCATCCTTGCAAGTTGCTCGCCACCGCCCGCTGATCCTAAACGTTACCCGACTGAATGATGATCGTGGCCGAGAAGCCAATCGCACCGTCTGACGCACGCAAAGCGATTCGACTCTTCCGTGACGCTGTCAATCAAATCCGATTGTTGCAACGATCGGCGATTCCGCGTTGGTCCGATGGTATGACAACGTGGTTCGCCGACGAGCGTCCTCCCGAAGAGCGCGAGGAATTCCTGCTCTACAACGACGCGGAGCTGGAACGCTATCGAGAGGCCCGCGACACTCTTCAGCGTTCAATCGAATTGAATCCATATTTCCCGGATGCGTACGTACTACTCGGCAACGCCTGCTCGGAAATTGATGGCGACAACGACACAATGCTGCAATACTACGATGACGCGATTGCCCTTGATCCGGACAACGATGAATTTCACAACGCGCGAATGTCTCATCATCTCTCAAGCGGGGCATTGGATCAGGCGTTGATTGACTTGGGGCATTTGGAACGCCTGCAATCGGGGTATGCTGAATCAATGCGTGAGCACTACGAAAAAGCACGAAACGGCGGGTAACCATCGCATGCACACGGAGCCGGGCTTGCGCGATTTCACAAATGGAAAACCAACACTCCCGGCCCGGTGATGCGGGACGTTCGCCCACGCGATGAGTGGATCGATTCGCGATGATCATCTCCGCTTCGATTTGGCGTTCGACAGATGATGCGCGTGAGTTCAGGCTCGATCGAGTGATCGAAGAAGCGCTGAATCCAGGACAACAACCGTAGCGCTCGATCGAGGATCGAATCCCAGGATCGATTTGCCGTGCGAGTTCAGGCTCGATAAACTGGAAGCGGACGGTGCGCTCGATGGGATCACGACCTGCAACGTGGCGGGACGAACCATGTGGTGCACGGTAGTCGGCGAGCCAAGTTTTTCGAGGTGGTCAGTCGTCCGCGCCGACACCGTGACCACCGACGTTCGCTGAAAGCAAAATTAATGACACGATACGCCGCCGTTATATTTGTCGCGTTTACATTTGTATCCTGCAATTGGGTGCATTCTCAGGATGCGTCCGCGTTATCAGAGGAATCGAAGAGCCTTCTTGGTATGCTGGCACGAATTCAACAAAGCGATGACGCTGAGCTGCAGGCAATGGCAACCACGGTTAAGGAACTGCCTGAGGGAAAAGTTGATCAAGCATTGCGAATTAAGGCTGCCGGAATGATTGGGGGGCGGCTCATGGAGCTGAAAAAAACGGATGCAGCCGCAGCGCAGTTTTTGGATGCGGTCAAACTCCCGCACGCAAGCGGGCAATCGGCACAGGGGTGTGCCAATATGTGGAGCGTCGCCATGGATAAGCTCGCTTACCACCTTAGGGATACCGGTAAATCAGAAGAAATTATCCCAACCCTCGACCAATTCACCAGACACTCCGAAAGCGTGTGTTTTAAGGCTACATTCGCTGACCTGCGTCAAAAATGGCTGCTCTACACGGGTGACGAAAATGGATCTAAGGAGTACCTCCGAAAATCCGTGTTAGAATTGTTTCCCCTTACGGATGAAACGGCAGTTCATGAATTGGTCCCGCTTTACGACCTCGTTAAAAACCTCGGTTTTAACGATCGCGACTTGCGAAGAACGTCCTTGGATCAGATCGCCGAGTCTGCGGAAACTGCCATTACCAGTGGTGAGTCGTTGGAACCATTTTCTGTATTTACGAATTGTCGATGGTTGCTTTGCAAAAACGCAATCGCTGAGGGTGAAACCGATGTTGATATCACCCGATACAGTGCAGGCGTCGAAGAGCTGTCCCAGATTGCATTCAAACATGCGTCGGAGCAAGATTCGAAGGGCATTCAACTGCTTCTGTCCTCATTCGAGAAGCAGATGGAGGCTATGAAACCTTCAAAACTGATTGGTAAGTTAGTTCCGGAAGTGGATGTGACGTGGATTGCGCCCGCTGAAGGTGATTCATTTGAGAAGTTCCGCGGAAAAGTCGTGGTCCTCGATTTTTGGGCAATCTGGTGTGGCCCCTGCGTCGCATCATTTCCTAAAATGCAAAGTCTTCAGGACCGCTTCAAAGAAGAAGGACTAGTCGTGGTTGGCGTCACAAACTGGTACGGATATGAGTGGGATGCAATAGAGAAGAGGCCCGTCCGATCTGATCAAGATATCGAACAATCGGCTATTGACTCGGGCGACCATGCAGCGGAGGTATCTGCGATCCGAGAGTTTCTCAAAGAACACAAAGTCAATTACCCTCAACTTGCTGTCGGCAAGAAAGCGGACGCATCCTTCGGTGTTGAGTCGCTCCCGACGATCATCGTTGTTGATAAAAATGGGGTGATACAAAAAGTGCTGACTGGTAGCAGCGAAGCAACTCATGCCTCGCTAAGTCGCATGGTAAATGAACTGTTGAATGAGTAGATCCCGACCGACCGCACGACGAAATCAGCGAACAATGGGTTGCAACGGAGTCGGGCGTCATGCGTTTTGGCAGAACTACATTTTCTCGGCCCGACCCGCTGAACCCCAACGTTCCCCGACTGAAGATTCATGACGCAACCTGTCCACACCTGCATGACGAAGGCGATAATCGCTGATGGTGACCAGCTGGAGACTGGGCCGCAATGGATCACCTCTCGACGCGCTCGACTTCGCCTTTTTGACGACCACTTGATTTGTGGCGACTGGAACGTCCACTACGACGACATACGCGAAGCGGTGCTTGCATCTTTTCGCTCACCGATCCTTCGCATTCCTGGCTACGTCCTTTCTGCCCGCACCGATACTCACACGTACCACTTCGGCCTAAACGGATGGCGGTACTGGCGGGGTGAATTGCCTTTTCCTGTTACCCGAACCAACACGCGACTTCGCATGTCGTGGATTTCAATCGCGGCGAGGGCTATACTCATTGGCTACGTCGCGTACACATTGTGGCGATGGGCCACGTAACCTCGATCGCCAATGCGGCGGGGAACCATGCGATGCAACGGAGTCGGGCTTGCAAGGTTTCACGAATGGAAAATCAAACGTCCCGACCCGCTGATCGCCACCGTTATCCGACTGAACGCGACGCAACTTCAACGCTTTGCAATGAATGGGAGATACTCACCTTTCAACGTTCATCTACATAGTGGTTATTCCCGGCGTGATGACAGGCATCGTCATTGCCTACATTGGAGACCGCTTTGAACTAACGTCGCTTCAACGACTGATGGCGGTACTCCCGCTTTTCCTCGCGATCATGACGAGTTGGGTGTTTGGAATGGCTGCGCTTGCCTACGTCTTCGGAAAGGTTCAAACGCAGGTTTATCCGATGCCCCGATGTCAACACTGCGGTCAAACATTGCGCTCACGTCATGCCGCACAGTGCTTCAAATGCGGTGCGGACTGGCACGAAACATGACAAATGTGCCACAGCTTGTTTCCGCCAGCCTTCAATCGGTTAGACTATCGCGAACACTCCGCAAACGCTGAACCCACACCGGCGGATAACAATGCCGTGCACGCGGAGCACGGCTTGCGAGGTTTCACAAATGGAAAGTCGTCTCTCCGTGCCCGGTGACGGCTGGCGTTCGTCGCTCATGAAACACTCAGTCCTACTACTGCTCACCACCGTCATGCTTGGATGCCAACCGGTTGCGTTCGGTCCGGGGCTGCAAGACTTTTCAGCACCACTTCCGCATGGATATTTCATTCATCGCACGTCGGCACATCAAATCATTGTTGCGCCGCAGCAATGGAGTCCCGATACACCAATCATTCCGACTAAGGTGGTTGAACTTGATCACGACGATCAATTCATCATTGCGAAACAGCAACTGCTCGAACGACGTAGCCCAAACAACCCAAACGACACGTACGAGCAACCAAAGCCTGACGCATTTCAATACTGGATACTCGATATGCAAACGCCCAAGGTTTATGGCCCTTTCACAGAAGAAGAATTCGACATTGAACGGTCGGGTTTGGCGGTGCCGACGGAACTGCAACTTCATGACGTTTATGACTATCGGCCATGACTACATACCGTATTGAGAAACCGCGACGAACAAAGCCGTGAACCGGAGCACTCATTCACGCGGCAACTGAAATCAAAGCCTTCCGTTCGTGCCCGGTTACGGCAGGCGTTATGCCGACTAAGCGGCGTCGTATGTCGCTTCAAAAATATCCGGTTTGCATGGGTACAGCTCACCCTTCACGCCCTGGATAATCCAATCTCCAAACGTAACCGCGTGCGTCCCCTCCAGCGTCGTGATGCACAATCGCTCGCCGGGGCCGACCAGCCCATCCTCATCAATGCAGTAGAGGCAGCCCGGTTCGCTTGGCTCCATGTTCCACGCTTGGTTCAACCATTCCGGCCACTCGCTATTATCCCACCGACGCTCCTTGGTCATCTGGAACGCTTCAATCTGCACTGGCTTCTTTCGGAACTTCGCCATAACATCAACTCCAATCGCGGCATAACAAAGCGTTGGACACGGAGCCGCGATTGGCGTCCAACGTGAAATCAAAACCGCTCGTCGCGGCCCGGTCAACGCAACCGTTACCCCAATGTCTCGTAGCTGAATGGCACTGCTCTTTCCACTCTTCCCGCTTGCCTTTGCCGCCATGTGGATCGTCGTGTCCTTGCTCCTCTCAAGGATGGGCGGTTGGACGAGTCTCGCCGATGTTTATCGAATCGACTCTGAAGATCCGCCCGGCCTTAGTCGCTTCGTTACGGGGCGATTCAACTTAATAAACTACAGCTCATGCCTCCGAGTCGCGTCCACTGCCGAACATCTCTACCTTTCTGTACTGCTGCCTTTTCGTATTGGACATCCGGCATTGTTGATTCCGTGGTCTGACATCAAAATTCAAGATCCATCAAAAGGAATGCTCGGACGGACTGCAAGTCTTTCGGTATGCGGAGTTTCGATCGACTTGCCAAATCGGTTCCTGCCCCCTAATCCCAAGTCGCTGGGGTAACCATGCGATGATACGGAGCGGCGGTGGTCGCCGTTTTCGCAATGGTTTAGTCTCTTGCCGCCGCCCGCATATCGCTACCGTTATGCATCAAACTCGCACCGCAAATACATGCTGAGCATCTTACTTTTCCTCGCAGTCTGCTTCCTCGCGTACTCCAACGGCGCGAACGACAACTTCAAGGGTGTCGCAACCCTGTTTGGCAGCAACACCACCGACTACAAGACCGCGATCCGCTGGGGCACATTTTGCACGTTACTCGGGTCGATGTGCTCTCTTCTTCTGGCGCAATCCCTGCTTAGGTCATTTTCCGGCAAAGGCCTCGTTCCCAGCGAACTTGTCGGTTCTGAAACATTTCTGTTCGCCGTCGCGATTGGTGCCGGAACGACAGTACTGATCGCAACACTGACAGGGTTACCGATCTCGACTACACATGGCTTGGTTGGCGCATTGGTTGGCTCTGGTCTGGTTGCCACAGCCGGTTCCGTCAACCAACAAGTGCTGTTCTCCACCTTCGTTGTGCCTCTGCTCGTCAGTCCTCTCGTTGCGCTCTGTTTGGGTGCGCTCATTTACTCATTTGCCCGAATCGTTCGCGTGCGATCCGGCGTGACCAAAGAATGGTGCATCTGCCTTGGCCAAGAACAAAAGACCGTACCAATTCCTCAGCCTTATTCCATGCTCGCGGTCGATGCCACACGACAAGAATTAGCAATCTCTGTCGACGAACAAATCCGGTGCAATCAACGATACGTGGGCCGCTTTCTGGGCATCAATCTGCAATCACTTGTTGATCGGGTGCATTTCCTTAGCGCTGGTGTCGTCAGCTTTGCGCGCGGCCTGAACGACACTCCAAAGATTGCGGCATTGCTATTGGTTGTTCATGTCTTTGATATCCGCTGGGGCTTGGCTGCGGTTGCGATCACGATGGCGATGGGCGGCTTGTTAAACGCCCGCAAGGTCGCGGAAACAATGGGACATCGAATCACTGAGATGAATCACGGGCAGGCTGTTTCTGCAAACATCGCCACCGGGTTCCTCGTCATTGTGGCCAGCCGATTTGGTTTGCCCGTCTCAACAACACATGTTTCTGTTGGCGCATTGTTCGGCATCGGCATTGTCGGTCGGTCCGCTCATTATCGCTCCGTTGCAACCATACTTCTCGCGTGGGTCATTACATTGCCGTGCGCGGGCACAATCGCCGCACTCACTTACTGCCTTGTACAATAATCGACAAAGATGCATAACAATGCGTTCAACCGGAGCGGCGGACCACGCCGGTTCCGTATTCCACGTCAACTCCGCCGCCCGGTTAACGCGGGCGTTATCGCTCCTTAGTATTGACCTGCGAACGTTTCGCCAGCGGCGATGGCTCATCTGTTTGATGGTTGCTGCCACCCACGGGGCCGAAGGCTGTTCTGGCTCAACCCTTTTGTTCACTCCGCCTGAACGACGGTCGACTGTTTTCACTCGTTTGGTGGCACTTCGATTTGACGGTCCCCCACGCGGCCAAAGCCGCTTCACCTCACAAGCTTATACTCGGTCGTGATGTTAGACTGTGTCGTAGTGTTACCTTTGCGAATGGCTCTGAGAAAAGCGATAACCATGGGTTGCACTCGGAGCGGGCGTGTGTCGCTCGTTCGCTTCGCTCTGCCAAATCTCTACCCGCCCGGTGAACCCGGTCGTTATCCGACTGAAATACCCAGGAGTTTTCTTGGCGTCTAACCCTTACAGCCCGCCCGACCTTCTCGAAACTAAGGACGACGCGCTCGCGCCGCAGTCTGTAAGACGGGCGCGTGCTCGACGGTGGTCGATTCGTGTGCTGATCGTAACTGCTGTCCCCGCACTTGCTGTTGTGTTTCCTGTCTTGCTTTCTGAATTTGGCGTACCTATACCCCGACAGATCTTGCTCTTTAAGCCGTCAGGGCCACTGTTCATCATGTATCCTGAACTTGTCGCTTTTCCCTGTGCGGCATTCGCTTGGCTAGCGTCATGGGTCATGCCGATTCGCCGCTCATCTTGAGGCTCTCATTTCGATACCGAACGGATAACCATGGGATGCACCGGAGTGGGGCTCGCGGCCGTTTCCTGATGGTTACCTATTCCGTCCCCACCCGGTGATCCCGGTCGTTATCGCAATGAATTGAGGCGGCTTTCCCGCTACCACGGTTGATGCATTTGCTTACCGAATTTACCGCTCCACATGGATGGATCGCGTTGATCCTTTGCATGATCGGTACATCACTCGCGTCGTATTTCTGGGCAGGTCGCGGATTCGTATTGTCTGTAATCCTTGTCGGCGTCGCGTATGCGATACTTGACCAACGCTGGATTCGAGCCGAAATGGACGCCCCGGGCTGGGATGGAACGCCCGATCAAGATGCGATCTTCTATCTTGGTGTTGCGATTCGACTTGTGTTCATGTCCGTGATTCTCTTCGCCACGTTTGTGACTACGTTGTTCGTCACCTCGCGATTCGGCAACGGAAAGTCGCTGTGACGATGCTATCTACAGGCATGCAAATTTGCGATAACCATCGCATGCAACCGAGGACGGGTGGTCCGTTTTCTCGGCTGCTTGCAAGTCGTTCGCCCGTCCCGGCTGATGCGTACCGACTATGAAGTCCTTGGTTTGACCAGAGGCGTCTGGCCGCTTTTGCTATTTTTGTTTACATGGTTTTGTTCGCTTTGGCTGTCGATGGCTGAACGCTTGGCGGTGAACGAGTCCGGTTCGGTACTAAACGACTATTCGAGGTGTCGACGCTTTGGCATTTGAGGGTGCCGGTCCAGTTGACGGCGTCGTCTCATCATTCCTTGCAGTGTTGCGATCCGATCAGTTCAAGCTGACTTGATCACGACGGGCAGGTGACCGGCCACATTCTTTAGGGCGACATCGCAAGCGATTGATATCAGGATCGCTTGGTGCCAGGTTTGTTCAGTGGTCGCGGCGAAGGGGGAGTCCTGGTCGGTGGCTCGTGGGTGCGTGGGAGTTCAGTTGGTTGGTTGATGGATAGTCAGTTGGATCGGATGGAGGGAAGAAGTCCCCGGGCCGCCGCATTCGTTATCTCGAGGTCGATCAGTCGCCTCAGGCACGGCATCCGCGGTCGACCCGAGGATGGCTCACGTTTTGACGCGGTGTCGGTTCGTTGTCCCTCTGCGTTTTCTTGACCGGGAGGCTTTCACGGAAGGCCTCACTGGCTGGCCGCTGTGCAGTTCTCCGGCAGGACGAACCTGCGGTCGTTTTACTTTTAGTTTGACATCCTCCGGTGGAACTTCCGGTAACAGTTTGCTGGAGTCCCAGTCGGTTTCGTCTCGCATCATCGCCCAGGCGATCACGGCGAGCTTGCGTGCCAGCGCGATGCCGGCCTTCTTTCTTCGAGTGCGGCTGCCGCCGTGGATCCTTGCAAAGGTTAGCTTGCTCCACGCGTTATACCGAGTGCTAGCCCAGGCACATTCCAACAGCAAGCTACGGAGCATCCTTGGCCCCCGCTTGCTAATCCGGCCACTACGATCAGTCTCACCGGACTGGTACTGTTTCGGAGTCATGCCGAGATAGCTCGATAAATGTCGTGCCGATTTGAATCGATGCGGATCGTCGATCGACGCGACGAGCGCCTCGGCGGTCTTGCGACCCACGCCGGGGATCGTCATCACGCGTTGAACGTGAGGGTTCTTCTTGGCGTAGGTTTCGAGCTTCTTTTCGACGAAGTCCATTTGCCGCGTGAGATCATCAAGCTGCGTCAGCTCAAGATCGAGTTCACCTTGCCAGAGCTCCAGGTCGCTGCACTGGTCGAGTGGTTTTCGAAAGGAGTCGATTCGCTCCCGTCCGAGGCACCACGCGCGCTTGCCGGTGTCGATCTCAATGCCTTGCCCGACGAACAGGGCGCGAATGGCGTTCTTGATCCGATTGATTCGTCCGTCGAGTTTCTTGCGATACTTAACAAGCATTCGTTGCTGGCGGATCTCGGGGGCGGGAACGTGGACGGGCGTGAGCGCATCCATCATCGCCATCTTGGCCAACTTCAAAGCATCGTCTCGATCGGTCTTTCGCTTGGTGTTCTTCCAACACCACGCTTCGTCGTTGGTGCTGCACACGATGGTCTTCATACCACGAGCCCGGCAAGTGTCGCTGATCCAACCGCTCGGACCGCACGCTTCCATCACGACGAGATCTGCTCGGTGAGATTGGAGCAAGTGATCGACATGAGATCGTTTGGTGGCGACGGTTTCAAAGCGATACTCACGTTTTTGAGTGTCGTAGAGGCAACAGACGGTGTTGAACTTGCCAAGGTCCATCGAAAGAATCATCATGGTTGGGTTCCGTGGTTTGGGGTGTCAGTGTTTTGAACGACAACTGATTGTGACGCCTCGAAAGAGAACGATCACGGCTTGGTCAGCAGGTGTAACCAGCCGACTCGCCTCAAACCACGGACTTCATGGATTCTTTATCCGAC
>NZ_SJPI01000005.1 GCF_007859865.1 Rubripirellula amarantea | reverse complement strand
GAGAACGATCACGGCTTGGTCAGCAGGTGTAACCAGCCGACTCGCCTCAAACCACGGACTTCATGGATTCTTTATCCGACATACTCCCTCAGGTGTCCGGCGTATTTCTTCGCACAAGCGATCACTTCAACCTTCGATTGCGAATTGGTCGTTCGGCTTTTGCGTTAGTGAATCGACGCGTCAAATGTTTTGATCCTCCGTTAGCGTTGGCTGCAACGTTGGTTGATCGCTGACTGATTTCCGTCTTAACGACTGGCGTTTGTCGATGGCACCGCAACGGTTCTGATCCTTCGATGAACGGAATTGCTTGCCGCGTACTTTATGGCCCGCTAGACTTTGGCGACCTGGAATCCACTGCCCAACACTCGATCAATGCCCGTCGATAAAACGGATAACCATCGGTTGTACCGGAGCGGCGGTGGTCGCGCTGTTTTGAAATCACGGCACTCGCCGCCGCCCGGTAAACCGTAACGTTATCCGACTGGGTGCCCTCGCGGTCTAATCCGTATCTCAAAGCTCGTCCAACGCCATGCTGAAGCGCCCTTTCCAGTTTAGCCTTCGTTCGCTTGTTGCCTTCATGGCGTTCGCTGGCCCGCTTCTTGGATGGTACGGGCCTACCCTGGTCACATATCTACGTAGTAGCGACGATGACATCGCCATCGCTCGAAACGCCGAGATCCTGGCTAGACGAAAGGCATACTTCGATAGCGACCGCGCCCGCATGGCGGAATCCCTCGCAACCCAACCAGCCCGGGACCGCATCGCTTCGCACGCTCGAATGCGAGATGCTTCCAGGCGGGACCGGGCATCCAAGAAACCTACATCGCAAAAGTTCTCGCTTGTAAATCCCGACGGCACCTTCAACATGCGGTATCATGACCACCAAGCTGACTAATGCTCGATTGGCGTGCTCTGCTCCGCAAACGCTCCTGCCGTAAACGGATAACCAACGGTTGCAACGGAGTGGCGGTGGTCGGCGTTTTCGTGTGCTTGCACGGGCACTCCCGCCACCCGCTGAACCGAATCGTTATCCCACTTGGCAATGACCAATCCCTACGCTCCACCTGCGATTGGCGACCGTGCTGCTGCCCATGCGTCGTAGACCGTTCGCGATGCTCGTACGTTCGCGGTTTCAACCGCGTTGATCGTAGCTGCAAACTCACTGCTCCCACTTTTCTTGGCTTCTTTCCTCACCGAGGATAGTGCCCGGCCGGGAGTGGCTGCTGCACTAGCCTTCGCTCTAATTACTGCAATAGGAATCGGAATCCATGTTCCACGATTGAGACCTGCACTCACAAAGGGCGGAATTGCATTGGCACTGACCCAGTTCCTGCCGCTAGTACAAGTCTTGGCTGGCTTACTTGCAATGTTCTGCTGCATCAAGCTTGGGATTGCTGACGACTACAGCGATGACCACCCCGCTGGACGCCTTCCCTCTGCCTTGGCCGGGTTTGTTTGCACTGCGATTGTCGCCTTGGTACTCTCCGGCCTGTCCCTAGCTATTGGTTTCCTCATATCTCGCCACGAATCGGATTCGGGCTCACCGAAACTTCCCGCATGATGATGGGGATAACCATTGCGTGCACCGGAGCCGGGCTTGCGAGCGGTTTCGGATGGTGGGCTTTTCCCTCCCGGCCCGGTGACGCTGGACGTTCGCCGACACAGAAGATTGCTCTCAGCCGCTACACGGTTTCTCGGCACCCGGTCAAACTTGAACGACTCTCACATTCACATACTGAACGTCAACTGCTGATGCCGAACGGGTACCGACTTGCTTCGTACGTTGTGCTCGGCGTCGGGCTGATTGTCTCTACGTTAGGCATTGCATTGCTTCTCGTATCGCTTGCGTCTAACACTTACGCATTCGGATGGGACATCTTGGCTAGTGCGTTGGGGTCCACACTTGTGTTGACGTCGGGCTTCATCCTTACAGTAGGGCATTTCGTGAATCGTGAACGATCTAACCGTCACTGATGGGCGCACTTAGTCGTCTGAACTATCCGCCAGAGCCGATTTGCTGAACGTCGACGCGATTGGTAGAATTTGATCTGCTCTTGTCTTCGATTGTCGCCAATGCCTTGCTGCGGGATGCGGCGAACCATGGGATGCAACGGAGCGGCGGTGGTGCGGTTTTTGGTGATATCAATGTCAACTCCCGCCGCCCGCTGATCCCGGACGTTATCCGAAGTAACCTTCGTCAATTTCTGGCTCTTGGTGCTTCGGTTGTTGTGCTCTGATCTCGACGGCTGCGGCGTCATCCGCGTACATGCCATCCCATCGGTTGTCGTCAACTCGGTCAAAATCAATCCGGTATGGATCGCGACCACTTCGCCACACCTCGTAGAAAACATCCGCTTCATACTCGCGGCGTTCTTCGCGTTCACGTTCTCGACGATCTTCGTAACTTTCGTTCCATCTGCTCATGGTCAAAACGCGGATAACAATGTAATGCACTGGAGTTGCGGTCCATGCGTTTTCTGATGGTTAGATCACGGGCCGCAACCCCGTGATTACAAGCGTTCCCCGAATGCCTTAATCGCGATTTAGACGTGTGGGTCGCACGCTGGCGAATATTCGTCCGGCCTGCGTGGATTGCTTCGTTGAGGTAAACCTGTCGCGGACTCGGGTGCCCGGTCAACGGCGCGCTGTCTCTCTTGACATCATCCGTCGAGTCAATGAAAATTTGGACTTCGCTTCACATTCGTGGCAATTGCCGACGGAGTGCTTTCGGCGAGACTTCCACCCATTCCTTGTCGCTGGAGAACTCACTTATGCCGCTTTCACTTGGTGCCATTGAATTGCTGTTGCTATCCCTGCTGGCGATTCCTGTTGCATTGCTCTATGCCCGAAACCATCGGCACTATCGTGCGGGTATTGCCGTAGTTGTTTGTGCCGCCCTTGCGGCATTGATTACACCGGCAGACATCGTCTCGATGCTGCTTCTGTTCGCGGCGTTCACGGGCGTGTTTCTGTTTGGATCGCGATACCGTCTCGATCCACCCGCCACGACTGCGTAACGCCGAACCGCCGGGGAACCATCGCGTGCACCCGAGTACGCGAGTCGGGCGGTTTTGGAATTGAGAATCTCTCGCGCGTACCGGGTGACGCGCGTCGTTCGTTTTGAAGGAATCCTTATGCGATTCATTTCTAGAGTTCTTACTCGATTGTCCGTTTTAGCGTTACTGCTCGGACTGCAAGTCTCGGCGGAAGATGAGCGCAAAAAGCCTCGATCTCCGAAGGCAAGAGCTGCCATCGAGTCGTTTGAATCGGAATTGAGAGACCTAGCTGCCATCTACGATAAATTCGTTACGGAGAGTGAGGAAAAGTATTCTGCTAAACGCCAAGAAGTCATCGAAAAGTGCGTCCAGAATTTAGCGGCTATACAGGCTGAAATTGCTCCGACCGACCTAGATGATGCTATACGGATACGCGATTACGCTGCAAAATTGCAATTAGGGCCACCGAATCCAAAACCAAAAGATGCCGACGTCGGCAAACTCGAAAGTGCTGTAGAGGAGCTTGAACGACAGCTCGCGGACTGCAAGCTTGAAGTCGATCGAGTCAAGACCGGCTCACTGCAAATGGATTTCCGCGCCCTGATGCAGACGACAAAACTCAGATTGACCAACGCCCAACCACAAATTGAGGTTCCGCTCCGAATTACGGACATTCCATCCAAGAATGCAGTATTGGTTGTCCAAATGACCGGCCTCGATGACGACCAGGGGGACAAAAAGACGGAATTTGCGATTTTGGACCCACGAGGCAAAGTGTTAACAAGCGGAATTTCAGGCGTTAAAATCGTTTTTCATGTCTCATCTCCCATAGATGGTGAAGGGATCTACAAACTGGTTTTACGGGACGCGGATACAACAGGAAACACCGTTCATGTTTCGGCACAGGTAGGAGTGGCATCGTTCAAGTGATGCATTTGACAATAACGCACTATCGGTTGCAACGGAGCGGGCGTGTTGTTCGCTTTTGTAGTTGAGAATCGCTAACGCCCGCCCGCTGAACCATTCCGTTCCCCGACTGAGAACCACGATGCTCATCTATGACATCGTTTGAAACTGCCCACGTTGTCGAAGCGTACCGCGAGCGATGCGAAGATCGCATCGAAGTGATCACTGATGGTGATCGCACATTGATCGTGGTCGCAGACGGCGCTGGCGGCACGGGGGACGGACATATTGCGGCCGAAACCGTGATTCGGGAAACGCGGGCGAATTACGCAGCGATTGACAACTCAACTGCTTGGTCCCAGTTTCTTTCGCAACTCGACCTTCGCATACACGGCGGTGAAACCACCGCTGTGATCGTGGACCTACATCCCGACCGCATTCTTGGTGCAAGCGTCGGCGATAGTTGTGCGTGGGTGATCGACGGCTCAAACATCACTGACTTGACTCGTACGCAGACTTGCAAACCGCTACTTGGTTCACAGGCGGCGAAACCTGCTCCATTCTGGCACGGCCGACTCAGTGGTGTCCTTTTGGTTGGTTCCGACGGCTTCTTCGACTACGCCAAACGCGAGAAGATTACACCGCTCATCGGTCGCACTGACTTTTTTGCTCTTCCGCGTGCATGTTTAGACTTGGTCCGTCTTCCCTCCGGCGACCTTTGGGACGATACTGCAATCGTCGCGTGTCGGATACGCCGGACGGCTGCATCGCGCAAACGTTACTCGATTTGACACACAAGTTGCGGGGAACGATGCGATGCAACGGAGCCGGGCTTGCAAGGTTTCTCGAATGGACAATCAGCTCTCCCGGCCCGCTGATCGCCGCCGACTATGAAGTCCGTGGTTTGACCAGAGGCGTCTGGCCGCTTTTTGGAATTTTTCTCTACATGGGTCTGTTGGGCATTTCTTTACGTGGTGTTGAGAGCGGGTTGGCTTGGCGGAGGCGGTGGACACTGTGGCGAGGTGAGAAAGTCCGTCTGGGAACTATTCGACTATTCGAGGTGTCGACGCTGAAGTGACAGGTCACTTGTTTGATGTGCGTCGTCTCATCATTTCTTACAGGCGTTCCAATCGGATGGATTCGTTTGAAATACTCTTGCTTGGGCCAGCCACATGCTTTATCGCGGCGTCTCCCGAGACTTTAGCTCAACGCTGCAGCGTTGGACGCGTTTCTCGGTTTCCAACTCTGGGGAGTAGTCATGGCCAAAGGGGAGTCCTGCTCGGGATGTTTCTCGTTTCGCTTAGGTGTCTTTCGCAACTGCCGCTTCGTCAGCTCGCTGCGGTCGGGACGGTTGTAAAAGGATGATCGTTGGATGGTTTGACAAGGCTACTCCGGAGCGTCGCATTCATTATCTCGAGGTCAACTTTTTGTTGCAGTGCCCCGGGCAGCGATTCGCGATCACTCCAGAGCGGCCCGGCTCGCAAGACGGCGAGCCTTGGTCGGTGTCATTTCAGTTGAACGGTTTGGGTGCGACGGTTACCAGTTCGGGTTTGACGTTGGGGCTTCGTGGTTAAGTTGGCTTTGCGGTGCGCGACGCCAGACGACTCGTCGCTGTACACGGGGCCAGGTGGTTTTGGTGGCTTGCGTTTGATCTTCAACTTGCCGTTGTCTTTGGCCTCTGCTTGGGGCAGCAGCTTGCTGGCGTCCCAGTTGGTCTGGTCTCGCATCATCGCCCAAGCGATCACGCCGAGCTTCCGCGCCAACGCGATGCCGGCTTTCTTGCGACGTGTCTTGCTGCCACCGGTGATTCGATCGTAGGTCTTCTTGCTCCACTTGTTGTATCTGAGGCTGCACCAAGCGCACTGCAACAGCATCGTGCGAAGCAGCTTGCTGCCTCGCTTGCTGATGCGTCCGTTGCGGTCGATCTCACCGGACTGATGTTGTTTAGGTGTCAGTCCGAGGTAACTGGAAAGATGCTTTGCGTTCTTAAAGCGATGCGGATCGTCGATGGCCGCGACGATCGCTTCGGCGGTCTTGCGACCCACACCGGGGATCGTCATCAGCCGCACGATGTTGGGATGCTCGGCGGCGAATTCGTCGAGCTTTGCTTCGAGTGATTCGAGCTTCCTGGTCACGTCGTCAAGACGTGAGAGCTGCATATCGAGTTGGCCTCGCCACAACTCATCACGCGTGCAGTCTTCGATCGGCTTGCGGCACGAGTTGATGTGCACCGGTCCTGTGTTCCAGGCCCGCTCGCCGGTGTCGATCTCGATGCCACGGTTGGCGAAGAGGCTGCGTATCGAGTTCTTGAGTCGGTTGATGTCCTTGTCGACACTCTTGCGATACTTGATGAACGCTCGTTGCTCGCGAATGTCTGGCTTTGGCACGTGGACCGGCACGAGTCGCCGCAGCAGGGACATTTCGGCGAGCTTCAGTGCGTCGTCGCGATCGGTCTCTCGCTTGGTGGCTTTCCAGTTCCAAGCTTTCTCGTTGGTGCTGCAGACGAGTGTTTTCACTTGTCTATCTTGGCAGATGTCGTTGATCCAGCCTGACGGTCCGCAGGCTTCCATGACGATCAGATCGATGTCGGGCCGAGAGCTTAGCAGGTGCTCGATGTGTGAGCGCCGAGTGGCGATGGTCTTGAACTGATGCTTCTGGCTGGCCGGGTCGAAGAAGCAGCAGACGCTATCAAACTTGCCAAGGTCGATGGTGCATGTCACCATAAGAAGTCTCCGTGGTTTGGGGTGTTCACGCTAGAAGCGATTGATTGTGATGTCTCGAAAGAGAACGATCACCGCCTGGTCAGCAGCGCGAAAGCAACCGACTCGCCTCAAACCACGGACTTCATGAATTCTTTATCCGACTGAATTATTCACACCAGCTACAATCACACTCAACAAGCATGCTCCAGAAACCTGAACGGAAAGTGACAATCGCAGATCGACGAATGGATTTGCGTTATCCTGATTTGGGTGCTGCTTGCACCGACATTGTTCGATTGCGTGAAGGCGGCTACGAACTGGTTGGTGCTTGGAGCCTCGCCCAAATACTCGATCACCTGAACATGTCCATGCAAATGACGATCGACGGCGCGGAATTCACGTTTCCTGCCCTGTTGCGACCAGTGATGAAACTGATGTTCATGCCTACGATGCGGAAGGGAAAACCATCTAAGCTTCGTGGCAAAGCCCCGAAACAACTTCAGCCCGCCCTAGATCTCGACGAAGACGACTGCGCAAACCGGTTCTACGCGCTTGCGAAAACCCTAATGGATCCCTCCACTCCATTCGTCACACACTATCCGATGCTGGGAAGACTTAATCGTGAACAGTGGCTCTTGATGCAACAATGGCATGCCGCCCATCACTTAAGCTTCGTCGTACCGGACGCCTAACAGGTGTTTTATACCCTCCCATCACGACGGATAACCAGAGAATTGCACGCGAGTGGCGGTGGCGTGCTTTTGGAAGTGGGTGATCAACTCCCGCCACCGCGTGAATTCCGACGTTCTACGGCTAGAGACGAACCTTTCGTTGTGTCGTATGTCACAAGGGATGCAGATTACACTGGACGGAACGGATGGATTCAAACTCACAGGACTACGCGAACTTCCAATATTGCCGGATCGTTCCGGAGCGTTTTCAGAAGAATTCCGGAATCTCCAGCCACGACTTTCTCGTGAGGACGCCTTGGCACCGACCGTACCAATTTGCAGAGCTACCAGATGGTTCGATTCGCCAATTTGATTCGTCTGCTCTTTGTCGAATCATGCATGATGGTAAGTTGACACCGATGTTGTACGGCAAACGAAATCGCCGAAGCTCTACGAGGCAACGCTATTCATTGCAAAACTGCTTTTAGAATCGAAACGGGTTCAGAAGTACCTCACAGCTCATAAGGCATACGAATGCCTTGAGGCAAATCGTGATCGGGCTTTGAGTGCAGTGCGGCATTCAATTGCACATGCAGAAATTGCTTTGACCCGTCCAAACACGGTCAACGCGCTAAATAGCCTATTTGGATCGACTAAGATTGATTTTGACAATCACGCTCACGTTCGAGTTTACTACGAGCAACTTGGTAAACTGATGATCGTCGTAGACCCATTGCTAAACAAACAACTCTCAAACAATTTCGCAGAAACGTACGGCATTCCTGAGGGTGTTAAACTATTGATGGACTGGCAGGTGAAGGTCTGCTCAGAGGCTGAGATTGCCGTACAATAATGGCATGAACGCGGAGCCGTCGATCGCGTGTTTTCAAGTGGAGCATCAACCGCAGCGGCCCGGTTCTGCCTGCCGTTATCCGAGTTAAATCACGGAAATTGAAATCGGGGTGCACTGTCAGCATTGATGTCCAAGAAACCGATTCTCGCACCAGCACCACAAAGCAACACGCATGTCTGAAACGAAGTTTGCCTTTATCGTCGCGTTGGTCGTTTGTCCGATTACGTACTTTTGCGTTCGTTTTCTCGGGCCGATGGGCGCTTTGGCAATCATGCTGGTTCCAATCGCTTTCACACTACGGTCACCAACGCAAAGTGGACGATCCTCGCCGGACGAAGGCGGATAACAAACGGATGAAGGCGGAGTGCTCAATCACACGGGTTTGAAGTGGAGAGTCTACTCTTCGTACCCGGTTATCCTAAACGTTATCCCACCTAAACGATCGTTTCCTACAGGTAAACCCGATGTTGATACGCCATGCGGTTCTCGCGTTTCTAACGCTCTTCCTCGTCCACGCTGTGCATGCCGATGACGTTTCTCCGTCGTGCAATCCTGAGGTCACGACGCTACGACTCTACTTTGCACCTGAGATTGTAGCTTCTGGACGTTCTGCGGATTCCTTCAAGCCGCAGGTTGCAAAGCTGTATGTCGACAATCTTTATGTCGGCGACGCAATCGTCAATCTATATGGCTACAGCCCGACCCTTCGTTTTCGTCGGTCAACGCCGACAATTCGTGTAGAAATGTCGGACAATCGAAAATTCGAAACGCAGATGACATTCCTGGGCAATGGCTCAACGCAACTGCTCTTCGTTGACTTCTCCAAGATCGGTCCTAAAACCACCGGCACTGTGGTTCGTGGCGATGCATCTGCTGATCCCTTCAGCAACTAGTCCAACAAGAAGAACCACGGGATGTCCCGGAGACTGTCTTGCGGGCGTTTTGGCGATGGTTAGTTTAGCTCTCCCGGTCCGGTGACGGGTTGCGTTTTGCGGCAACACTCGTGCAGCTATTCCCTGCCATTGCCGTCCTTGTCACCGCCGCACCGGTGGTTGCCTTAACTGTCTCGTTTGTTCTCGTTTTACTCGCCGCGACGCTTGTCTACGCTGTCGCACTGACCATGATTGCCTGGCTACTTTGGTGCTTTCGTGGAATTGACACATTGGTTGTGTACTCCGATAGTCCGAACTGGCACGGCTACGTGATACCATAGTACCGCGACTACAGAACCGCTCGATTGTGTTGAACTGGTCCGAACGTCGTCATTGGCGCTCGCTTTCACTATCGGTCGCTGTATTTCGCTTTTTCGGTGGCGATCGGCAGTGCAACCCGGTCGTGATCGTCTTGCGTCCGTGCCGCTTGCCGCGAATGTTTAGGTTCTGGCAACCATTCCGTGACCGCCAGCATGAAAATCTCGCCCCGCTACGTGACGTCGAATCTAAGCTGTATACGGGCTCCGGTGATCCGTAACGTTCGGCTACTGGAACAGCGGGTTCTCTCTGAAAATCAAGACACGATGCGTCAACTCCTAGCGATCACGATGCTTTTCCTTTTTGTCAGCGTGGGTGCTGCGAAAGAGCCTCAATGCGGAGTCCTAGTCTACGGTGGTACTCCCGCCGGCATTGCCGCCGCTCTCGCCGCCGCTGACGATGGTGAGTCGGTAGTGCTCGTCGAGCGGACTCGTCGTGTCGGTGGGCTAGTTACATCCGGGCTATCGCACACGGACTTCCACGCGCGCGAAGGTTTGACCGGTGCGTTCCTCGACTTCGCTGATCGCGTCGAGACGTATTACGTAGCCGAGTATGGCCGCGACTCCCAACAGGTGAAGGATTGCTTTGGCGGAGTGTTCGCGGAGCCGCACGTGAACTTGGCCGTGTTGAATGCGATGCTCAAGGAGAGGGTGCGGGTTCGGGTCATCACCGAAGCTCGCCTCGAAGGAGTCGAGCTCGATCGCGGTGCGGTAGCTCCGGCTATTCGGAAGGCGACGTTTATCGGGGCTGATGGCAAGACCTGGGACTTCTCGGCGGACGTCTTCATTGATGCGAGCTATGAGGGCGATCTGATGGCAAAGGCCGGCGTGCCGTACTGCGTCGGCCGCGAAGGACGAGCAGCGCATGACGAGCCATTGGCGCCGCAGAAAGCTGACATGCAATTGCAGGCGTACAATTTCCGTTTCACCATGACAAAGAAGCCGAAGCACCGCGTCGCACCCTCGGCCCCTGAGGGTTATAGGCGAGAGGACTTCGTCGCGGTGTTGGATGTCTTGAATGGGGGCGAGATCGAATCCATCTTCGGCTACCCAAAGAATTGTCTTTTTAAAGCGCAAACTCCGCCACTGCCCAACGATAAATATGACATAAACGACGTTTCCGGCGGGGCGATCCGTCTGTCATTGCCCGGTCAGAATCTCGGCTGGCCCGAGGGTACGGCGGAGGAACGCGACCGCATCTTCGCCGAGCATCTGCGGGATCAAGTGGGACTGCTCTACTTTCTCCAGAACGATGACGCTGTTCCCAAGAGGTTTCGGGACGAGGCTAGTGAGTGGGGCTGGTGCAGGGACGAGTTCGAGGACACGGGGCACCTGCCGCCGCAGCTTTATGTGAGGGAAGCGCGACGGATGGTCGGCCAATATCTGTTCACTCAACATGATTGTCAGTCGGAGGGTGATGAAGCCCGCGCTCGTTTGCATCCGGAATCAGTGGCTATTGGTGAATACGGTAATAACTGTCACGGCACCGGTCATGAAGGAACTCGTTTTAGCGGTAGACACATCGGCGAGTTTTACAACCAAACTCCACCGTACCAAATTCCTTATGGCGTGATCGTCCCGCCGCAGGTGACGAATCTATTGGTGCCCGTGGCGGCCAGTTCGACCCACGTTGGGTTCTGCGCGCTGCGGTTGGAGCCGATCTGGATGTCGCTGGGCCAAGCGGCCGGGCACGCGGCGCACCTAGTACGGGCCGAGGGGGTTCCGGTTCAAAAGGTGCCCGTACGCCTGCTTCAACAGCGGCTTCATTCAGCCGGCGCAGCTACGGTGTACGCTGGCGACGTGCCGCGGGATCATCCGTTGTTTCGGATCGTTCAGGCAATTGGCACAGCAGGAGGACTTCATGGTCTAGCGAACAAACCAGATCGAGGGCCACGAGGGGCAACGATTCATGGTCAGTACACTGAAAACTATCCAAGCCATGCCGTTGAGCTGAAGAAGGATTTGTCTGCCGAACTGGCCGAGCGATGGGGAAAAATCGCTCTGGGCTTAGACCTCGACACGACCAAGTTGCCAAAGGCAGATGGGAATCTGAGTCGATCCGATTGGCTGCAAGAAGCCGCTTCGCTTCTTCGACGCCCAACTCGGTGAAACTGAACGATGTCGAATGCGTATAGGCTGATGGAGAAGATTTAGTGAGCGACTGCGACTACCCGCCAGACGACTTTCGCGTTCTTGGTCAATCCTTTCGGCAAGTGATGAAGAGGATGACTCGGCACTTCTTCGCGGTTGTGCACGAGCAAACAGGTTCGTACGCCTACAAGGGCCGTCTGTGGCACGCATACAGCTATCGATTTCAGCCGGCACTGGATCGTGCCGCCGCTGAGAACGCGTTTGCCCAGCAATGTGATTCGCCGATCTACGTTTGGCACGAAGACTTTGATATGCTCTGGTATTGCCCGCGTGATATTGCCGTCCAGGATTGTTTCCCGTCCTTTGATTTCTACTTTTTTCCGGCATCTTTGAAATGGTTGTACGTTACGACGCACGAATCCGGGCATGGAATCGGTCCTTACTTTGTTTCGCACGATGCATTGGATTGCCATGTACATCCATGACGTGAACCGGAGCTTCCGGTCTAGGCGTCTTGAGATGGTTGACTCTACTGCGGCGGCCCTCGTTGTTACAAACATCTTTGATTCGCTCGAGGTGTGGAATCGAGCAAGAACCTTGCCATGATGTGCATGGCTTGCGGGCCGATCGACATTCATTGATGGCCTGGAGGGCTGGTGTTCTCGCGGCTGGTATAGCCGCCCAGTTCCGCAACGATCTTGTTCATCTCCATCATCGTGTGACAACAGAGTCGCGAAAGTTCTCTGCCATCTTGCTGAATCCGGAAAGCGTCTGCCATCCGTTGTCATCTTCAATAGAAAATACGTTTCATGTGCGAGGCCATCAGTATAATTCGCGAAGGGCTGCGATGACATCCTCCGGCTCAGCGCGATGACGATAGTCCACGTTGACGTATTGCCACGTCACGATGCCATCGATTGAAATGATAAAAATCGCAGGGATGGGTAACACGGTGCCATTACCGTCGTTGATTTTGGTCAGGTCAAGGCCGCGGTCGTCACGCATATGGTCGAGTATTAGTTCGGGGACTTTCCAAGCGACTCCATATTGCGAGGCAACCAGTGCGTCTTTGTCTGAAAGCACTGTGAATCTTAGTTCTTCCTTTTCGATCAGCGACAGTGATTCGTCGGGGACCGACGGACTCACTGCAACAAGCTGGCCGCCATGGATTTCTATGTCAGCGAGTCGGTTCTGCATCGCACGCAGTTGCAGGTTGCAGTAAGGACACCAACTGCCACGATAGAACATGATCACCACCGGTCCGCCGGCGAGCAGGGCAGACAATTTGATCGCTTCACCTTTGGCACTTGGCAGTTCAAAATCTGGAGCGGGTTGGCCCACTGCAATCGCATCTTTCCCATCTCCAAAATCGCGAGCTTTAGCTAGAAGAGACTCGATTTGTTTCGCAAACTCAGGCTTCGATTGCTGTAGCTTGGCGAACTGCGTATCGGTTTGGTCGCGTAAAGTCGTCATCGGATATCTCAAGTCGTAACGCCGCAGCGTAAAGATTTGCGGCAGGTTGGAAGTGGTGGATGATCGATGCGTTCATCCTTTTTTTCGGTGTATCTTCGATGCTCGTTCTCGCGGGTGTCTTTGGATTACTGATCGCCGATCAACAGAGATATGGTTTGGTCGTCCAAGCTGTCGTTATCCAGGCCAGCGGTCGGCATCTTTGACGAGCTTCCACGTCGTAAGCTTCTCTGGTGTCTCGGCAAGATTCGCTAGACCCATCTTTCGCAACAGGTGGCTTGGTCCGCCCGCCTTCTCGCCCATGCCGGGAGCTACGGCGAAACCAAGGCCACTGGTTTCGGCCAAAACGATCGTGCCTTTCTCCGTTAGAGTAAATTCGAGATAGCTCAAAGTGCAGTACGGATGACGCGGCAGACGGAACGGCGTACTTCGCGGCACACTGGCCAATACTTGAAAACTTGGCCGCCGTCGATTTTGACGATAATGATTGGGCAAACGCTTTCACTTTCACCAATGATTTTATTGGTGTCAGGAACAAACCCGCGTACACGAACTTTACCGACCTGTTTGACGACCCCCAATCCGACGCAAAGTTCATCTGGTCGTCTAGTCTGGTGCATGACAATCTCGTGTTGATGCGAACGACCGTTGGCAAGCAATAGAAGTAAAAGGGAACGATGTTGCCAACAAGAATTTGCTGATCCCCTGTCATTCTCGGTGAGCAACCTTTTTGGGTTGGACCTCGTTGTCTTCTAATGTCGCAGTAGGTTAGGTCGTGATAACTTCGTCATTGATTACCTGCGACAAACATCATGTCTAAGCTCATTTGACACCCGTTACTCGCATTAATGGGCATCACAGAGCTCTTCGGGTTTTTGTTTGATTTTGAAAGTAGTCCTGAACTGACGCAATGGCTCGCTGAGTTGGCACTCTACAAATGCTCGAAATTCATGCTCGGAAATTATCGACACTTCGGCCGTACCCGAGGGCTACAAGCGAAAGAGTTGAGATGAGGAAGCTTGCAGTGGGAAATGGAAACTTGTTGGCACACGGGTTGCAAAGCAACAAGGGGCCGATGCAGCGAATCTATCCACTATGAACGGTGGACGCGGGGCATCGAGAAAATGAGATAGGAATGCAGACGTGAGCAGCCGAAACGAAGCCACCGTGAGCGAGAATCAGTCAACTGAGCCTGCGTGGTCGGACGAACCCTGGATTCGAGTGAAGACTGCGATCATTGAACGCTGGCCGCACTTGGACTCACGCGACGTCGAAGCATTGCCACAGGATGTCTACGAACTTGAAAAATTTCTGAATGAATTCACAAACACGTCCGCAGACGAAGTTCAGGCTGTAGTCCGTGAACATGCTCCAGCACCCTCGATCCTGAAACGGGCAAGCCACATGGGCGAGCAATTGAGCGATCGTGTTGCTCCGCCGGTTCAGACAGCGATGGATCGAGTCCGCTATGAGGTGGATGAACACCGTGGTGCGACCTCCGGTCTAGTGTTCATTGCGGGCCTTGCGTTGGGAGCTTTAGGCTACGCGGCGTATATCAGGTCGCGCGAGCCATCATCGACGATCATGTCTTATCTTCCGGATCGTCACCGCCGTTGAATCTTGTACTTCTTGGTATCTGAAGAGATGGATAGGTTCGCAAGAGACCAATAGCGAAATCAAGCAAGGCTAGTGTCACGACTGCACGTGATGAGTTTGTAACGCGTTGCGACGTTGGTATCTAACACTTTGTTTGTCCAGCGTCAGCATCAGTCGTCAATAGTCCTAGTCATTCGCACGATGTGCATTCAAGGCGTCGTACGCTACCTCGTCATGCTACCTCGGTATGGTCGTTGTCATCAGTTGAAAGTTGCAATCATGAGTCAAGTGCCGAAACTGCGCGAACGACTAGAGCAGTCATTTGGCTACAAACGATTCCGGCCCGGTCAGTCAAAAGCTTGTCGTGCCGCGTTGCAGGGCCGCGACACTTTAATCTTGATGCCAACCGGTTCAGGAAAAAGTCTCTGTTACCAGTTGCCAGGTTTGGAATTGGATGGAGTCACTGTCGTTGTAAGTCCGTTGATATCACTGGCAGAAGATCAAGCGGCTAGTCTTCGTGAGAACGGAATTCACGCGGTCATTCTGAACAGTTCGAAGTCGAAGAAGCAGGCTGAAGCCTTTCGAGATGATTTGAAGTCGGGAAAGTCGGAATTTGTTTTTACGACGCCCGAGCGTCTGCAACAGACAGATTTGTGCGAGTTGCTTGCTGAGATTGGTGTTGATTTGTTTGTTGTTGATGAGGCTCATTGTGTAAGTCAGTGGGGTCACGACTTTCGACCGGACTATCTTTGCCTGCAACACGCTCGGAAGCGTCTTGGTGATCCACCAATTCTCGCGATGACAGCTACCGCGTCGGCGGGCACAGTTGAAGAGATTACTTCTTGTCTGCATATGATTGACCCTGTAACAGTGTCGAACTCGGCATATCGACCGAACCTGCGGTTGTCGGTAGAAGCGTGTTGTGGTGAAGCGAGCAAGCAGGAGCGTCTTCGTCACATGCTAACGATGAACAACGGAGAGTTCCGTAATGAACCGGTGATCGTTTACTGTGTTACGGTTAAGGAAGTCGAGCGACTCGCAAATCAGTTTTGCGACTTGAAGTATCCGGTGCTTGCGTATCACGGCAGAATGAAAAAGCAGGACCGGATTGATTCGCAGAACAAGTTTATGGACGGACCACCAGCAGTCATGTTTGCGACTAACGCATTCGGACTGGGAATCGACAAACCTGATATCAGACAAGTTATTCACTACAGCCTGCCACCTTCCATTGAGGCTTACTACCAAGAAGTAGGTCGAGCGGGCCGGGATGGGAAGAGCGCTAACTGCACGCTATTGTTCGATTCAGATGACCTGCAAGTCCTTAAGCTGTTCGCAGGTGGGCATTTAGATTCGTCGCAACTCGCAACAGCTCACCGCTGTCTTATCCAGGGCGTCGAAAGGTGGGGCTCGGAAGATGGAACTGTGTCATTGGCGGAGTTGAAGAAGATTAGTGCTTTAGGTAGGCAGACGCTCAAGGGCTGTTTACAACAATTGGCATCGCGCGGTTTGGTCGCTCCCACTGGACGCGGACGATGGCAGGTATTGGTCGACGAAGTTAGTCACGATGTCACTGATCGAATTGCCCAAGACGCCCATCGGCGTGCCGAAGATCGACAGATTGCTCTTCAGCAAATGGTCGAGTTTGCTGGACGTCACTCCTGCCGATGGGCTGCCATTCTGAGCCATTTCGACGACGAATCGAAAAGTGATGGTTGCAAGTGTGATGTTTGTGAACCTGGTGGCGACTGCAGTGCACGCGGTTTGTTAAATGTTCAGGTAGAGGAGTCACTGAAGCCAGTGCACAAACGGCGGAAATGGCCTCGGTCTTCGCACTCGACTAGGACTTAGTGATCGAAATGCGAATAGGGCCGGTTGCATCAACAGGATGAACACTATGACCCTTCTGTGTGACAACGATTTGCGTTGCGACTACCAGTTCCGCAGCTATGTCGCGAATTAGTGGCATTTGGGATCGCCACGACTCACCAAACAAGTTTCTAGCAACCTCTGACGGACATATGGACTTTGCCTCACCCCGCTCAGTCGCCATCTTGAGGATGCAGTTTGCGATTGCAGCTCGATTCATGTTCTCATTTTTGAATGGTGCGGTCCAAAGAGTCTTTGCAAGCTCTAAGCCAGAGAGCCGATTAGCCGTTAGTCCAGCAGCATCAACGAACGACATCCCGAGTACTATGAGACACTTATAACATTTGCAGTTTCGGCTCTAAGCGCTGATGCAATCGAAACCATGTTGAATGAGTCAGCTTGATCTTCCGCAACGTGTCCGATTGTTACGTGCCTGCCAATCAACGACTAGAAACTGTACTGAACGTTCGAGTGATGTTTGAGGTATGGATGTCACCTAAATTACCCTGAAGATGACCAGTTGGAAATCCTTGCGTAGGTCACAGGCTTATCCGTGAAATACCCAACCACCGAAGACGGCAGATACTTTGTCCATCGCGAACGACTGTGGCGGTGCACCAATCCAAACCTGAGCGAGGAGGATCGAGTACGGTTGGTTCGTGAATTGATGCAAGCTCGTCGTGCAGTCAAGTCCGCTAAGGCAGGGGGCAACAAAGGTGAGCTGCGTAAAGCGCGAGCAAGAGTCAACGAGGTCAAGATCGCACTAGGCGAAAGAGGACCCTGTTGGTGGAATGACGACAGTGATTACAACCGGTGCCTAGTTAAGAACACGCCGTACGCTCGCTGGTGGCGTGATCGAGAGTCTTCGGCTAGTTGACGGCAGTCCTATCGTCGAAGGACGCCATCAATAGAACGGCCGCACGGTCGAAGAGGCGACGAACCACTGGGCTATTGGACATTTACTTATATATGCATGCGAGAAAGTATGCCATCGCGTGAGGTCGTTCGTGCCAATGCAGGTGGTCTTAGCTGTAGGCGAGATTACGAGTTCGCAACCAATCTGCCACTCGTAATCACTTTGGCTCGCAACCCTCCGCGAAAGTTCTCTTGCAGAAACTCTTTTACACCGGGCGCGATCATGCGGTCCATCCAGTCGCAAGGTCGGCATTCCTGGCTGCCTTCAAATTCCACACCTTGTAACTCAAAGCGTTTGCCAAGAAACGTCGACAGGTCAGCTCCGGAAACGATCAAATTTCGGCGGAACAACGAATCGTCTAGCTCGGCCAAGTCGAACCGTTGTCGTATGGCATTAATCACCGCCTCATCAATGAACGTCACCTGGCCTTTGCGATTGGATCTGCCGTGGTAGTAGCGGTCGCCCACTAAACCTTTGCCAGCCTCGCATACTACCTCGTTGGGGCTTTGCGTGCCGTGTTGAAGGGTGAGTTCCCCCTTCCCAACCCAATAATCGTGGCCGGGTGAAACGATGATCTTAGTGAGCTTCATAGTCGGTCGATCCCGCAAACTTCGTTCCAAATAACGCTGGCACGAGATGTGCATTCGTAGTGGATTTCGCCAGAAATCCTTTCGCGTCGAAGACATTCCGGCATGTCCCACTACGAGAGCCTCAATATGGTCAACCTTCGCCGCTTAGCCATCATCGGTAGCGGTCCCACGGCACTCTACTTGTTGAAACACATTGCCGATGCTGCGAACCACTTGGCGAGCCACATTGACCGTATCGAGATTTTTGAGAAGGACATCGAGCTTGGGCGAGGCATGCCGTATAGCCCGCGAACGACCGATCAGTACAACTTATGTAATATCGCATCGAAGGAATTGCCTCCTCTAGAGACTCCGTTTGCGGATTGGCTTCGCCAGCTCGATGACGATACTCTTCTTAGCTACGGCATGCGTCCAGGCGAAATTAGTGAGGATGAAACGTACAGTCGGTTGGCGATGGGGCATTACTTCGCTGACCAATTCCAAGCACAACTTCACAAGCTGCGAACCGCAGGCGTACGAATTGTTGAGCATGCCAATTGTCGTGTTGCCGACATCAACGACCAAATCGACGCGGAAAGCGTCACCGTGGTGGTAGACAATGGGTCCGAGTATGAGTTCGATGCGGTCGTGATAGCGAGCGGACACAGCTTCGACGATCGAGACCAACCACAGGCAGGATATTACGCCTCACCTTGGCCGATTCAAAAGTTGTTGCCCAACAGCAATGAGCAGTGGAACTTCACGATAGGAACGCTTGGTGCTTCGCTGAGTGCTTTCGATGTAATTTCATCATTGGCTCATCGTCACGGGCGGTTTGACGACGGCGACACGATGAAGTACAGGGCCAACCCAGGTAGTGGAGAATTCCGCTTCGTGATGCATGCGGCTAAAGGCTGGCTTCCGCATTTGCAGTATGAACAGACCGAGTCGTTCCGAGTGCTGTACCGCCACGTACGTGCCGACGTTTTAGAACACTTACGCGACGAAAACGGTTTTCTGCGACTGGATACCTACTTCGACCAAGTCTGCCGACCGTCACTGATCAAGGCATTTTCTAGCGACGGCCGAGATGACATTGTTGAACAGTTAAAAGCGAGCGATTTCGGGATCGAATCATTCGCTAAAACGATGACGGATGAACACGAGTATGCCGACGCATTTGAGGGCATGCGCTGCGAATTTCCCGAAGCGAAAGAGTCTGTTGAGCAGGATCGGCCGATTCATTGGAAGGAAATTTTTGACGATTTGATGTACACGTTGAATTTCCACGCCCACTGGATGCCTGCTGAGGATCACATTCGCTTTCAGTCCGTCGTGATGCCGTTTTTGTTGAACGTAATCGCGGCGATGCCACTGCAATCGGCTCGAATGTTGTTAGCACTGCGAGATGCCGGTCGGTTAGAACTGGTTGCAGGTCGCGCTACGGTCGTCTGCTGCGAGAACGGTGAAACAACCGTCGATGTCGAGGAAGGCAATAAGACAACAACACACACGTACCGCATGTTCGTCGACTGCACGGGTCAAGGATCACTCAAGCTGGACGAATTCCCATTTGCGTCGCTGGTACGATCCGGTAGCGTCCGACCAGCACGCGCCGAGTTTGCTAGATCTGACTCGGTCAAAGAACTTAGCGATTGTGATCGCGAACGATTGGTCGACACTGATCCGCCCGCCTACGAAATCGGCGGCATCGACATTGATCCTTCGTATCGAATCATTGATGTCGACGGGCAGCCAAACGATCGTCTCTATGATGTCGCGTTCCCTCATGCAACTGGCGTTCGTCCATACTCATACGGGTTGCAGGTTTGCGAGTTGACCGCACGAATGGTTGTTGACTATTGGAAAGTCAACCTTCCCGACGCGACCCTCTCGCGACAAGCGAAGGAGATCCACCATTGACTCTCGACAAGTATCAACGCAAACGTGATTTCGACAAAAGTCCTGAACCGCTTGGGCAAAGTGTGTGCCGGTCCCGATCTGGCGGCATGCGGTTTGCCTCTCACTGGAAATAGTATCGAATTGCGTCGGGCCGACGACTTAGGAATGGTTGATTTGCGACCAGCCAGCCCAGAATCACATTCCAGTTACCGGCCGTGTGAACTTCCATGCTCTGTTACAGCCCGGCTAGAACACGTCGGTCGTGCCGACGAACAGTTTGAAGTGATCGCGACTTGCCGACCGAAGTTTGCCCTTACGGCATTATCCGTCTAAGAGGTCTTCCTGGGTCGAAACCCGTCGCGCGGACTTCAGTCTGTGATTGAATACGTCACGTTTCATAATCTCCGCAAGGAAATATTTCATTGGACGAAGTAGCGATCTGGTCTCTCGTCATCGGGACAGTGTTCCTGTTAGCAGCCTTCGCCAAGGGACCGCTGCGTCAGTTGCCAGTTTCCATGCCTGTGATCTACTTGTTAGTCGGGATCGCGATAGGCCCTTGGGGACTCGGGCTAGTGAAATTGAACTTGACCGACGATGCGAAATTGATCGAAGTCCTTACGGAAATTGCTGTTCTCGTCAGTCTGCTGACCGCCGGGATGAAACTCAAGCCGTCGTGGTCACACCTCCGCAGGTCGCCAATCCCACTCGCCACGGTTGCGATGACGCTAACGATCATTGGCATCGCCGCGGTCGGGTGCCTTGCCTTGGGACTCTCTCTCGGTGCAGCTGTGTTGCTCGGTGCCGTCCTCGCTCCCACGGACCCCGTACTCGCCGGCGAAGTTCAAGTTCGACACGACGATGATCGAGACAAGCTGCGGTACGCACTCACCGGCGAGGCGGGACTCAACGACGGAGCGGCATTCCCATTCGTGATGCTAGGACTTGGACTCCTCGGCCTTCACGAACTCGGCGACGGCGGTTGGCGTTGGTTTGCGGTGGACTTGGTGTGGGCGATTGCCGCCGGCATAGGCTGCGGCTGGATCGCCGGTTACGGTATCAGCCGCCTGAGCGTCTGGCTCAACCGCTCCACTGCATATGCGGCAGTCTGCGAGGAACTCTTGACGCTAGGACTGATCGGATTCAGTTACGGCGCGGCAATCGCTATCCACTCCTACGGGTTCTTGGCTGTCTTTGCGTCCGGTGTCGCGCTGCGATGTTTTGCGGAGGACGAGGAGGACGAGGAGGATGAGAAACGTGGTGAAGACGATGCGGAACGACTGATGAACAAAGTCGCTAGCATCAACAATACGTTTGGTGAAATTTTGGAAGTCGCATTGGTCGTGTTGATCGGTTGTTTGCTTTGTTCGCACTGGACGTTGCCAACTGATTGGTGGATCGCGATTGTCATGTTCGCCATCATCCGTCCCATTTCCACCTACGCGGCCCTGGTGCAAAGCGAAACCGGCGCTGTTCAGAAAAAGCTGATTGCGTTCTTTGGCATCCGCGGAATCGGTTCGCTCTACTATCTGAGTTATGCGGCCGGCAAAGGACTCGACGAAGCAACTACCGATCGCCTGGGCGGAATCGTTCTAACTACCATCGCGCTTTCACTATTGATTCACAGCAACTTCTCCACACCCCTACTAAGCTTCTATGCATCGAGGGCGAAGGGCGAGAGTGCATAAGAACACCAGAAACAGTAGCTCGTCGATCGTTCAAGCTACGGCGAGTTCAGTTCTGCTCCGCATGGCCAGTAGCAGGTCGAACGAATTACGATCAGGTTGCAGCAAAAACTGACGGGATGTTCCAGTTGACGGGAGCCTCGCGGGTGCCGAATCGTGCAATTGACCTCAGATCTGACTCGGCATTAGCCATCGCGTGCACTGGAGCCGAGCTTGCACGCTATCGCGAAGGGAAAGTCAGCGGTCCGGATCGTTGATGCAATACCATTTGCTCTATCGATGTTGCAACAGCCTGAATCCGAAACGGTAGTCGAACTTTGGTCTGCGAGCATTCCCGGATGGGGCGGCGATCATTGATTCGCACTTAAGCGGCATCGATGAGTTTGCGTTGTCTGCTTGGGTTATGGATTAAAAGGAAACAGCAATGGCACGATGGCGAGTGTCGCAACAAGAATTAAGATCTGCAGCGGCACGCCCACTCGTAGAAAATCACCAAAGCGATAGTTCCCTGCTCCCGCCACAAGGGCGTTGATCGGTGACGCGATTGGCGTGGCAAATGCTGTAGACGCAGCCAGGGCAACTCCCATCAATAGTGGATAGGGAGAAACGCCGAGTTGCTCGGCAAGCTGGAGTGCGAGGGGAGCTATCAGCACGCTGGTCGCGGTATTCGAGATTGCTTGACTCAGTAACGATGTGACCACAAAAAGCAGCAACAGCAGTGCTGGTGGACTCGTTAGCCCTGGTCTTCCCACGATCACGCTAGCGACCAGGTCGAGTGCCCCGGTTTTTTCCAACGCGGTTGCGAGCGGCATGACGGATGCGATCATCACGATGCTCTCCCAATTAATGTTTTGGTAAACGTTCGTTCCGCGAAACGCTCCGGCAATCACCATCAGGGCGGCGGCTACGAGGACGGCGGTCACGTTGGCAGCGATGCCTGTACTCATCGCAATCAGCATTCCGACAAGGATGACGACTACCCAGCGAGCCGTGGGGGTCAGCGGCGACTCTCGTTGTTCTTCCTGTTCGCTAACCAGCAGGACATCGTTTCGAAATTTTCGCAGCCTCTTCAACGCGCTTTCATTGGCGGCAATCAAGAGTGTGTCGCCGGCGCCTAGCGTCGTGTCCGATGTTCGAGTTTTGGCTGGCCGATTTCCAGCCTGCAACGCGAGCACCATCGCTCCGTAGATGCGAAAAAAGTCCACGTCGCGAATCGTCCGGCCGATAAGCTCTGATCGCGGCGGAATAATGACTTCGGCGAGATGGACCTCCTTCGGTAATACGGCTGGAGAAGCAACCAAATCCAACCTTGCTTCTCGGATGAGGTTTGTCACGGCTTCTTCGCTGGACGCCTTGATGAAAAGAGTGTCACCGGGCTGCAGAAGCGTGTCAGGATCACACCGTCGCACCACCTGTCCGCGTGAATTGGTGGTGGAAACCGCGAGCGCGTTGACGTGATAGGTCGTGCGTAGACTGAGGTCGCGCAGCGTTCGTCCGGCGAATGTTGAATCGTGCGAAACTCTGATCTCGCAAATCTGTCCGTCGACGCCATAGGTGTGAATGAGTTCTGGGCGTGAAACCAGACCTCGGTTCTGAACCGCATTTCCGGCATCCGTTCGTTTTGCCGGAAGCAGGTGAGTGCCAATCGTGCACATGAAAACGATGCCGAGAGTGAGCATCAGAATTCCAGCCGGGGCAAATGAAAAGAAGTAAAACGCTTCAAGTCCTGCATCGCGCAGTTCTTGGTTGACGACCATGTTTGGCGGAGTACCAATCAGTGTCAGCATGCCGCCAAGTGAAGCGGCAAATGCGAGAGGGATAAGAAGCTTTGACAGAGAGACTTCAGCTCGGCGGCAAAGGCTCAAAACGACCGGCAACATTACCGCTACGGTTCCAGTGGAACTGAGAAACGCCGACAGCAAGGCGCTAGCGAGCATCACGGTGACCGTGAGCCGGATAGTGGAGGTGCCACCAACACGACCGAGCCACCTTCCCGCCAGATCCGCGACGCCAGTTTCTAAAATGGCACCGCCAACGACGAAGAGTCCCGCGATCATCAGGACCAGTGGGTTGGAGAATCCCGCGGTCGCCTGGGTGGGCGTAAGTATCCCAGTGAGCAGAAGTGCCATCAGCGAAACGAAGGCAACAACATCGAGTCGAAACCGATCGAGCACAAAGGCAACGATCGTCGCGAGCAGAACGCACGTTACTATCCAAATGTCAGTTGTCATCCGCAAAGGTTAGCGAATTTTATCGTCGTGGACGAGGTAACCGGTGTATCAGCCAAGAACTCATTGCCCCCGAAAGTTGTTCGCATAAGCAGTTCGTTGAGAACTCACTCTTGTGACAAACGCAGTTAATTTCAGGTTAGATGCGATCAAGCATCACCACCTCAACTTAAAGCGGATGCGAGAACGCTGGACCGAGGAATGCATGCGATGGGGCTTCAGTCGTTATCCGAATTTAAAAAGAAGAATGGCGACACTGCTACCTGGTCGTGCAGCACCGATCACGAAGCAGTGTCCTCGGCATGTTGATCGAAGTCGCTCTGCTAAATGGCGAACGGAATCATTCAAGCCGGTGCCAAGCGTTTTGAAGTTGCTTGGTGCAGGAGGCGGACATACGACGTCGATGTGGTGATGTCGATGTGGTGATGTCGATGGGGGGCGATCGTGACCAAGATCATCGAGCGAGCTCGTGTAGAGCCATGGTGTAGGCTGTTCAGTGACTGCTGAGGCTTTCTGCGTACCGAACTGAAGGATGATCATCCTGTTCGCGTGACGGAAGGGTCTTTCGATGTGCTCGAAAACCAAGTGAGACGAAGTTGCTACGTGTCGATCAGGTCATCGGAGGGCACGTGGCCGAAGCCACGGGACAGCATCTTCACAATTGGAAACTTACTGACCCAGAATCCGGCTTAAGCGGAGCCGAATACACTTCGAAGAAATCCAAAGCGGACTCGAAAATGTCCACTTCAGACTATTGAGTGCTTCGCGTTACCGCCGAAGCAATGACCCCTACGGGACTCGAACTTTCCTGTAAAACGCTGGTAATACGACGATGTGTAGTGGAACTGACCCAAAATCCGACCCAGTCATTCCTCAACAGTCTCGACGACTTAGTGATGGATGCCGATTCCGGACTACATACAGATTGAGATTTGTCGAAAGATTAAGTCGCTAATCTCTGGAAATCAACTCTACCCGCCCTACCGTCCAGTCGGTGGAGCTGGACGTTCCGGTCGGCGTGAGCATCGCGATGACTATATCTACCGCGGGCAGTTGGACGGTGATCCTTGGCGGTTGCTCCCTCGCAAGAACAGCCCTCGTCAGCTGCATGACACCTGAACCGACCAATAGCATGCTCAGCTACTGACAGGGATGGTGCAGCAAATTGAAACCATGGTAGGTCGCATGATTCTTATACGCACAATTTGTCACGCGTGACACGCAAATTGCAAACTGACGTTCATAGAATGGCGGCTCTGATACTCGGTGGTGAGCAAACGTATATCGCGGTATAGGGCAATGCATTCTCTGCTCCAGAGGCGGTCGCTCGGGTTGGCAGCTACCAGTCTGATTTGATGAAGTCTTGCTGTAGCGTTTCGCTGATACCACCCATCGTCGATCAAGATCACTACAATCGAAGGATGGGCATGGCGTGATGGTGGGTTGCAGACAGGTTTTGATTGCCTGAACTCACCAATTGAGTCCCACTTCGTTGGCAACTTAGCGTTCGTTTTTGTTAGTGCGGAGTACCACCTTCGTCATGAAATATCTGAAACTCATTCTCGCGTCTGGTTTGTTTGTATTCGGAGGGTTGCTTGTTTGTGCTTTCGCGATGACTAATCTTGCGCCGAGCCCGGTTACTGCCGCCAAGGCTCACTCGATTGAGCATGGCTGGGCTGCGGACGAACTTACACTGACCGGGTTTGAAACATCTGCCAAGATTAGTGGTAGCAACGGCACAGTTCTCCTCAAGGGCGAAAAACCTGATCGACAGAACAGGATTTGCGTTGAGCTCCGCAAACCACTGTTTGCAACGGGGTGGCAGGTTGTTGGATACGACGAGTCTCATGAACCAACAGACCGATCCGAAGATTGATGACTTCGAGGCCCCAACCCTACCTTTCGGAGGATCGGAGTTGAGCATTTCGGGCTGTGGTAGTGATCTTTACCTCATAAGCACGTAGCAGTCGCGAATCGTCATCGCTGACGTCCTTGGCACCGTCACCTCGGCAGCAAGTCGGTGTCTTGATAGAATCCCCCTTCTGACCGTAACGAAACAGGATTGGCGCATAGACTCGATAGTGTTTCTGTGATTTCCAGCGATCCTCACTCCGAAACGGTGTTTTGTCTGGTTCGTTTTGGATGTCAGTTCCTCATACTTACCAATGCCACGACAAGTTGGTTGAAAGTTGATTGAGTGTTGTTTCGCCGACGTTTCGTATTCTTGCAGCAGCAACAGAATCACTGCGAGACTCAGCGATGACTCTCGATGTTCTTTCCCATTCGCCTGCTAAGGAAGCCTCCAGAACTACTGGTTTCACATTCCAAGATTCCTCGACTTCGATCGGCGAGCGATTACAAGATCAAACGACGGCCGTTCGGCTGAAGATCCACTGACCCGGTGTTCGCAAGACCCTGATCTAGAATCAAACACGGCATGCGGCTGGTGCGTTTGATGCCGAAATAAAGTCGGTTTCGGAATCCAAGAAGTTTCGCGACACGCGTCATCCCGCTTTTTTGCCGCAACAACCGTTCGTTAGCAGGCGGCTGAGTGTCCGAAGGTTCTGTTCGATCCTATCCCATCAATGAGCCACCGGAGTACCTACTCCGAGTAAGTCTGCAGCCCTAACTATGTGCCCGCGTACCGACTCGCGTCGATGAAGCGGTGCGACTTGCCGAACAGGCCTTCGCGGATGAACGATCACTGATGGTCAGTCAACGGGCTGAGCGTCTTCGCGGCGACGCGGTAAGGAAGTTGACTTTCTTCCTATTCGCCCTTAGCATCTCCGATCCCCATAAGACGATCCCCACCAGACGAGGGGATACTTAGAATCGCCCTCGTCTTACCTCTTCCTTGACTGCCAACGGAACTAAGATGCTTTTTGACCGAAAACTGCAACGGTCGACGTCCACTTCCATGTCGCGACGCCGATTACCGCGCCGGCTGAGAACGGAAGTGCTGGAACGCCGCGAGTTGCTGGCGGCGGAAGTCTTTGAAGCTCGCCTGGACGCTTGGATCGCCGATGGGGAGGTTCGTTTGACTGGCCCGGAGTCCAGGGAAGCCATAGTTCAGGTCGGCCAAGTGTTCGATCTGGCGGTCTCTTATCGGGATCTAAGAGACGGCGGCCATGGGGCGTTTGCGTTTGGCGTTGATCTGGCCGCCAGCTTGCCTGATGCATTGACGCCGGCGCTGACCGAAACTCAGCGTTTGGTAGTGCCGTTATTGCCGGCCGATTTGTCGCGTGGTCGTTGGGATGTCCGTGTCGGAGATGCGTTGACGCGGATTCCGATCGAAGAATTTCGCGACGATGCGGCCGCCGCATTGCAGTCGGCGCTTGTGAGGTTGGGCTATGGACCGGAACAAGTGGCGGTGCGGCGATCCGGATTGGCCAGCGGCGAGACGCTGTTGGAAATTCGCTATCGCGGGTCCGGACTGATCGGCGTCGATGTTCCCCCGCCGTCGCTGAACTTGATTGCCGCGACAACAACGAATCAGCAGGTAAGGATTTCAGCGACGGTCGAGTCGATCGACGCCAAACGTGCCGATGGCAGCGTCAATCCGGCTGCGGTGGCGGCAAATTTGATCTTCAACGGTCGTGAAGCGTTCGGTCGGCAGTCTTTTGAAGCGGCCGTAGGCGGGCGATACGATGCGACGTTCGGATTGGATGAATTGACCGTTGTGGGCGGTTGGTCGACACCCTCGGCGGTCGCGGGCCAGTGGATCGAGGCGTTTCGGATGCCAGTATACATCAATCGACCGGTCGCCTCACTCGACATCGCGCTCGACGCGGCGGAGGCGCCCGATGCGGTCCTAGCCTACGGCGATGATCTGGCGGTTGCACCGGAGGCATTGGGCTTGAATGGTGCCGGGTCCGCGATTGCAATCCAAGCGGTCGGGTCGCTCGATGACAGTTTGATCAACGAGTTTTATTTCTCGGCCATTGGTGATTCCGGCCGGCGTGGTTTGTATGTCAGCGACGGAGTGACGACGCGGTTGATCGCCGACGAATCCAACGGTGTTTCGCTAAATCCCGCTGAAATGGTGTACCACGCCGACCGTCTGTACTTCACCGCCGCCGATGGTCGGGGCGGACGTGAATTGTTCGCCACCGATGGAGCGTCGTCGGTCAAAATGGTGGCGGATTTAAGCGGCACGGTCTCGTCGAACCCGTTGCATTTGACTGTGGTTGGTGACGACCTGTACTTCACTGCTCGGCGGATCGATGAGCAGCGGGAGTTGTATGTCCTGCGTGGTTCAAGTCAGCGGGTCGAGCCACTGGGCGATTTGAACGAGTCTACTTCGTCCCAACCAGGCAATTTAACCGCCGTGGATTCACGCTTGTTCTTCACCGCTGTCGACAGTGACGGCCAGCGGGAGTTGTACGTATCCGACGGCAGCGATGTAGGGACTCGGCGGGTGCATAATATCTCGGGTTCAATGAACTCGGATCCCGCCGACATGGTCCCGTTTGGCGATGAACTCTTTTTCACCGCCAACTATGGTCAAGACTCAAACGGTCAAGTTTTGCGGCGTTTGTATCGTACCGATGGGACCGCATCTGGAACGCGAGTGGTGCTCGATGGCAACCGCGGCGGACCCAATTCGAATCCTCGTTCGTTGCTCGTCTTCGACGATCACTTGTTTTTTATTCGCACCGACGCTGATGGCGTTGACCGTATGTACCGCAGCGATGCGGCGGGGTCGCCGGCGGTCATTCCGTCCCTGGCCGGGGTCACGGAGATCGTTTCGACCGGCGCCCGATTGTACGCCGCTGCAAGTCTTGGAAACCAAACCGAGTTGTATGCGGCTTCCAAATTTGATTCGCCAATGACGCTGGTTCGCGACGTTTCGGGTCGGTTAAGTAGCGATCCTCGGAATTTGACGGCGATCAATCGGCGATTGGCCTACACCGCCGCACTGCCTAGTGGCGAGCGCGAGTTGTTCCATTCGGCCGGCACCGCGCGATCGACTTCGTTGGTCGCGAATCTAAGCGCCACAACGTCGGCGGATCCCTCATTGTTGACCGCAGTGGGGAACCGTATGGCGTTTCTCGCGGAGGATGAAAATGGGAAATTTGTCTTGCACTTCACCGGATTCCGCCGCGGCAACACGGTTGCGATCGAATCCTCGCTCCAAGGACCGTTCCAGCGTCCCTCGCAAATCGTCGCTGGCGGTCTGGCGAAGGACCAAATTTTTGCGAATCGTACCGGTTCGCGGAATGCCGCGGGACCGCTGACGATTGCAACCCCGCCGGCCGCAGCCGAATTTCAAATTGCGGCGGATACCAATGGTGACGGAACGGTTTCGGCGATCGATGCGTTGTTGGTCGTCAACTCGCTTCGCCAAGATGCGTTGTCGTTGAGTTCGCCAATCTCCAGTGAATCGAGGTTGGTCACTTCGGGCGATATCAGCGAGTGGCAGGAAATTGTCGGCAGTGATTCGCAGCTCGATGTGAATCAGGACGGAACGGTTTCGGCGATCGATGCGTTGTTGGTCATCAACTCGCTAAGAAGCCAATCTTCGGCGATGCCAATTGAAGCGACCCCCAAGATGGAATCGGCCGCGGTGAGTCGCTCTGCCGTCAGCTTTGTGACCGGTGGCTATTTTGCAGATGGTGAAGGACCGTTTCAAAATGCGGGTAATCCGATGGACGTCGATGGCGACGGAGTCGTTTCATTGCTCGATCCGTTGCGACTGATCAACGAACTTCATCGTCAACAGGCGTCGGCCGGGGGCGAGGCATTGGCTGGAATGGCTCTGGATGTCTCGGGCAATGGGCGATTGGAACCCCGGGATGCGATTCTTGCGTTGAACGAATATCGCACCGCGCGGTCCCAGATCGCGGTCGCGCTGTCCCACGACACAGCGGAGCACGATGACACACCGTTGGACAGGCGGACGCACGACTTGGGCATCACCGGCGGGATTAGCCGCACCGATTCACGGGCACTGTTCGTGTCCCTGGGGGACTCGGGCGATTGGGTGGACGCGTCAGCACATGTTGGCGCCGACGGGCGATTCGAGATCACCGACGCGGCGCTGCGGAGTCTGCTGAGTGATGCGGTGCCGCTTGGACAAACCACGGTGCGGGTTGCTGGCGATGCGGCGGGTTCGGGGATCCAGGAATTGACGATCGATTCGCTCAATCGTCCGCCGCGGATCGAGGCGGTGCCCAATCAAACGATGACTTTCGGCCAAACCGAACTCATTATCCCGGTCACCGGCTTTGATCCCGACGGTGATCCGCTGCAATGGTTCGGTTTCGCGACGGTAGAAAATCCGCTGCACCAGGTCCGCGAAACGTATGGACTGCGTGAGGTCGGTGAACAGTATTTCAATCTCAGTGGATTATCGGAAAAATGGTTGTTTAGCGATAACGGGCAGGCTTACTTATTGATGCCGAACGGCGATATGGTTCGCTGGGCTGGCGACTATGAATCTACCGCGGTCCGCGAAACACTGGAGGCATCGTTGGGGACCGAGGTCTACGACGATCCGACGCTATTGACGCTGGCCGCGCCGCGGATCGCCGCGTCAGCGTCGGTGACCGTGACCGACGGGGCGGTCACGATCACGCCGCAAACCGGATCGGTCGGCACGATCCGAGTCACAGTGCTGGCCGGTGACGCGGAGAATTCCTCCGCCACTTCGTTCGACGTGACGATCGATCCGCCCGACTCAGCAGATGCGAGAATTTTCAATTCGATCGAGTCAATCCGCCGCGCTGCATCGGATTTGGAAATGGCGGATGTCCCCGAATTCATCGCCCAAATTGATGTGGCCCTTGTTGAGGGCGAATTTGACGACGCAGCGTCGGCTTCGTTGCAGGGACTTCAGCGTCAATTGGCAACGTTGCACAACCAATGGTTTGCCAACCAAGACGCGGCCGACGCTTGGAATGCAGATCAATTGGCCGCCGGACAGCGAGATCTCGCTCACACCGAGGCGATCACAGCGGAGCTGGACCAGTTGATCGATTCGTTCGAAGCCGCTCTGGTCACCCAGGCTTCAAATTTGGGCGTTCCACAAAATCCAAACCCTTCGCTCGCGCCGATCTTTGTCACCGGCGTCGCCGACGGGCAGGTGATAACACTGGTTCCCGGTCAGGAGTTGTTGCTGGATCTAACTGCCATCCATCCGACTGGGTTGGCCCATTACCAATACGAAATGCTCAACCACGACCTCAATGATCCGGCCTTGGGCTACATGATTCGTAACAACCGTGGCGAATTTCATTGGTATCCCGATTCAGCCACAAGCGGCGAGTATCAATTTCGGGTGACCGTGGAAACGTTACTGCCCAGCGCTGCAAGGTCGATCGAGTTCACCGTCCGCTTCGCGCCGCCGCCACAACCGTCATTCACCACCCGCGTCCATCCTCCGGTGATCACCGATGGCGGCAATGACCGCGTTCGCGTCGACGTGATCGACGCATCGGTTCCCGGCGGGGCGCTGGGGCGGGTCGATATCTACCAAGACACAAACGACAATGGCGTATGGGATATGTCCGATATGCGTCTGGCGACCGATGAAGACCCGGTGGGCGGTTGGGGCGATGATGTCAAGCCGGTGGTTACACCAAACCAAACATCGATCCGACTGTTCGCCAAGTCACGGGCGTTGGGGTTCACCGAATTTGATACCGATGACGTAGGCGTCGTCGACATCGCGGTCACGCCGACGTTGCGACTTGATGCACCTGCGCTGGAAGTTGCTGGTCCAGTCGAGTTCTTGTACGCATCGTGGGCTCGGGAAGACCGGTTGATCGCGAAATATGGTGCAGGCAACGCGGTCATCCTGGACTATGGTTCTAGTGGCATAGTCGCTCGTCGTTTGACGAACGTCACCGCTGCAAACGGTGGCACGCCCGTGGGTGGACCAATCTCGTTGCCGGTAACCGGCCGGATCCAGGGGACTGAAACGATGAAGGTCGTGGCGGACGCGATGGGTAATGCGTTGATCATTTCCGAAGGTTCAATACAGCAGACCGACGGCCAATACCTCCCTGCGATCGTCGGCATGAGGCTGCCGGCCGGCGCGTCGAGTGTCGAGGCCCCAGTGGTGTTGGCACAGGCCACGGCAGAGGACGGTTTCAGCGACTTGGCGGCCAGCGTTTCGGTCAATGACGCAGGCCAAGGCGTGGTGACTTGGCAATCGTACTTCTTCCCCGAACGTACCTATTTCCGTACGCTTTCAACGCTAGACGCCCCTCTTACTGGCACACTCGGGAGCATTCAAAGACTGGACTTTGCCAGCGAAGACGGCGCCGGTGGCGAATTGGATGTCGTAGTGGTCAACGACGCCGGTGAATTTATGATCGCTTATACCCCATGGATCGTTCGCGGCAACGTCGCCGACCCAGCGGGTTTCCAAGTCAGTGCTGGCATCGACTATCCCTCGCATGCTGGAATCCTGCCGGATGGTCGAGGTGTATTAGTCGACGACGATGCAATTTACACGACCGACGACCAGGGAAATTTGATCGGGACGCCCTACCCGGTGCCCGGATCGTATCCCCGCAGCTTCGAGATCGATGGAAATGACATCACACTCCGCTGGGGCAACAACCCGATCCAGTCGCAACGATATTCTTTTGGTTCCCAGCAACCGGTTTCGTTTGCAGCGTCACCCATCGTTGTCGGACTTGGTGGCTGGAACGCCGGCGGCTTGGATTCGGTCGTCAGCGCTGATATTCAAGTGAGTATTCAGGGCGTCGGCGATGCCAACCCGACGCCGCTGGCGGTGTATTTGTCTCACGATGATGTGATCGACGATTCAGACCGTTTGATTTCATTGACGCAAACACCCGTCCTGGTCGAAGGTCAAACCACGACGCTCAATTTGCTCGTCGACGTCCCCCCCTCCGAAGATCCGTTTTGGAATCATGGCAACACCGACCTACGGTTAATCGCGTCGTTGCCCAATAACGGCCAGCAAGCGACGTCGACGGTTGGCTACGTTAACCTAGATCCGGTACAAGCGTTTGTCTCCGGAACTGCCGTTACTTCATTTGATGTCGCGCCGACGCCATATTTTCCGGCGCCGCTTGGTGCTCGAGACTGGATCGATCCCGCCGTCGCCACGGACCAGCTCGGTGCCGCTGCGACCAGCAATGTCGACCAAATGCGATTGATTGGACGTCAGTTCATCGCTGCGGCCGATCAACTAGCGGCCTCGACGCAACCCTGGTCGCCGCTGCGAAATGCAATCGACTCGGTTGCCCGAGATATGCAGGCACGGATCGATGCCCTGTTGCTGCAGACATTGTTGCCGATCCAAGCTCAACAAGCCGCCGCCGACTCTGCGCAGCAGCGACTCAACGAAACCATCGCGGCAGCCAACCGGGACGCTAATGAAGACCTCGCCGGGCCGTTGGCATTGGCTAAGCAATTGGTCGACTCGCGAGATTCCCGCTTGGACGAGATTCGCGCCAGCCGTGCGACGCGAATCGTCGACACCCGCAATCGTTTGTCAGCGTCGATCGCCACGATCGATGCCGACTTGGCCGCCGCCAACGCGTCGGCCGAATCGGTCGAACGCTTGGAGCAACAGTACGGCCCTGGCGGGGTGTTTTCGTTATACCGTCCGGCTGGCGAGCATACCGCTTTCGGACTCAATCCTCTGAGCGCCGCAGTAGGCTGTGCCAGCGATCCGCTGGCCTGCGGACGCGATCTATATCGCCGCGGGGGGGACTATATTTCGACGCGCTATCAAACCGTCCGCGACGCCGCGATCGAATTGCGATCACAACTCGTCGATCAACTCGATCACATCGCCGCCACGGTCGGATCGGAAATCAATCGCGCAATCTCGCGGGTCAATTCCGAAGTCAACTCTGCCGTAGTAGCCTTCAACGACCTACGCCGTGGTGTGCTTCGAACTCGTGACGAATTCATCGCGCAGGCGGAGGCCGAGTATCGTCGGTCGATCGATGAACTATCCTCCGTCATGGATGAGGTGACGGACCTTCGAGCGGCAGCGTTGCCGGCCTTCGAGCGTGTCGGACAGATCGGCCGCGATGCCACCGATCGGCTGCGAGAGGCCGGGGGAGTCATCGACTCGTTGCGGAATTTCGATCCACAGTCGCTCAATCCAGTCCTAAATTCATCAACCTCGGCAAGTTTCGATATATCGCAAACCTATTTCGTCGACACGGTGATCGGTGGGATCGTTGATTCCCTTGACCCCGCCGTCGCCGGGGCAAAGTCGTTCGCGGGAGAAGTGGCGGACTGGGTGACTTCCACCGGTGGCAGGGAGTCTAATTGGACAAAGAAAGAACCGTTGATCCTCGACGGGTGGACCGCCCAGGACGCCGCAAAAATCGCCACCGAACCGGTGATCGCGTACAGCGTCAAGAACGATTTTACGTTTGCAACGAACCTGCAAAACGCATCGACCTCGTTCGAAGTCGAGATAGGAGCCGGCCTGTCCTACGACTCTCGCAAGTTGTTCGAAATTCTTGAGGGCAAATTGTCAATTCCTGATTTGGATCCGATCGAAGCGATCTCAGCCTTCTCGCCAGTGAGGCCGGTGATCACGAACAACTACGAACAAGTTCGTGCCGGCGTGTTTGATGAGTTCGGCGGGCAAAACGTCTATTTCTCTTCGCGGCGATTCGTTCAAAAGATGGGCTTGGGAACCGCTGTTGAAGCAGCTTTCGAAACCTTTAGCACCGCAGGTCAGCAGGCCGAGGATGCGTTTCGCGACTTGGCCGATACGCTTCGATTGGAAATGAACGATGTTCTGGCTTGGTTGCAAATCCGCGGCGAGCAACAACTCGATTCATTGGTACCCGACCTAATGCGTTCGATTCTGTACGCTCAACCGATCGTCTTGCCGCACATGGAAATTCGATGGACGCCGGTAACGTTCAACTACGAATTGCAGCTCAATCCGGCAATAGGGCAACTTGCGTCGTTGGTCGAACCGGTCAGTCCGGTCGATTTCGAGTATTGGGCTCAGCAACTCCTTGCTGGCTTACCGCTGGACGTGGATGTCAATCAGGGCGGCTTCGCGATCATCTGGACCGATCCAACGCCCGGCGATTCCACCGATCCATCAGCTATCGACGCAGATGTCGATGGCTACTTAGACGAATTTGATTTCGATGGTTTCAGTGGCGAACTACTGGATGCCCGCCGAATGTCGTTGGTTCTGGCCGACTTGATCGGCGACGTGCCCGACGAGGTTGGTCAACTGCTGCAATTGATGACTAGCCAGATCGCGGGGGCAAGTCAGTTCGAAAACCAATTCGCCACTCGCATCGCCGATGCGTTGGGAATTGACCGAGATCTGATTCAACTGAATCGCGATCGTGGCGAGGTGATCATCAATCTGCTTGGCACTTCGGCGGCCACTAACCTCGAATCGCTGTTGAATCCGATCACGTTTGGTAATCAAGGCAAAGCTCGACTAACCCGCATGGAATTAAATCTGACCAACTTTTCGATCGACATCGCTGGCACTTTATGTCACGAACATTCCTGGGGCAGCATTGCCGATGTGGTCGATCGCTATGTGTCTTAGTCCAACGATTGCGAATTCATATTGAAACGAAGAAATGCACTGTCGTGGAGTAAGGTGTCGGTTTAGGGGCGGTACTGCTAGCTTTCACTGGCAGCAAAGGCAGACGACTCCCGGTCGTATGTATGCGGCATCTGCTTTTAGAATTGCAGCTAAAGAACGCGGAAGCGACCGCGTTGAAGCAAAGCGTCGCCCCGCGAACATTGCAGCGGTTGCTCGAGCAGATCAGGTGGGACTACGTCGAAGACCATCGGTTCGGACCTCTTTCAAAACATTTGTTGCATACCAGTTTTGGGAAGGGTTGGATGTCGTACCTGATGATCCAGGACGTTGGTGACCTATCGCAAGCGGCAATTGTCAAACTGCCATTCAACTTCGCAACGGGCATCATGCGTGGACGCGTGAACCCGAAAGACGG
>NZ_SJPI01000004.1 GCF_007859865.1 Rubripirellula amarantea | reverse complement strand
CAGGGAACTCCGGGCCTGAGCGAATCGCAATCGTTCGACATCACGGTCAACGATATCAACGAAGCTCCAACTGATCTTGGGTTGAGCAATTCAAGTGTTAACGAACATGATCCGGGCGCGATAATCGGAACGGTCAGCGTGACTGATCCGGATTCGGGAGACGCTTTCGCATGGGGGCTCAGCGACAGTCGTTTCGAGATCGTCGGTAATACGCTCAAGTTGAAGACTGGCATCATGCTCGATTCCGATCTTGATTCACCCATTAATCTGCAGGTGACTGCGACGGATATGTCAGGCGCTGGATTGGCATATACCGAAACCTTTTCCATCATCGTCAATGATGGAAATGACGCTCCCTACGCAATTCAGCTCAGCGGTAACTCGATTCAAGGAAGTGCATCCGGAGCGATCGTAGGTGCGGTCAGTGCTAGCGATGTCGACTTGGCAGACACTCACACGTTTACCGTTAACGACAGTCGATTCACCGTCGTGGCAGGGTTTCTAAAGCTGAAAGCGGGTCAGCGTATTGACGCACAGTCCGAACCCACAGTCACGATTGAGGTCACCGCGACGGACGCAGGCGGGTTGTCCTATACGCAAAACTTTACGCTTACGGTTGAAGCTCCCGTCATCATTCCGGTGACCCCGCCAACCGACCCGGGCAGAGCTGACGAACCCGGCAACGAAACCACCGAACCGGACGAGCCAGAACCCGAATCCGAAGACGATTCAAACAATGATGTCGATGAAGGCGAAGGTGACGCAGCAGATGTAGAAGGCAAGGCAAGTGTCCCGCAAGGTTCGGCTCAACCATCAGGAAGTGAAACCGAAGCGAGTACGGATGTGCTGCTCGTGAGCGTGCAGAGTGACTCGACCAAAAGCAGTTCAGAGTTTGTGTCAGAATCGGGCGTGAACGCCATCCTGCAAGAGTCTTACGGCGACATGAGTTTTAGCTCTAGTTCAAACATAAACACATCAAGCTTCGATGCCGAGTCAAACGCCATTAGCCGATTCGGAATCAACAACACTTCGTTGACATTATCGCAAGCTCAATATGTGTTGATGACGCGGCCAGGCGTAATGTGGAACGAACTCGACAAACAATTGGGAACCATTGAATCACAAATTCATGGCGACTTGATCGTCGTCGGTGCCGCGGGTGCTGCTGCTTCGAGCTTCACCGTGGGGGTGGTCGCGTGGGGGTTGAGAACTGGGTTCCTGGCCTCTGGAATGCTCGCACAATTACCGGCTTGGCGTGCCATCGACCCGCTGCTGATTATGCAAGGTGCGGGCGACGGTGATGGTGAATCGCTCGAAGATTTGATGAAACGAAGAAGTGAAGACCTCGACAAGATGGACCATGTTGACGCTGCCAAACGGGGGCCGCAAAACCAATCATGAAAACGATAAAGCAACTTTACAATCGCATACCGATTCGTTTGCGCATCTCCGGCGGCCTCGTCGGATTGATGGTCGGAACGGTACTCTTTGCCAGCGCTTTTGGGTTCTTTCCCAACGAGCAGCGTGAAGTACTGCACGGTAGAGCAAAGGTTTGTGAAACGCTTGCAATCAGCGGTACCGCGATGGCGTCGTCCGAACGTTTCGGCGACCTCGAACTAACAATTCAATCCATTGTGTCACGTGATGAACAGATCGATTCCATTGGTTTCCGTCTGCAATCCGGCGAACTGTTAGTCTCGGCGGGGCCCCACAAAGAGAGTTGGGATCCCTCGTCGAGCGACCACACTCGCTATATGACCGTTCCCGTGTTTCGGTCGTCCAAGCAGTTCGGGACTCTTGAAGTCTCATTCGTCGAAACCGGCGGGTTCTTGGGACTTAACTATTGGGCTCCTGCATGGTTTCTTATTATCATGATTCCAGGCTGCTTAATTCAGTTTTCGTTCTTCTTGAAAAAGACGCTCGACAGCTTGGATCCTAACGGCGCTGTTCCTTCTCACGTGCGATCTGTTTTCGATCGTATGGCCGTGGGCATCATGCTAATGGACGATCGTGATCGGATCATCTTGGTCAACCGTTTGTTCTCCGCAGCGGTTGGGCGTGAAGGTGACCAAATGGTCGGCGAGTGTCCGTCCAAGATGGATTGGATACGAGAAAAAGAATCGGACGACCTCCCTTGGCACGAATCAAAATGCACCGGCGAGATGGTCAGCGGTCGAGTGCTGCACTTTATCGTTGACGACCGAAAGATGACCTTTAGCGTCAACAGCACACCGATTCTCGGATCGGGGGTGATGGTAACATTCGAAAACATCACGCTATTGGAAGAAAACAAACTCGAACTTGCCAAGGCACGCACGGCCGCTGAAGAGGCTAACCAATCCAAGAGCGCGTTCCTTGCCAACATGAGTCACGAAATCCGCACGCCGATGAATGCGGTTCTCGGATTCACCGAAGTTCTGCGTCGCAATATCGTGCGTGACGAAGCGAAACGGCAACAACACCTCAATACGATTCATTCCAGTGGTACGCACCTGTTGAATCTGATCAATGACATTCTGGACATCTCGAAGATCGAAGCAGGTCGTTTAGAAGTCGAATGTATTCCATGTGAAGTTCATCGCGTGATGGCAGAGGTCGTTACGGTGATGCGTGTCCGAGCCGAGGAAAAGGAGATCTCGCTGGAATACGAGTTTGCCGGTGAGATTCCTGCGGTCATCCAGAGCGACCCCGCGAAAATTCGGCAAATTCTCACCAACTTGATTGGGAACGCGATCAAGTTCACCGAAGACGGCGGCGTGCGCGTCGTAGCCTCACTGATCCATGAAGCCGGGCGACCTCAGATTTTGCTGCAAGTTATCGACACCGGTATCGGTATGACAGATGAAGCCGCGGCGAAGATTTTCGATCCGTTCTCGCAGGCTGACGCCAGCGTGACACGTAAGTTCGGCGGGACGGGACTTGGTCTGTCAATCAGTAAGAGTTTCGCTGAAGCCTTGGGTGGTGGAGTTGGTGTTACCAGCGAAGTGGGTGTAGGCAGCGTGTTTGCCGCGATCGTTGATACGGGCGATATCGAAGACGTTGAATTGATTCTTCCGACTCACGAAGACCTAGCGAGCAGCGGTGCCGACGAAGAACATCTCGCTATCAACCTGCCAAACATGAGAGTGTTGTTGGTGGACGATGGTGAAGAGAACCGGCAACTGATGAGCCTGATACTCGAAGAGGCCGGGACTGCCTACGACACGGCCGAGAACGGCTTGCAGGCAGTCGAATTGGCGACGGAAACCGAATACGATGTGATCCTAATGGACATGCAGATGCCCATCATGGACGGATACACAGCGACTCGAACATTGCGATCGCAAGGCTATACCAAGCCAATCGTTGCCCTGACGGCTCATGCGATGCAACAATCCGAACAAGAGTGTCGTGACGCCGGATGCAGTGGTTTCATGACCAAGCCGATTGATTTCGACAAGCTGATTACGACGCTTGCCGAGATTGCGGGAATCGAAGTTGCCATCGCCAAGAAGCCCGAGCCATTGGCAATCGAAGCCGTATCGAAGACGAGAAGCGACGAGCAAGGTCCCGTTCGAACGACCCTGCCAATTCAGAAAGAACGTTTCCGCACGATCGTCGAACAGTTCATCGGAACGCTGGAAAAACGGTGTGATGAAATTCGCGATCTCGTTGACCAAAAAGATGCTGAAAAGATCGCCGAGCTAGCTCACTCATTGACTGGTGCCGCAGGGAATTGTGGACTTCTTCCGCTCTCGGAAGTCGCTGCAGAACTTCGCGAGTCAGCGTCGAAAGAGCAGTGGAATCTGATCCCACGATTTGTTGATCGTTTGAAAGGCGTTGTCGATCGCATTGAATTGCCGGACGCAAATGGAGAGTATCCGATTGCTGATCCGCCACAGTCTCTGCCGGACTCGACGAGCCAAGATAACGACGACGCTCCGATCATCTCGACTTTGCCCGTTCATAAAGCGAAGTTCCATGCGATCGTATCTGGGTTCGTCAACGATCTGGATAACCGATTTGACGCAATGGACAATGCACTTGAACGCGCTGACGAAGAATCTCTTCGACAACTCGCACACGCTATTAAGGGTGCCAGCGGCAATTGTGGCTTTGCGACAATATCTGAAGCAGCCGCACGCATGGAAATGATGGCTCGGGATGGCGATTTGGATTCAATCCCCACACTGGTGAATGAACTTCGCGGGTTGAAATCTCGTATTGAGATGCCCGCGATAGAGGAGGTTTAGTGACGGGCTTGGCAATACGCCAAGCCGGCTGACTATGGTTTTTGCGATACGACCGTTACGAAGCGAACAACTGACCCAACAAACGAGAACCTAGCGAACACTCACTCGTTGAATTGCACACCCATGCTGTCGGTGTCCTAATTTTCACAGGAATGTAGTTTTCCCGGCGAATGACGATTGCGACAAGACTTAATGATTCAGACCAACTCCATCACCGATCTTGCCGACGCTGCCGTAAACGGGTTAGCGCTGCTGACTTGTGGTTTGGGTGAAAGATCCGCCCCGGCATTCTGTGAAACCAAGCACGCTCGAACGGCGCGCATCATGATCGTTGACGATGAGATGATCAACATCGAGATCGTCAAGGCATATTTGGAAGAAGAAGGGTTTACGAACTTTCTGACCACGACTGATTCCTCAACTGCGATTGAGAAAGTCACCACTCAGAAACCCGATATTCTTTTGCTCGACATCAATATGCCTCACATCTCGGGGCTAGAAATTCTTGAACTGATGCGGTCCAAGAAAGACCTGAAGATGATTCCGGCGATCGTCTTAACGGCATCGAATGATCCTGATGTAAAGCTAAAGGCCTTGCGTTTGGGAGCGTCCGACTTCCTGGCGAAGCCAGTTGATCCGAGTGAATTGATGTTGCGAGTGCAGAACGTGCTCGCTGTGAAGGCATACCAAGATCACTTGGCCGACTATTCCGAGCAGCTTGAAAAGCAGGTCATGATTCGGACTCAGGAATTGGTGCTTTCTCGCCAAGAAGCTATCCACTGCTTGGCACGCGCCGGTGAGTACCGAGACGATGATACTGGCCACCACGTCACTCGCGTTGGACGCTACTCAAGGGTGATTGCGGTCGAATTGGGGTACGACGCCAATGATCTCGATTTGCTTGAACAAGCCGCCCAGCTACATGACGTTGGCAAGATTGGGATTCCTGATGCGATCTTGCACAAACCAGGAAAACTTGATCCTCAAGAATTCGACTTGATGCGTTCTCATTGCACGATTGGTCGCAAGATCATCAATCCGCTCACCGAAGAAGAGTCGATCCGCTTGCAATCACATGCGTCAGTCGGCATGCAGATCATGGGGTCAACAAACTCACCGGTTTTGAAACTCGCTTCGGTCATTGCCGCATCGCACCACGAAAAATGGGACGGTTCGGGGTATCCGCTTGGAATTTCGGGCGACGACATTCCGCTAGAAGGTCGCATCGTCGCCGTGGCTGATGTTTTTGATGCTCTCAGTTCTGCGCGACCCTACAAGAAGGCGTTTTCGATCGAAAAGTGCCTGGAAATCTTGAAAGAAGGCCGTGGCAGTCATTTCGATGCTGATGTCTTGGACGCCTTTCTAAGGCGCTTTGATGAGATCTTGGCCATTCACGACGAGTATCTAGATCCCGACTCTGAGTGATTTGGAACGCGGGTGCCCAAAGGCGGTGTTTTAGTTAAACTCTGCCTCATGAACAAACGACTCACCCGGATCAGTAAGTACTTGACGTACATCATGCGTCACGAGCCCCATTCGATCGGTATTAAACCTGACGACGAGGGCTATTTTGTCGTTACCGAACTTGTCGAAAAAGCGAACGCCTCGGGTAAGAGCGTATCGGTCGAACAGGTCCTTGCCGTGGTTGAAGAACACGATAAGAAGCTTTTCTCGCTAAGCGATGACGGCAATCGGATTCGAATCAATTCCGTGTCAAGCAAATCATGACGTTGCAGCCGATTGCGGTTCCTGATCTCATCAAGGACTTGCCGTTAAGTAGTGATGCGGAAACTCTGGTGGATTTCTCGAACGATCAGATCGAGGCATTCATGTTGGCTGATCAAACGATCATCGAGAACTTCGTAACATGTGACTTCCATCTCGTCGCTCAAGCTCTTCGTTGGTTGCAGCAAGAGCACCTCGTTGCTGGCAACCGTTTTTGCGAATGGGGTTGTGGAATCGGTGTCGTCACAATGCTCGCGGCACTGCAGGGAATGGAAGCCGTCGGAATCGAGATTGAGCCTCGACTCGTTGATCTTTCCACCGAGATCGCTCAATCAAAAAATGTTGATGCCAAGTTTTACTGCGACAGTTTCGTGCCTCGACATTCATCGAAGGTTTCCGATTTGGCGGCTGAAGTGGCAAATGTCGTCACCGACGAGGGCGAAGTCTATGAGGAGATCGGGCTAGCGATCGAAGATTTCGATTTGTTCTTCGCGTTTCCATGGCCCGGCGAGCACCACTTTTTTGAAGCGGTCTTTGATGATCATGCTTCCGAAGGATCGTTGTTGTTGACCTACCGTGGCCGTGAAGGAATGAATCTAGTCCGGAAGATTTAGCCCAACACGTTCGTCTTGCCGGTTTCGACCGAATGATCCACTATTGATAAAGGTCGGCGATCTCGAGCATGATGGGCAGTAACGCTGCATCGTATTCCGCGTCGGACAATTCGCTACGTCTTTGACGCAGCGCTTCGTGTTCGCTTTCCAATTCACTGCGTCGTTTCATCTTCTCGGCAGACAATGGTGCTGCCGCACTGTCAGATCGGAAGATCGTGATCTGGCTTGCGAGTAACCCGTCAATGGCAGATCCGTCCTGGCTTTCGCCATCGACGCGGTGGCCACGGAACATGGTTGCTGGGGTGCCTTTCGCATCACCGTTATCATCGATAAGGGCGTGCTCCGTCGCCAGTTGATCGCTGGCTACGTAGTCTTGTCCGACTTGCTTACTAGCCTTCAGGAAGGCTTCGAGTACCGAAACTTCGTCATCATGGTCGATGTCCGATTCGAGCGATTGGATCGCGTTGGAAAACCGTCCGGCAAACCGCGCAAAGTTCTCTTCTTCGCCACTCTTGGTCGCTGTCACGATGACCCGTCGTTCACCGGACAATCGGTCTATGAATGGTCCACTCGATGAAGTCGTGTTTACAAATACGATCGGGCGATTAATGTTCGCGATAGATTCGTTGAGCTGTTTTGCCGACAAATCGGGGCCACGCAGATTGAAATTTGCGATGTCTTCGGCAAAGGTCCCATGACCGATGAAAATAATCCACAAGGGAATGTCATCGGTTTGTGCTTGCTGTTGAAGCAACGCGAGTAGTCGGTCTCGGTCGTTCTTGTCGTCGAGTTCGCTATCTGTTTGGCTATCTGTTTGGCTATCTGTTTGGCTATCTGTTTGGCTATCTGTTTGGCTATCTGTTTGGCTATTGGATTCACCGTCTAGCCCAATCGTTGTTAGAGAGACTTCAGTTTGTTCGGCCAAGGTCTTCCACTTCGTAGCCCAGTCCCGAAACAGGCTTTCGTACTCTGGTTTTCCAGGAGCGCCCACCGCAACGATGACGTCGGCGGACTTAACCACTGCGGACTTTACCTTTGCGGGTTGATCGACTGACGCCTCATCGGCCATCGACACACTACCCAGCAGGACGCTGATCAAAATTAGGCAAACGATTCTCATGCCAATCCTCGCGTACGTCGGATGATCCATTCGCCGCATAAGCATGCGATCGCAATTAGCATGACCCACGATTGGTGCCAAAGTGAAACAAGGTGGGTTTCGGTAACAGGAACATCTCGTGTGGTGAGTTCATCAACAAAGCGATCGAGCTCGGACACTCGAACCAGTTGACCACCGGACTCGATTGCAATTTCCTCTAGCAAGTCTGTGTTGATTTTCAGGTCTGTCCATTCGTTAGCGGCTTGGTCGACTGCCCAACCCGCTTCGTCGCTGCCAATGAAGGATCCATCCTCGTTTTCAGCGGTGAGGGTTGCAAGGTATCCGCCGGTCGATTGGTGCCAAAATTCAGCTTGATATACTCCCGGTTCCTGGTCGGACATTTCAGCGCTGACTTCCATCGATTCGCCCTCCGGAGTCGTCACCGTAAGGCTCAGTTGAGCATTATCTAGAGGTTGGAAATCGGGGTCGCGAATCATGGCGGTGATTTGCGTAGGAAGGTGAGCCGATTGGGACGGAATGACCTCCATTCTCACGCGAGGTGGTACCTCATTGACCAACCATCGAACCAGTTGTCGCCAAGCTCGAGATGAATCTTCGAGTGGCAGGTCCGTAGCGGAACTGGTGCCGCCGATTGCGGCGGGAGTACGCATGGACCATCGCCAAAGGTCGCCCAACGTTAGTGCCGCGGTGCGTCCGGCTCCGAATCGCTGCGTCACTAGAGCGGCTTCGGGTTCGCCGTCGGACGATGTCAGTGTCACCATCGCGCGGGCTCCCGGCTTCAAACTTCCGACCAAATTGACCGATCGAAACTTGGGCATTGTCTGCAATCGGGACTGCTCGGTGGCTTCATTCTCGCGAAGCCGCAACCATGGCGAAAGCCAGCCTTCGCGAGACAGGTTCCAAGTGTATTCTTGATCTTCGTCTAATGCCCGATCAGTGGCACTGAGTCCATCAGTCGGATAAACCGGTGATAAATCGCCCAACGGTGTCCCTCGCATGGACTTGCGGTCAAACGATTCCTGGCCGCCCATCATCAGCAGTCCGCCACCGCGACGATCAACGAAACGTTTTATTCGAAGCATTTGGTCCTGGTTGAAAAAGTCCGCTTCAAGGTCATCGAGAATAAGTGCGTCGTAAAGGAACAACTCTTCGTCTGTTTGCGGAAAACCGGAACTCAATTCACTCGATTCCTTGACGCCTAGTCGAACCATCACCGGTTCGTCGATCTGAGATGCTGTCTCTTCTTCGTCTTTGCCAAGGCCTGCGAACAGCGGATTGGTATCGCTGCTTGCTCCGCCACGAAAGCTAAACTTGGGCTGGCGACCCGCAATGCGAAGCAGGCCCACCAATTCAATTTCATGATCAGCACCCAAGGCACGACGCATGAACTTGAAATCCCAGTTTGGTCTGCCCGCGACATAAAGAACTCGATAGGGACCGCGATCTCGGTCCACAACGACCGTTCGTTTGTTGTTCTCAACGGTGACTTCGGCGTCCGAATTCCTCGGAGCGACAGAGACGGTATAGAACTGCACTCCTGGTTTTTCGGGGCGAAAGCGAAGCGTCACGTTCGTGGGTTTGCCATCGGTCACCGTTACGGTCTGCGACTGAATCAATTTTGATTTGGAAGCCTGGCTCATCAGACTCACCACGACAGATTGGCTTGTAATACCGGTCGACGTGATATTAGCACTCACCGTCGTAGGCGAGGTCTCGAAATTCGTTTGAGCCACACTGACGTCGGCAACTTGAAGGTCGGGCATTTCAACGACACGGTCATCTATCACCGGGAAGATCGGGAAGCCGAGTTCGCCATAGTCGCGTGTTTGCAAAGGCAGATCAGTGGCATTGCCATCGGTCCAAAGGATGACACCGGCCATCGAACGATGTTGCAACCGCGACGCCACGGAATCGATCGAAGAGATTAGCGATGAAGAACGCCCCTTGCCGGTAAGGCCATTCGACGCATCTAAACTGCGGACCTGAGAATCAAAAGCGTAATCTCGGATATCGAACATCTGAGCTAGTTTGGTGCGCCAAGGTTGAACGTCGGCTTCATCACTAGCGACTTGCTGGCTCATGACTTGATGACGAGTCGGTTTGTTCGCGGCAAAGGTCGCGTTCATTGACTCGCTGTCGTCCACCAGCAACGCCATCACGTTCGCTTGGGGGCGTGGCCGGGTCTGCCTTTGCATGGGTTCCAAAAGGCAAGCGAGTAGCAATAGCACTCCCACAACTTTTAGGAGCAAAGCCGCCGTCTTGACGAACCCTAGTCCGCGAGTCGTTAGGTACGACCATGATGCTGCCAGCACGAATGCAACTGCAGCAATGACAACGCCTATGAGCCAATTAGGTGCACCAAGAATGATGTCGCTGAGAATCACTCGCTGATCCCCAAACGCTTGTAGTAAACTTCCAAAGAACGATTGAATTGATTGGGAACGGGATCACGATCAATCGGGACCATCGCATTTCGTTCCGCCGAACGACGCATCAATTCTTCGGCAACGTCGCGTCTAAGTTCCCTTAAAGGCGTTGCGATCAATTCTTCCATCTTGTCGGTAGAGGGCGCTTTGCTGTTTCGGCGGTAGTCGACTCGCATCTCGCGAGTTCGATCTCGTATTTGAGCGGCGCGAGACTTTAGTTCAGGACGATCAACCATCTCTTCGACGTCGCGTAGTGAGTCACTGAATTCCCGGAATCCGTCACCGGTTACCGGAGACGCTGGTCCCGATTCGTTGTTGGCTGCGAGTTGATTGATCACCGATGGTCGTTGATCGTTGTTTGGTGAAGATGGTTGGGAACCAGGCTGCCCCGGTTGTGAACCCTGTCGCGGTGAACCCTGCTGCGAAGTTTGGGATTGCGGGTTCTGAGACGCCGAATTACCAGGTTGTTGCGAATTGGATTGTTCCGGGCTTGCTTGTGGCGGACCGTTCTGAGAAGAGTTCGACGGTTGAGTGTCGTTGGGTTCGGTATCGTTGGGTTCGGTATTGCTGGCTTGTTGTGCCTCGGCCGGCTGATTCCCGCCGTCATTTGAGTCCGAACTTTGCTGTCCAGCAATTTGATCCTCGAGTCTTTCCAATGTCGCCAGGGCTTCTTGCAATGCTTTTTCGGAACTGCCGAGGACTGATTTTGCCGAATCATCAATCGCCTGCTTGAGTTGATTGATTCCTTCCCTAGCCATTGATTCCGCCTCGCGAGCTTGACGGTCGAATCCCAGTTCGTTGAGCTGCTTAGCTTGTTGCAGTCGCGTTTCGACTTCTTGTTTTTGAACCGCCTTAAATCCATCGTAGAGCTTTTCAGCAAGTAGTGGCTCGGTTGCTTCCGCTTGCTCAACCATCGCCTGCATGTCATCGGTCAGTTGTTTCAGCCGATTCGATTGCTGGTCAATCTCTTCAGCAATCTCATCTGATTCGTCACCGGCTCGAAGACCTGCCTGTTGATCATTATCTTGATTGTTAGCGAGTTGTTCGGCAATCTTCTCCTGGCGCTCTTGAAGTTCCTCTGCTTCGGATTGCATTTGACGCAGACCTTCATCGAACTGACCTGCTGACGCTTCGCGAATCTCGTCGCGCAACTGCTCGAGTCGTTCACCGGCCTTTGCGCCCGAAGCGAGCGCCGAGCCGGGGTCTTCGTTTTCGATAGCTTCACCTGCTTTGCGAACATCTTCGCGGGCTTTCTGGAGTTCAGCCTTTTGCGAATCAGCGTTCTCGTCGCCTGATTGCTGTGACTGTTGTTCCATTCGCTCTGCGAGTTCGTCCATGTCGCGAAGCATTTCCTTTTGCTGTTCACGAAGTCGTTTCAACCTTCGCTCGATCTCCTCGCGTTCTTCTTCAGTTTCGGCTTTTCGAATGGCTGTCTGCAGTTCGGCGAGAACACGATTGAGATCCGTTTGACGGCGACTGAGTTCTTTCAGCCGATTCATCACTTGCCGGTTTGCCTTCGCTTGTTCTTGTTCGGCCGACTTCTGAGCTTGGCTTTGCGTTTCGTAGCGATTCTCGTCCTGGTCTAGCTCGAGTTCATCGAGTTGCTTCTGTTTGTTTCGACTCTTCGACGAACTTCCCTGCGATTGTTGCTTTTGACGCGATACATTGAATTCGCGACTTCGCAACTTCAACAATCCACCATAGGCCGCCTGTTCCGACGATTGTGCAGCGGCCAGATCAGCTTCCGTCAATCGAGACACGGCATCCGTCATATCGGACTCGATTTGTTCTGCGATCTCTTTGCTGCGCGAGTCGTTAAGCTTTTGCTGCAACTCGGCAAGCATATCAAGAGCGTCGGATTGTGATTGGGCGACCACTTGCACGTCGGCATCAAATTCCGGTGAATCTTTCTCGCGAGATGTTCGGCCGATGAGTTTCCAAGTTGCGCTAATGATTTCCTTCTGCAGTTCAGCTAATTCGCCAGCCTGTTGTTCGCCTTGGCTCGGGGGGGATTCGCCGCCCGGTGGCGGATCACCCTTGCGAAAGATTTGTTCAAAGGGACGCACATCGGCAAAGTAGATATCGCCCTGAATTCGGCGCTGACTACCCTCGGGGCCAATGTCATCAGCCCACAAGTGATAGGTCAACAATTGATCTTCTTGTGCTTCAAGTTTCTCTAAATCAATTGTGGTTTCCACCACCTGAAAATCCTTGGAATCGGAATCCAAATCCTTTTTAAAGCTGATGTCGACTGGTGAGTTAGATCCGAGAGTGTAAGAGAGCCCTGCTGCGACCAAACCAAAATCGTCCTGTAGTTTTGCACGTACAAGAAACTCTTGCAGCGGAGAGACGCTCGCATCACCACCGGCGATCAGCTCGATCTTAGGAACGCCATTGTCCAGAACTTTCATCGTCAGTCGTGAATCAACCTTGTTCTCGCGTCCCAGGTCGTCGACCAACCGCAGCACGTAGGTGCCGCTGTATTCCAGAGTCATGGTTACCGACGCGGTTTGATCATCACCGATGTCCATGACGACAACGTTTTGAGATTTCGCTTCAACTAGCTCGGCCAACTCGACCGACTTATTGAGCCGACACACCCACGTGACCTTCGTTCCCCGTACCGCTGAAACGCGAACGGTATCTTGAATCGTTTTGTCCTCCAGCGAGGTATAGCTGGGATAGTCAAGACTTGCGTCGCTTCGAAGCATGGCGGGGTAATCGAAGACTTCGACATGGTAAGTGTCACTCTGCCAAATCGGTGTTTTGATTTGATAGTCAAATGTTGATTCGGCAGATGAGAGCAAGGCTGCAAGTACTGGATCGCCCAGGTTTCGTCGCATGGGAATAGAGAACGTTGATCCGTCGTTAGACTTGCCAACTAATTCACCATCGGTAGGAATCGAACTTGGTTCAAAGTCTTGACCAAACCTCGCCGTTACAATTACCGCGGACCCACGTTCCACTTCCGTGTTACCGGGTAAGATTTCAACTCCGTTGAGAGGAATGGTTCGGTCGATGGACGCCGATGCCTGCATCTTGGCTTCGGATACACTGAGCGATGCCAAGACCAAGCCCAGAAACGCTGTGCTCGCGAGCCCCAGCATGCGGCTCCAGAACAGCTTTGCTTTGGACACAACATCAGGCCACGCGTTGGCTCGCGAGTGATCTCTTGCTTCGCGAATGACCTTTTGCTGTAGGTAGCCAAGTTCATCGCCACGTTGGTCGACGGCGGTGATTAACCGCTGGTCAAGCGATGGGAACCTTTTCTCTATTCGGCTGGCAACGCCTTTGACGTCGCGATAGCTTCGGGCGGCCCAAACCAAGGTGATAGCGAAGAAAGTGATTCCTAAAACAAGAATGGTGTAAAACGTTTGCGGCGTGAATGAAGCGAATTGCAGTATCAACATTCCAATGGCCGCTAGCGCAAGAGCAGCGACCGTCCACGTGCGCCAGAACCTCATCTTGCGAAGTCGCGACGTAACGGGACGGATGCGTCGGCCGAGCGCTTCGTTGGTGGAAGTGTCCATCGAGGCGGGAATCTTCTTTGCTTTGCTCATGCTTGCCTCGTTTGAACTTTGGCTAAGATCGTTTCGATGCCTAGTAATCCTAAAGCGACGATCAAGAGAAGTCGCCACAAGGATTGCGAAGATTCGAGTTCGCGATCACGTAGTTGACGCGCCGCGTCCGGAGTGTCTGGCGATGTGTCGTCGGAGATCGAATCGTTGGTGTCCCAAATGGGGACGTTAAGACGATCCAGCCAGTCGACTTCTAACGGCGTCGTGTCGCTTTCACTGGGGTGAAGATTGACGGCAACTGATGTCCCGTCTTCTTTTTCGTAGACTCCGGGTTCGGTGTATTGGTCACCCGTATCGCCAACAAACAAGCTCGAAGTCGACGACGAATCACGCGGGGCACGCAAAAGTCCGTTCATCATGGGAACGAACTTACTCGATAGAGCGAGTTGGCTCTCATCAGGGTGCCAACTACTTGCTAATAAGAATAGCGATCCCTTGCCAATTTTTCGACTGAGGATAGCGGGTGCTTGAGTGTCGAACGCAGCAAGCGTGTGCCATTGGTCGTCAAATTCGTGGATCTCGCGTGTCGACCAAAAGCGAACCTTAGTGAAGTCGTTGAACTTGGGATCGTCAAGGGGCGCAAAGAGCGGGCTGGAGAAGTCAATCTCGCTCATCATGGCGTACTCATCCAACTCAGCTTCACGAACATCGAAGGACTCGTCACCTGAAATCGTTCGGACCGATTGCGTCATCGCTTCCTGCTGATCTCGCTTGGTGAGCAACACAATGATGCGGCCTCCCTCAGTCATGTAGTCTTGAAGCCAGACGGGCGAATCCAGGGTGAGCGGCTCGGATAAGATGATCACCGGGACATCTGCCACATTAGGTGGCCCACTTGCGGGCCAGGTTTGAACGAGTTCGGTTTTGATTTGGTGAATGGAATCGCCTAATGGTACTTGGCTAAGGAAGAAGTACGGTGCTTGTTTAGGCCGATCGGATGTCTTGCCGTAGAACCAGATGGCTTGATTGGTCGGTTTCGGTTTGGTGATGTACCACCGATTGTCGAACGAGTGATCGTCGCCACTTAGGATCAAGCACTCCGCTGGCGGTGTAGCAATGGGCATACGAACGATGCGGCTTTGCCCCGGCAGTACCTGGACTGGCACTGCATTGTTCAATGCATCAACATCAATCGCAGTTGTCAAATCGTTCCGAGTTTTGCCGCTGGCAGTGTCCCACGCGACGGCGAACTGAGACTTGGCTGATTCTTTTGCGTTGGTAACTCGGACTCTCACATCGTTTTGGTCGGTTTGCTCGAGATCTCGATTGCTGACCAGGATTTCAGCCGATGCGTTTGCGCTCGCGGGCGTCGACAAACCAACGGCATCGACAGCAACGTTTTCCGGCCATGCGTACCCCTGAAGTTGACTCGAGTTAGATCCCGATTGCAGATCGCTGATCAACACAATACGAGTGGTGGTGGATACAGAACGCTCCGCTGTTTCTTCGCTGGCAATATCCGCGGCTAACTGAAGAGCCTGTGATAGGTCAGTGGAATGCCATGAGGGGCTGAGGGTTTTGTCGTCGATGATGAGATTCGCGTATTCACATTTCTCGGTAGTGGACATCTCACTTTCAAATCCGATGATCGGTCGAGCTAGCGAATCAAATGCGATGAGGGCGAGTTCGTCTTGAGGATCGACCTTCTTCAAAATCGACCGTAGTTTCTCGGTGGCTTGTGACCAAAGGTTGTTTCGTTTCATGCTTGCGCTGGTGTCGATCACGATAACCACTCGTTCCCTGGCGCCGGCCAAGGGAACAGTAGTAGCGGATCGTAGCAAAGGTCTCGCGAAGGCAATCGCGAGCAATGCGAGAGCAAGAATTCGAAGCAAGAGAAGTGGTAAGTGATCAAGCCGGCTTCGACGAGTCAGCTTAGGCGGAGTCTCTTCGAGAAACATCAACGAGCTAAAAGTCAAATCACTCTTAGGAGTTCGTCGGATGAGGTGAAACAAGATCGGCAATGCGATCGCCAAACCACCAAGTAAGTAGAGCGGTGCGAGGAAGCTCATGAACGGTTCCCCGTGACGGTTTGAGAATCTGGCACTTCTTTTGCGACCTGCGACGCGAGCATGCCGCCTCTCGCGATGCTTGTTTGCCGCGCATTGGATACACGAACAAATTCAAACAAGACATCCGTAAGTGGCTGGTCGGTCGAGACGGTATGCAACGCGACGCCTACTGCATCACAAGTTCGTTGCAGTTTGAGTTGATGAGCGAGAAATTTGGCACGGTATTTCTCTCTCGCCTGTTCAGGGTCCAAGTAAATCTGGCGACCCGATTCAACGTCCGTGACCATGGTTGCTTTGGGAAGTGAAAGCTCTTTTTCACTTGGATCGAGGACACGAATCATGAGCACCTCGTGGCCACGACTGCGCAGTGATGCTAAATGACTCTTTAGCGTTCCGACGGGAGTGAGCAAATCGGAGATTAGCACCACCAATCCACGTCGGGGCACAATGGCTGCGATTTGTGACAAAGGTGTGTCGAGATCGGTTCCCTCGCCACTTGGTTGCCGTGATAGGGCCACCAGCAATCGCCGCAGGTGACCAGGACGTTGGATCGCGGGCACGAAATCGCGAGCCATATCGTCGAACGTTAGCAATCCCACGTTGTCGCGAGTTCGAGTTAGGAAGTAGGCCAGGGTCGCAGATAGAGTTCGCGCGTACTCAAGTTTCGAGTATTCGAGCGATCCGTAGCCCATGGATTTACTTTGATCGAGAACCAAGTAGCAACGGCGGGTGGTTTCGTCTTCAAACTTCTTGACGTATAGACGATCGCTGCGGGCTAACAACTTCCAATCGAGCGACCGTAAGTCGTCACCAACCGAGTACGGTCGGTATTCACTGAATTCGACTGATTGACCATGAAACGGACTGCGGTGCAATCCACCAAAGAAACCTTCGACGATTGTCCTGGCACGCAAATGAAGATGTTCAATTCGCATCAACGCGTGCGGGTCAATCGATGCTTGGGGTGGCGATGCATCGCTCATGATCAGGCCGCAGGAATTGATTTCAGTAGTCGATCGATCACATCTTCAATCGTGACGCCTTCGGCTTCCGCTTTGTAGCTCAGCAGCACCCGGTGTCGCAGAGTGGGGTGAGCGAGCGTGCGAATGTCGTCAAAGGTAACGTGAGACTGGCCGCGCAAAAGTGCTCGTGCCTTACCGCCCAACACCAGCGTTTGAGCGGCCCGAAGACCTGCGCCCCAAGAAACCCAGTGGTTAATCCAATCGGCACTCCCTTCGCGTCCGGGGCGCGTTGCACTGGCGAGCTTTACAGCATGTTCGGCTACCTCACGAGCGATGGGAACTCGACGCACCGCTTGGTGAAAATTCTGGACGTCTTCGCCCGAAAACAGCGGCACAATTTTCTCAGGGGACCGAGACGTAGTCTGCAGCACCACTGACAACTCATCTTCAGGCGGCAGGTAGTCGATCAAGACGTTGAACATAAAGCGATCAAGCTGGGCTTCCGGCAGCGGATAAGTGCCTTCCATCTCGATAGGGTTTTGAGTGGCCAGAACGAAAAACGGTTCTTGCAACGGATACCGCTTGCCGGCTGCGGTCACTTGGTGTTCCTGCATCGCTTCTAGCAACGCAGCTTGAGTTTTCGGTGGGGTGCGGTTGATCTCATCGGCCAAAATAACGTTGGCAAAGATTGGGCCGGGCACGAATTTCAACGAGCGATGTCCGCCGGAATCTTGCTCCAATATTTCAGTGCCTGTGATGTCGGCGGGCATCAGGTCCGGCGTGAACTGAATTCGTTGGAAGTTAAGGTGAAAGACTTCCGAGACGCTTCGAACCAGCAATGTCTTCGCCAAGCCAGGAGCGCCTGTAATTAGACAGTGTCCGCCAGCGAATAAGCAGAGTAACAATTGCTCGATGACTTCGTCTTGTCCAATAATGGTCTTGGATAGTTCACGCGTGATCGAAGAGCGAGCGTCGGCGATTTGCTGAACAATCCTCGCTTCATCTTCAACGGATAGGGAGCCGAGCGAATCGATAGACATAACGAGGCGGGATTGGTGGAGGGGGCTGGAATTGCGGTGTCACTTCATTGTAGCGAGTTGCACATACTTCACGGCGCAGCAACTTTTCTAGTTTGTTCTAGCATCCATTGATAAACCCGAGGATTGTCATAGGTTTCGGTCCAAGAATCGTGATCCGCTTCGGGATAGATCGTGAACATGACGTTCCCGCCAGCCGCTTCCAACGCATCGACCATCTGCTGAGATTCCGAAATGGGAATAACAGGGTCTTTGGCACCATGAAAAACCCAGGTCGGAAGATGATTAATCTTTTTGGCGTAGGGTGCGTCTCCGCCACCACAAATAGGCACAAGGGCAGCGAAACGGTTCGGTTTCTGGATTGCCAAACGCCACGCTCCAAAACCTCCGCGACTCATCCCGCTCAAGTAGATTCGATCGGGATCGATGCGATAGTCCGATTCAATCGAGTCGAGCAGGTCGGCCAGCGTTTGATCGTCCCAAAATTGCGATTCGTGGGGGTTTTGCGGAGCCAACAAAACAAAGGGAAGCGACATTCCGGCCGCGATCTGCTTTGGCGGACCGTGGGTTTTTACCTTTTCAATGTCCGAGCCACTTTCGCCCCCGCCGTGCAAAAACAAAAGCAGCGGAAATCGTTCGCTTGTGTTACTTGCGTAGGCCTCCGGCAGAGCCAGCAGATATTGCATGGTTTCGCCTTCCGTTCGTTGGAACGTCGCATGCTCGAATTCGCTGGCTGAAAGGAGTGATTTAATAGAATGAGCTGGACCGAACACTAGAAAGAAAAGCAAAAAGTATCGTGCCACGAATGGATTCCGCCTGAAGAGGATGCTGAGCGTCAACGATCAGTGTAGCTGCATCTTTCAGGCCGGTGGGGTAGGCTGCTTTCCAACCGATTTGGGTTCCCTTGACATGTGCCGACCATGGAAGAGTCATGAGTTCAATTCAGCAGTACATCGCCGAGACTAAACTGTCCGCTTCGCCGGAACAGGCCTTCGCGTACCACGAACGTCCGGGAGCACTGCAGCGATTGGTCCCACCTTGGGAATCGGTCAAGATCGAACATTCCGACCAAAGCCTTCACGTGGGCAGCCAAGTGGTGTTGAAAACGAAGGTCGCGGGAGTGTCACTTCGTTGGGTTGCCGAGCATGTTCAGTACGATCCACCGCGTCTTTTTGCTGACACTCAACTATCCGGTCCATTCAAACGTTGGGACCACAGGCACGAATTTCACGAGGTAGCCGACGAGGCTCAATCATGTCGACTTCGTGATGAAATTACCTATGAGCTACCGATGGGGGCGTTGGGCAACCTGTTCGGTTCGGGGAAGGCATGTCATACCATCGAGGCGATGTTCGCTTACCGTCATCGCATTACCAAGGACGATCTCGCGATGGCTAGTCAAACTCCGATGGACCCGATGCGAATTGCGATCTCGGGCAGCTCGGGATTGGTCGGTAGCAATTTGTCGTCGATGCTTACTCTGCTCGGTCACGAAGTTGTGAATCTCGTACGCAGTCCAGATCCTCGACCCGATCACTTAGCGGTTTGGTCGGACTCGAATGAATTGCAACAGCTTTCTCAATGCGATGCCGTGGTGCACCTTGCCGGTAAGTCGATCGCCTCGGGACGGTGGAGTGATGAGGTCAAGCGAGAAATCCGAGATAGCCGAGTCATCAAGACTCGCCAGCTATGCGAGGGTCTGGCTTCGCTGCACAAGAAGCCGAAGGTTCTAGTTTGTGCTTCCGCAACCGGGATTTATGGTGATCGCGGCGACGAGACGCTTCTTGAGAGTTCTTCGACGGGTGATGATTTTCTTGCCGACGTTGCCGCGGAATGGGAAGCTGCCTGCCAGCCAGCGATCGACGCTGGAATACGAGTCGTGAACACACGTTTTGGCATCATTCTTTCGCCGCAAGGCGGAGCGTTGCAAAAGACATTGTTGCCCGCGAAGTTTTGCGGTGGAGCTTTGGGAAACGGCCAGCAGTGGTGGAGTTGGATTGCGATCGACGACGTGCTTGGCGGGATTCATCACGTGTTGGCAAACGATCAAGTCAATGGACCCGTTAACTTTGTGTCGCCAAATCCGATTCGCAATCGCGACTTTGCCCAAACGCTCGGCAAAGTGCTCAATCGACCTGCTCTTATCCCTGCACCGGCATTTGGATTGCGGTTGGCGCTAGGCGAAATGGCAGACGCTTTGTTGCTTGCGAGTACGCGTGTGATTCCAGAAGTCTTGACCGAAACGGGCTACCAATTCCGCTTTACCGATTTAGCAGATTATTTGAAATATGGATTGGGACGTGTTCGTTTGCCATCGTTGGAACGCAACAAATGAACAGCCACGTGGTCTTTTTGTTAAACCTATTGTCCACCTGGTACATGGTCGGTTTGATTTGGATGGTTCAAATCGTGCACTACAACTTGTTTGATCGAGTTGGTACCGAAGGGTTCGCTGATTATGAAAGAGATCATAGCCGTTTGATCACACCCATTGTGGCATTACCGATGCTCGTTGAGTTAGGCACTGCTTGCGCGTTGGTTGTCGCAGCACCCCCAGGATTTTCTCGGACCGCAGCCATTTTGGGACTAGTCGCGGTAGGCTTGATTTGGCTTTCAACGGCGTTTCTGCAAGTTCCCTATCACGGAAAGTTGTCGCTTGGGTTTGATCAATCCGCGTACCGAGGGTTGGTAGCGACCAATTGGATTCGAACGATGCTTTGGACTGCACGTGGAGTCCTTCTTGCTTACTTTGCGGCCAAAATGCTCGGCCGATCTTAGGCCAGCACATTTCTGAGGTGCTGCCCGTGTTACGAGCTTTGCCGGGGCGATAAACTTGGGCTGTCCGACTCTGCGATCAGCCCAAGGAATACGCGAAGTGAACACTTTAAGATTATCGTCCGTCGCGGCGATTCTGTTTGGCAGCCTGCTGTCCGTCTGTATGGCGATTGAAACCGATACGAACTCTACTCCAGAAAAATCCACCGACATGATTGCTCAATCACCTCTGCTTCAGCCATGGACCGGCCCCCACGGAGGAGTCCCACCATGGAATCAAGTTCGTCTAGAAGAATTTGTTCCTGCTTTCGACTATGCAATCGCAGAGGCGGAAGAAGAGATCGACGCGATCGCGACTCAGTCCGAACGTCCTACCTTCGAAAATACGATCGAGGCGTTGGAACGGACCGGCGAAATGCTGAGACGTTTAGAAGCAGTTTTCTTCGTGTATGCGTCCAATCTAAACGTGGGTTCGGTACCCGATATCGAAAAGGCAGTGGTGCCTAAACTCTCGGAACACGAAGATCGCGTTTACCAAAACTTACCGCTCTTTGAACGAATACAAGCGATTGCGAAGAGTGATGCGATGTCCGATGGGTCCTTGGACCTTGCGCAAACTCGTTTGACGAAGGACCTGTACGACACCTTCGTTCGCAAAGGCGCACGATTGACGGTTAGCGAGAAAGCAAAGCTATCACAAATGAATACGCGACTAGCGAGACTGTTCACACAGTTCAGCCAGAATGTTCTCGAAGACGAAAAAGGATATGTGACTTGGGTCAACGATGAAGAACAGTTGGCTGGTTTGCCCGAAAGCATCGTGTCAGCAATGCGGAACGCGGCGATCGAGAGAGACGAAGAGGGTGGGAAGTATGCGATTACGAACACGCGATCTTCGATGGACCCGTTTTTGACGTATGCCAAAGATCGTGGGCTGCGTGAAAAGGTTTGGCGCAATTACTACAACCGTGGTGACAACGGTGACCAGTACGACAACAACGCGTTGATAGCCGAAATCTTGCAGCTTCGCGCCGCTCGCGCCAAACTGCTCGGCTACGCTACCCACGCTCATTGGCGTATGGAGCCCACCATGGCAAAAGATCCAGCAACGGCAATGGACTTGATGCTAAAGGTTTGGCCGAAAGCCCTCGCGCGTGTTCGTGAAGAGGTTGCGGACATGCAAGCGATTGCTGATGCCGAGGGTAACGGAATCACGATCGAGCCATGGGACTATCGCTACTACGCGGAACTGGTCCGAAAGGAAAAGTACGATCTGGATCTTGGTGACGTGAAACCGTACATGCAGATGGACAAGCTTATCGAAGGCATGATGTGGGCTGCGGGGAAGCTTTACGGCATGCAGTTCAAGCAGATCAGCGGATTGCCCGTCTTTCACCCGGATGTCACGATTTGGGAAGTCACCGATGCCGATGACAAGTTCGTCGGTTTGTGGTACCTCGATCCCTACGCGCGTGAAGGCAAACGCAGCGGCGCCTGGATGACGGACTATCGCGAACAATCCAATTTGGATGAGTCCATCCGTCCGATCGTTTCAAACAACTCAAACTTCGTGAAGGCCAGCGAAGGGGAAGCGACATTGATTTCATGGGACGATGCGGTGACGTTGTTCCATGAATTTGGACACGCATTGCATAGCCTCAATTCGAAGGTCAAGTATCGATCTCAAGCCGGGACGAACGTGGCTCGCGACTATGTTGAGTTTCCTTCGCAATTGAATGAACATTGGCTCGAAACGCCCGAAGTAATGTCGAAGTTTTGCGTCCACTACGAAACAGGCGAACCGATGCCTCAAGCATTGATTGATAAGATCAACAAGGCGGCAACCTTTAACCAGGGTTTCTCGACAACCGAGTACCTTGCTAGTGCCTTGATGGACATGAAGTTGCATCTGGCTGGCGATGTTCAAATTGACCCGGACGCGTTTGAGAAAGCGACGTTGGCGGAACTTGAAATGCCTCGCGAGATTCCCATGCGTCACCGTACGCCTCAGTTCGCTCATATCTTTTCGAGCGACTCGTACTCAGCCGGTTACTACAGCTACCTATGGTCGGATGCTTTGACCGCCGATGCGGCCGAGCGTTTTGAGGAAGCCGGTAGTTTCTACGACCCCGACGTCGCCAAGAGCTTGCACGATAACGTGATGAGTGTCGGTGATACGATTGATCCAGCCGAAGGATTCAAGAAGTTTCGCGGTCGCCCGGTCGACACGAAAGCACTGCTGCGAAAACGTGGTTTCCCCGTTGAGTAGAAACCGACTTTGATACGGGATTGCTGTGAGAATCCGGTCGGCGGTGAGGTAAGTCTGCTCTTTGGGCAATCGTTAATACGAGGAAGTTCGATGATTTTTAGATTCGCAACGTTCGCCGTGCTGGCTTCATTAGCGCTCTACGTCAACGCGGAAAATCCAGCAGCCGCGCCGGTGAAGTTGTCAGCGTCCGCGGCCGTGGAATTGGTAGAGGGCGTCGTCTATTCCACGGCAGGCGACGTGGAACTGAAGCTTGATTTGGCGAAGCCTAGCGATACCGACAAACCGCTTCCGTGCGTCGTTGTGATTCATGGTGGAGCGTGGCGTCAGGGAGACCGTCGTTCGCACCTGAATGATATTCGTGGGTTGGCGGAACACGGATACGTGGCGGCGACGATTTCGTACCGGTTTTGTCCCGAGCATCGATTTCCGGCCCAGGTCGATGATGTCCGCAACGCCGTTAGGTTTCTGCGAGAGCATGCGAACGATTACAGGATCGATGCAAGTCGATTGGGAGCAATGGGATTTTCCGCCGGTGCCCATTTAGCAATGTTGCTCGGTGTGATGGAGGATGACCATCAGCCAACCAGCAAAGTCCAAGCGGTCGTTTCATACTTCGGCCCAACTGACTTTACTCAACCGAACATTCCCGACATTAGCGTTCCGTTGCTGGCCGACTTTATTGGCGGATCCCTAGCAGAAAAGCCGGAAAGTTATCGCCAGGCATCGCCGATCACGTTTGTCGATTCTACTGACGCGCCCATCTTGTTGTTTCAAGGCACCAACGACCCACTGATACCTGTGAATCAAGCAGTGTTGATGGCGGAGAGGATGTCAAAGCATAACGTTGACGGCCGGGTTGAATTGCTGATCGGCGAGGGCCACGGTTGGGGTGGCGTGGAGAAAGATCACACCAACGAGCAGACACTTCAGTTTTTCAACCGACACTTGATGCACCGCTGACTAGGTGTCTGATTGGGTGTCTGAGAGGTTGCCCGAGACGTTGTCCAAAGCGATTGAATGCTTGGGGCTGTTTACTCGCGAAATCGATAGCCGATCCCACGGACGGTTTCGATCAGATCAGCAGCCTCGCCCATCTTCTTTCGCAATGCGCGAATGTGAACATCAATCGTTCGTTCAAGTACAAGTGTGTCTTCACCGAGCGCGGCCCCGACAAGTTCGTTGCGATCAAATGCACGACCAGGTTGGCGTATGAGTGCTTCGAGAAGTTGGAATTCACTCTTGGTTAGCTTGAGTTGTTCGCCGTTCAGAGTAGCGACAAAACGGCGGCGATCGACCGTTACACCGTAGCGGGTGTACTGATCCACGTCGTCAATGGATGGCTCGCGTCGACGTAGCAGTGCCTTCAATCGTTGAAGCAACACCTTGTAGCTTTCCACGGGTTTGACGACATAGTCATCGGCGCCTACGGCGAACCCGACCACTTGATCGGATTCTTCACCGAGGGCGCTAAGCATCAAGATCAGCATTTCCTTGGTGGAGGGATCCGACCGTAACTGCTTACAGACATCAACGCCATTGATGACGGGCAGGTCAACATCGAGAAACACGACGTCTGGCAGAATGAGCCGGGCTTGGTGAATGGCCTCGCGACCGTCGGCCGCAAGGTGAACATCATAGCCAGCCCGTTGAAGTTGGTATTCAAGGGTTTCGGCGAGTGGACGATAATCCTCAACGACCAGAACTTTGGTTTTAGTCATGAATCAATTCAAGGGACCATTGTGAGCGAAGTATCCGTGCGCACAGTTTCTAATGGTTTCAGTAGATTTCCGCACCCACAGGGAGCCCTCGTTTTCAGTGAAGGTTTCATGAATAATAGCGAGTGCCATCGCCAAGATCGACCACTGGCTCACCCCGAGGGTGGGTGCTAGCGGCGATTCGCAGCACCGCTCGCGGAAATTCCCTGGGTAGGGGTGGCCACGGAGCCTCGTTCAAATTCCATGCTGTCGATGGTCATGGTTCGAGGTCGGATCACCATGGACCGGACAGCGGTTTCGAGCTGTGGAGTCCCATCGGGCAGGCTGCGTCGGATAATCGCCGGTCGCGAGGGTGCTCCTTGGGCAGTGAACATGTCTTTCGAAGCGGCATAGGCCGCTCGGCTGGCGGTGCCCTCGAGCAAGCCCTTGTCACTTCGAGTGCGGAACACGACGCCGCTAATCGCCTGCATTTCCCAAGGGATGGTGGCTACGCCTATCGCCGGTCGTCCGGGCAAAGGTGGCTCCATCGCCACGCGAAGTTGGTCGCAATCAAGCGTTGACTCACCCACCCCCAACGCCGTCATCTCGGCTGCGTTGAACGTATCTTCCCAATGAGTGACGGATCGCGATCCCACTCTTACGCCACGTTCAAAGGTGAGTGCCCGAGTTGTCAGGTCAGCGGTCATCTGGTCGTTGTACGTCAAATGAATTCCGGTGAGTGGTCGTTCGGCGTCATCGACCATCGTTGCCGTTTGGTCGTGTTGCATTGGTCCTTCGCTCGGGCTGGGGACCCAGGCGCGATACCACCCAGGCCCTTCACCGACAATCTTTCCACTGCCCACCGATGCATTGGCGCGTTGTTCGGGCGACAGCAACGCAAATTGGGGTGCCGTCATCCCAGGCGACATGGTGATCGAATGAGCATAAAGCAAATGCTTCGCTTCAAGCACTCCGTCCGCGGCCCGTTGAAACGCTTCGACAAACACCGGGTGTTCATTTGACTTTAGGAGCGTGATCGCTTGCACGCGAGCCTGTCGAACGGCAGCCATGTCTTGCAGATTCACGTCGTCCCAAAGGTCGACCTCCAGGCGTTCGCCACTCATCTTGAATTCCCATGGCTCAGTCCCGTTCAAAATCGCAGCGGAAATATCGACTCCGTCGGTCAATTGAATCTTTCGACCGTCGAACAGCATCTCGCCCTGCCAGCGACAATACGGAGGCTTGATCCACTGAATTTTTGAGCTTCCGTTTTGACCAGCCAATCCGGTGGGCAGAGCGTTGGAAGGTAACTGGAACTCTCCGGCGTCCTTGATCCAAATGATGTTCTCGCGAGGTCGGATTTGTATCTCGGGTCCAACAAAGAAACCGTCGCCAATTTCGAACCGCGCTGGACTCTCGATTCCACTTCCCAGTTGCAACACGTCTTCACCACCGTGATTAAGCAACTGCAGCAACTCACCGGTTAGCACCGTATCCAAATTTTGTCCGTTGGCTTCGATCTTGTGCGAAACTCGTACGTTGCCTTCCACCTTCAGTTGCTTTGCGCTAAGGCCGGTCGTCGTGCGACGAAGCTGTGCAATGATGATGTCACCGCTTACCTCAGGACGACTGCGGGCAACCGGTGCGACGGCACTGCTCGGTTGGTCAACGAGGTTATTGGTTGTTGGCTGCGACACCCATTGCCGAAGTGGTGAGGCGGGCGGAGCGGCTTTGCGCGGCACGGGCGCTCGTTCGTCGTCGACGAAAAACAACCGCAATCGTTGTGTGTCGGCGGCGATTGCGGTGGTGTTGATACGGACGTTGCCCTTGATGTCGAACTGTTCAGGGGCCAGTGATGGGCGTTCACCGGGAACCTTCGAGTCGACTGACTTAAGAATGCCCTCGACGTTGTCGGCGCTAAATTCGCCGCCATCGACAAGCCAAGCTTGAACATCATCTTCAACGTAAACGCTGACATTCGCATTCGTAGCGTCGTCGGCGTTTAGCTTTTCTGGTTTCACTTCCAGTGCGCCCGCCCATTGGGCTTTTCGGACTGCAACTTCAGGATCGTCGATGGAAACGATGCCAGGCCCGTCGACCAAAATGTTTCCGATCCGTTTCGGGTCACGTGGATCGAATTGATAGACCAAGTTAGCAAGACTCGCAGAAATGCCACCGCGACGAATGCGAATGCCTTGTTTTCCGATGGCTTCAATTCGTCCCCTCGAAACATCGACGTCGATCTGGTCACCGGTAATGCTGGCGTCAAAGCTAGGTAGGTTTGCCGCGGCGGGATTGCCCTTCGCAACAATGCGGTTTACCCAATCGAGCGGACCGGTCCTTAGGATGGTTGAATCGGTTGGATTGTTGAGGCCCAATTCGATCGAATCACATCGGAAGTCGTCCACTTGGCCGGTTGCCGAGCGGTGAATCAACGACACCTCATCACGCATCATCAGATGGTCAATTGCGAAGTCGTACTCCACCCGGCCGCTGCATTGTATCTCCACCGTGGCGTCGCTCTTTTCCAACGGCATGACCAATTCATCGAGATAAATCAATTCCATTCGATCAAGGATCGAAGCTGGACTTCCGGAACTGTTAGAGATCGGGTTACCCGCCAAGTGAATCGTAAGGTCACGACCAATCATTCGAGCTCGCCCGAACTGCATCTCAATGGCATCGGTGGTCCAAAGCTTCTTTCGGTCAATGCCGACGTTTGATGTTCTCAGATCGATGGAACGATCGCTTTCGGCATTTTGTTTATGCGGGTCCGCTCGATAGATATGAACCGGACCAATCATGCGACCTCGGTCGATCGGTGGTGCCCCGCCGCTCATCACATCAAGCGATGAAGTAAATTTGATTTCGGCACCTTGAGCAGCTTCTAAGATGATCGGTTGATCGTCTTTCTTAGCGCTAATTCCACGTCCCAAAACAACGGTGACGGGCCATAACTTCCATTGATCGCCGCCGGATTGTTCCCACTTTTCAAACAGCAACATGCCTTCGGAAGTTTGCAGGCACTTACAAGATCCTCGTTGCCAACTGTCTTCGGCAAATAAATCACGCAGCGAATCGTTACCGCGAAGTTCTTGGGCGGGTCTGGCCGGGACCGGCTGCGCAGCGACGGGTTCTAACCATGGCACAAACGTGTTCTGGTAGATAATCGCGGTTCCCAAAAGGAACATCAATGCGGTGAAGTAGTTGATGATTCGAGCCATCGAGATTGCATCTGCGTTTGATCGTCGCTTTGGATCGAGCGACTAGCTCACGCGGACATGCTCCTCCCATCGGTTCTTGGCTCGCAGAAGTCGATCGACCAATTCTCGTACAGCCCCTTCGCCACCCTTGGAACGCAGCACCCATTGAGCTTGGTTTCGTACGTCGAGGGATGCGTCCACGGGAGCCACCGCGAGTCCAACTTGGCGCATGACGGGCAAGTCAGGAAGGTCGTCGCCGATGTAGCACACTTCCGCGGGAGCGATTCCCCAAGATTGCCAAGTTTCCATCGCGGCAGGCAACTTTTGCTCGAAGCCCTGCTGGATTGAATCGATGCCAAGTTCTTCGCCCCGCCGTTGTACGACTGGGCTGTTTCGAGCGGTCAAGATTCCAAAACGGAATCCGCTTTTCATCCACAGCTTGATACCCAAGCCATCTCGTACATTGAATTGCTTGGTTTCCACACCGCTGGAATCGTAGATGATACGCCCATCGGTCATCACTCCGTCTACATCGGACAAGATGCAACGTATCGGTTCAGCGAGATCAGCGTCTTTCACGATTTATTTCCGAAAAGGGCACATGGGTAAAGTGGCCAACATAAATCTTGGTGGGTATCAAACAGCGTCAGGTGAGCTGGTCATGGGAATTGTCGGAGTGCCATTGGATTTGTCGGACAACGTTACGATGTCGGTGATGTCGATCAGTCCCACGGGTTTGCCTTGGGCGTCCACTACTGGCAGCTCACTAATTCGTTTTTGCGACATCACGGCCACTGCGTCTTGCAATAACATGCCTTTAGCGACCGTGGTGGGGGACGTTGTCATTCGATTTGCGATAGGCTCATCAAGGGCTGCTTCATCACGCGCTTCAAGTAGACGAGCCAAGTCGCTGTCGGTGAAGATTCCCGATAACCGAAGGTCATCGTTGACAAGCATCACAGCTCCGCTGCGTCGACCAGCTTGCGACGCTGAGACCATTGCGTCACGAATGGTAATGGTTTGGGATGCAACGCGGCATTGTGCGAGCGGACGCATGATTTGATCGACTTGTGCCATTTTTTGTCCGAGAGCGCCTCCCGGATGGAACTTCGCGAAGTCCTGGGCGGTGAACGAACGTAAGCGACTCACCAACATGGCAACTGCATCGCCGACCGCCATCATCACGGTCGTGCTAGTCGTTGGGGCGAGTCCGTGTGGGCATGCCTCGGTATGTTTTCCAAGACATACGGTGACGTCTGCTGCGGCGGACAACGGATTGTCCGTGCAGGCGGTAAATGCGATCAGTCCGCTGCTTTGGCGACGCAGGATCGACGCAATCTGAACCACCTCGCTGCTGCGACCTGAATTGCTCAATGCCCAAACTAAGTCGCCCTTTCCGACGCGTCCAAGATCACCGTGGATCGCTTCGGTGGGGTGAAGGAAATGAGCGGGAGTGCCGGTGCTGGCGAGAGTGGCGACTAGTTTCTGGCCAACCAAACCGGCTTTGCCGACGCCAGTGATAACGACGTTTCCATGACATTGGGCCGTCATTTCGGCGGCTTTGACGGCATCGACACCCAGCGACTTTGATGTTTCCATCAGCGATCGAGCTTCCTGGGCCACAATGTCACGTACCATCGATAGCCGCTCAATCAGTGTTTGCGGCACCGCGGGAGCAGTCGTGTGAGGTTGAGGCAGTGCGTTGGCCATGGAGAGCATCCTTGCTCGAGGAACAGCATCGTCGAAGAATAGCGAGACTACCTAGTTTCCCATGGGCGTCGCAAGGTTCGTTAAATTGCGTTCGTTAGGTTGCTAGAACCCGCGATGGAGTCGCCACACGTTGCTTTGCCATCATTAGACTTCACCGATGCGCCGTGTGTGTCTGCCCAGTGCTTTTCGCTAGCAGATCACAAAGCAGTGGTTGCGAAGCAGTGATGGTGGAGCAGTATCGTTGAAGCAACGTTTACTTCTCGGCAATCGCTTTGGAAATGGCGTTCATTAGCGATGACTCACCTTGGGTATCTTGCCCAACTTCCCAGATCATCACGCCAGCGAGTTTTTCGGTCTTTGCCAAGCGAACTTTCGCAGTGACTAGCTCTGGCCCATTGGCTGCGAACCCATCGATGATGTTCACGCTCGGTCCCGCCGACTGACTTCGAGCAAGCTGAGCATAGGTCTTCGCGGCCCGGTCTTTGTTTCGACCATAGAACGGAATTCCGAGCACAATCTTGGACGCGGGGCAGCCCATGCCGCGAACCATGTCCACATCAGCCACCGATTTGTCCAAGGTCGCTTGAGGGAAACCGTGGTCATAGGACATCAAGTGAATGCGGTCGATCGCGCTGAACAGTGCCGGTTCCAATTGGTTCCAGGGGGCCATCGCGAGCGTGACGAGCTTTCCGTAGGGCAAGGCAGCCTTGGTGTCGACGACGAGTTGAGTGTATCCGTGAAGCTCCTTGGCATTGGCCGGATGTTCCCAGTCATAGTCCACGCCGTCGAAACCTTCATCTCGCAAAAATGTCATCAACGTTTCGACGAAAGCGGCCCGGTTGTCATCGTTGGATGCCATCGTCGCGAATCCCTTCGATTTTCCCCATCCGCCTACGGTGACAAGTATTCGTGCGTTGGTTTTCTCGCGTATTTCCGCCAAGCGTTGCCGTGCTGCGTCGGAATAACCCGAGACATCAAGACTACCATCTTCGGTAACGGACGGTCCAAAGTAGATGATGTCGGTGATCCGATCGTTGGTAGGCTGCCAATCGTCGAGTCGGTAACTCGGAAGATATCCAGCGACGACGAACTTCGAATCGTCCGCATGAGATACTCCGGTCGTTAGAGCGAGCGTCAGCATCACGAGGGGAAGCGCGAAGCGAATGAACGATGACTTGGAGGCAGAGGTCGTTTGCAAAATTTTACTTTTTCGTAGTGAGGCACAAAAAAATCCGGCACCCCAAAGCAGGGTGCCGGATTGTAGCGAATTGTAGTCATCGCTTCAGCGTCGTTTACGCCATCATGTAGCCTTCTTCACCATGATCGCTGACGTCGAGGCCACGTTGTTCGCGATCTGGGGCAACCCGAATTCCCATCAGGATGTCGATCACCTTCAACAGGACAAAGCTGCCTACGCCGGCGAACAGCAAAGTGACCAGTATCGCGACTGCTTGTCCGATCATTAGCGAGAAGTCGCCACCGGATTCGATCAGGCCAATCTTGTTACCGTCGGCCACGTTCCAGCACGCCCGAGTGGCGAAGACACCGGTCAATAGCGCGCCCAGGATTCCACCCACGCCGTGGACCCCAAATGCATCCAACGCATCGTCGTACTTAAGCATCATCTTCAGCTTACTGCAGGCGATGTAGCAGACGATTCCTGCGGCCAATCCCATCACGATTGCGGGCATTGGTTGAACGAAACCGGCCGCTGGTGTGATGCAGACCAAGCCAGCAACCGCACCACTGCTGGCACCCAGAACCGTTGGTTTGCCAAGAGCACCCCACTCGGTCAACGCCCAAGCGAGGCCACCTGCAGCAGCAGAAAAGTGGGTGACAGCGAACGCGCTGCTGGTCAATCCATCGGAGAGCAACTCACTGCCGGCATTGAAGCCAAACCATCCCACCCACAGCATCGCTGCACCAAGCGCCGTGTAAGTCAAGTTGTGCGGTTGAATCGGTTCCTTCATAAAGCCCATGCGGGGACCGATCATGATGGCGGCGACTAACGCCGAGATACCACTGCTGATATGGACCACGGTTCCGCCCGCGAAGTCCAACGCACCGCCAGCGAACGCGCCGTCTGCACCGTACGCCAGTGGACCACCATCCCAAACCCAATGGCATAGCGGACAGTAGATGAACGTGCCCCAGAATACCGAGAATACTACCATGGACGAAAACTTCATCCGCTCAGCAAAAGCACCGCAAATCAAAGCAGGGGTGATAATGAAGAACATGCCTTGGAAAAGCATGTGGGTGAGCATGGTCATGTCGCCAAACATGGGTGTGATCGGCTCGTTCAGGATGTCGCTCCATTGCCGTTGAACGCCATTCATGAACAAGTGATCCGCATTGCCGATCCAGCCACCGTCGCCTCCAAAAGCGAGCGAGTAGCCATAGAGTCCCCAAAGGACCGTCATCAATCCCATCAAGAACACGCACTGCATCATCACGCTAAGGACATTCTTACGACGAACCAAACCGCCGTAGAACATTGCTAATCCGGGGGCGGTCATGAACAGCACCAATGCACAACAAACAAGCATCCACGCGTTGTGGGCAGCGTAGGGGCCGTTGGCGATTTGGCTGTCGGTCAAACCGGCGGGATCTTCGGTCGCGACCTTGGCAGCATCAGGAGCACTAGTCACCAATTCCGCGGATGCGGATTCAGCTTCCTGAGCGTGTGAAGTAAGTGGAGTCACGCTAAGAAGGGAAACGAGAAGCAGCAAGCCAAATAATCGGGGCCTCGCGCATTGACGAACGGACCAAAACAACATTTTTTCCACCTTCAAATATTGAGAAAAGACTTCGGAACGACAGCGACGCACGTCCTCCCAAGCTGTACTTTCCCCCGCCTGGGAAAATTCAATGTTCAGGTCGAACTTGATCAATTGTCCGCGGAAAGATAATCAACAAAGGCGCTAATTGCTACCACCTGTGGCCACAACGGCTTCCCTCGACTGTCGCGAAACAGACAACATTTACCGGGTTGCCCACGTCATTGCCGAGTTCATCATCAGGGAAACGCTTAGTTTTTTCGGCGCTTACGGTGCCCGGTCCGGTCACTGTATTTTGGCCACGGTCTTGTTGACGAAGCACGGCACATCAATTGATGCTCGGTGAAAGCAACATGATTTGAGTTTTCCGTTTCATAGCGATGCGAAATTGCGATTCATCGAGCCAACCGAAATTAAGTCGAACCAGTACAATCGCATCGCGATGACAAGTCGCTTGCCAGAACGAGTTTTCTACTTGGTGCGCTGGTCGTCGATGACGTCGGCGAGAGCCTTGGCAAGCGGATCGTCATCCGCGCCGCAGAAGCCCCAGTGCTCACGACGTCGCCATCCCTCAGCGTACTCAAACTTGCCGCTCATCTTGCCCACATCGCGCCCAACTTGGCGACCGGTTTCAAGGTAACTGTCCATCCCTTGGCTTTCGTCAAGCCATTGTTTTTGACTGGCGTGACAAGCCAGCGTATCAATCTTTCGATCAATCACCGACGTGGTGTCGACGTAGAAGTGCGGTACAACTAGTTCACCGGTGGGGATTCGATTATGGACCGGTTGAGCGTGGTAAACGGTGACTGGTTCCATGTAAACATCCGTGGGTGGATCGCTTTCCAGATTGGGCATCCCATGCGAGAACGCGGCGCTAACGGCCAAGCGGCAGGCGACTTCGTGATCTTCCATGTAGTCAATCGGCGAATGAGTCAAGACGATGGACGGCTTGGCCATTCGAACAACAGCCGTGACCTTCTTCAGATTTGCGGTGTTGTACTCACCTTCCATGTCAGAAAAAATTGGTCCGTAAAACTTAGCACCCATCAAAGCAGCGGCCGCTTGAGCTTCCTTCAATCGGACTGCCGCGCACTCGGCTTGGCTCATGGTCGTAGAGCCGCGAGATCCGTCGCATAGGTTCATGTAGTGAAGGTCCCAGCCGCGATCGGCTAGGTGCAGCATCGCACCCGCAAAAAGGAATTCAATGTCGTCGGGGTGGGCAGCAATGGCGAGGCAGGAAGGCATGGCGATGTTGAAAGAGGATGGTGGGGAGGGTCGATTGATCAATGAGGATCCAACGCCTAATAATGTAGGCTGTTGCGACACTTCGCGTGACTCCCCTTTGCTAGGAATAATGTTCTCTTGATAGCCCGCGATCGAGCTCTCGCCCTGTTGACGCAATGCACCGGTGAAACGATCTGGCCGCTAGATCATTGCCAAGAGCAACGGGTGCCACAGGCTTGGATTGATGAACTTGCCGATGCGTTCGAATCAAGCTTCGATCGGGACCGCGATACGATCTATTTCCAGGAGCGTCCGACCAATCATTTTCACGGCATTCGCGATGTGGACTTGGCCATCAAGCTGGCTGGCGTTTTGGGGGTGGACATGAGCCGGATCGAAGGTCGGGTGGCGTCCCGCTCCGCGATGGTCGCGGCGATCAAAGACGCGGTGATGGAGGGCTAATCGAGACTAAGTTTGCCCGGCCAAGCGTCGCAGCGGAAATGGGGTCGCGAGGCTTACTTTCGTTTGCCTGGTCGCTAGGTGCTCCCTTTCTTGCGGGATCTCGAAGAGGCACTGTTTGCTGGTGACTGTTCACTGGCGACTGTTTGATGGCGACTGGCTGCTGCCCAGTTTGGCTGCTTCCCAGTTTGCCGCCGCCTAATTTTGCCGCAAGCGATTGGCCGCTGCGGATTTTTCGCTCGATATGATTTAGTCGTGCGAGATTCGGTTCTCTCTGTGATATCGGACCTCTGCTGCAATCGTGTAGCCTGGCATACAATGAATAGGGTGCTGGTGCCGATTCAGGCATCATTGCTACCAATTTTGGGTTGCTGTGGTGCGCCCCTCGCGATTCCTCAAACGAACCTTTCCGCCCATGCGACAAGAACTCGAAAACGCCCTCGCTCAGCTTCATAAGCATTTGCAAGATGTACAGGAGCTCGACGTAGAAGAACGAGCCCGATTGGAAGCTGCCGTCACCGAGATTCAGACGAGCCTTGATCGCAGCGAGGTCAATTCGCAATCCCTTGCCGAGCGATTGCAAGAAGCAACTGAAGAATTCAAAGCCTCCCATCCCGCCCTAACCGAAAATCTGGGCCGCATCGCCGACATGCTCTCGCAGATGGGAATTTAGGCGCGTACTCGGGTGAATCGACGGGTGAATCGACTGGCCGATGTGCTTTTGGTCACTATCCAGATTGATCTTCATTTATATTTTTGGCTTCGCTAAGCTCCGGGACCTATCTCATAGTGCCCCCGACATAACTGGCGAAGCGAGTGTTTGCACGAAGTCCTGATCGCATCCTAAAAGCGCTGACTCACCACGAGCACTACCTCGCGTTGTGGAATATGTCTCGGGTCTACGATCAGTTTTGGGCAAATTTTAAGCGGTACATCACCAAGCAAGGTGAGTATCCCTATCAGCCAGGTTTGGCGACGCCGCAGGGGCGGGTGAATCCAATGCTGCACTGCCCTGCAGATATGCTGACGGTCAACGAAATTTTCTGTCGCAAGGATTATGATGCGGATTCTTCAATCAATGTTGTCGTCGACATTGGTTCGAACATCGGAATCAGTGGTCTTTATTTCCTGACACGCAACGATCACGTTCGTTGTTACCTGTACGAACCCGACCCCGCAAACGTTCCGAAACTTGAATCGAACTTAGCGTCTTACAAAGATCGGTACACGCTTTACGAGAACGCGGTTTCGTACGAATCAGGTCGGCTACAGTTTGGCACCGAACCGACCGGACGCTACGGAGGTTTGGGCGTTAGCACCGGAAACTACATCGAAGTGGAAACGATAACCATCAATGATGTTTTGGCGGATGTGCTTTCAAAAGAAACTCACGTCGACATTCTCAAGCTTGACATCGAAGGGCTTGAAGTGGATACGGTGTCGGCGATTGATCCGAAGTACCTCGATAAGATCGGTCGTATTTACTTTGAGTACATGGAGCCCGCCCCAGTAACGCCGATCTTTCCTAGCGAATTTCGTCAGAACCAACGTGGTTCGATTTACCGAATGTTCAACAAACTCGAAAAATAGGAATCCTCATTAAAGCCTCCAGTGAGCTTTTTCGTACCGTAACCGATGGACCTTGTGGCGACGCGTCACAGATGTTGGTCTAAGAATCGGTATCGGGCTAAGTCGCTGTTGGTTGACCTCACGGTCCTTTGTGTTTCGGTCGGCCTTGGCGCGAAGCTTTCGACTAGGTGTGGCAGTTTCATTGAGGATAAGTGATCTCTAGCAGGATGCTCCGTTGAACGCTCGTCTATTCGCCGTAATCATTGCCATGATTGTGGCTTGCGTACCGCAGGTCATGGTCAAGGTCCCGTACGCGCCCGAACAAGCGAAGTCCACTGACTTTCTTGCATTGCTAGCGCTCCCTGTGGTGTTGTTGATGTGCCGTTACCGCGGCTACGCCAAGCGCATCGCGTTGGTAAGTCTGTTGGCAGTAGGGTTTGCTGTGACCGTGATGTCGCTTCGGATGTTGCTTGACGACAATCGTCATCTCTATCTGCTCGATACACCTCAGCTTGGGCGACTGTTTTCCATTCACGTGCCATTGTTTTTGGTCGCGGCGATGCCGCTTGATCGTAAGTGGCTGACGCGATGCTTGATCGTATTCGGGACGTTAGCAGTTGCTGTCACGCTTATCATCGCCACGCTCTACCACTTTGGAAGCACAGCGTTCGACGCTCACCAGACTTTCCAACGCGATGGTGGAGAATTGTTTCACCGTTTGGGAGGCTTGCAGGGTGAGACAGGAGCATTCGCATTCAACGCGACTGTTGGTATCCAAATCCTGTTGGCTGGCCTAGCCATGGCAGGTCGCAAGCGTCTGTTTTGGATCGGACTGTGGTGTGTGCTTCCCGTTTACTTGGCGTTTATCTACCACGAATCTCTCGTCCGGGTTTCGGTGCTAAATACGCTTGTCTTTTTTGCGTTCAGTGTGCTTGGGGTGAACCACTCGGCGGCAAAGTCTAGGTTTGCGATGCGTGGCTTTGTCCTGCTGGGGGCGATGTTGGTTCTGTTGCTTTCGGTTACTGAGTACCCAATTTTGGACGTAGAAATCGAACGAGCCAATATGGATGGGAACCTGAACCAATTGTCATCAGGTAGAGTCGCGCACTGGATCGCGGGGATCGAGCAAACGTTCGACAGTCCGACGTATGCGATTTTCGGTATGGGTTACCGCGCGCCGGAGTTTGTGCTCGGGCATCCCGTGGAAAACTTTTTTGTCTTCCACTTAGCCACCTACGGCTTGTTGGGGAGCGCACTGTTCTTTGCTCTCTATGGAGTGTTGGCCTGGCCTACGGTTCGCAGCGCGCTTCGTGGTGACTTCGCCAGCGGCATTTTCACTGCGATGATGTTGGCCGTTGTGATGCAATGGCAGGTCAATGACGTCAATTTGTACTATCAAACCTTTCCCGTGCTATTGTTTTTCTCTGCTTGGTTTGCATCCATCAATTGGCAAGAAAACGCATCACGCGAGTCAGGCTCAACCGTGGTTGCTAAGACCGCAGACGTTTGATTCTAGCGGCCGCCTGGCGAGTCTCTTCGATCCACTGCGTCATGTCGATTCCCGACAGCGATTCGAATTGCTCCATGTCAGGAAGGACCTCGGTTGCGCAAATCCCGTGGTGGTAGTCGGTGCAGTTCAGAGTGTTCGCGGGAGCCGCAAACAGTGGGAAACGATGTGGCATGTAGGACAACCACGGCATGACGCGTTTGAAGCTTGTGCGAAGATTCCGCGGAATAGCATTTCGAATTGATCTACCGACCGGGTTAAGCGATTTCAGATCCGACGATTGATGTTTGAGCTCCAACGCTTTTTCGCTGTAATCGTGGTCCGATACACCAAGGAATTCGTGAACTTGTGAAAGCACCTCGGTAGGCGAGTGTTTCATGTTCTCGGATTTTGCAATCAGAAACCTGTTGGTGTCGTAAAACTGCAGCCACCGCGAAAAGCACCGGCCGTACAGGCTGTCGCCGTGTAGCCTTCCGTCGCGCCAGGCTATGGCGAAGTCAGACCAATCGACACCGTTGGGTTCAAGGTGCGTGCCAGCTCTGATCATATTCCAATGGCTTACCGCTCGGTCCACCGGTTGCCGAATGCATAGGATGAATTTTGCATTGGGGTACCAATGAGAGAACTTGCGAGGCGCATCAGGGTCGCTGAAGGCGTGAATGCTGCCGTCGATTCGAAGCCCTGGTCGGTCGCCGAATGCTTGGCGGTAGCGGTTCCAGTCAACGGGCCTTGGCAGGCGATTAAATGTTCCACGGTGGTCTGAAAGTTCGTCGACTTCTTTGGGCTCGCTGAAACATACTTCTGGGTGATGCTGCAATGCGCCGGCTAGCCACGTCGTTCCCGCTTTGGGAACGCCAATTAGAAAGCAGTCGACGTGTACCTCCGCTGCTGCCGTATTCTGCATGCCGTTATTTTCGATCATCAATCAATTCGTTCTATGGTGAGACTAGCCAAAAGCCGAGGCGTTGCTTGACGGAAACTGTCAGCAGAAGGTTCTGCAGGATACTTGCAATCGCAGTGGCGATGGCTGCGCCTATCAGTCCTAGTCGAGGAATCAAGATCAACGAGACTACGATTGCAACGACCGAGCCGATCAAAGTTGCTCGCCGCAGGTCCCGTTCGTGACCGGTCATCGACAACAGATAGCCTACCGAACCAGTGCAGACATTAACAAATTGAGCAATCGCTAAGATCTGTAACGCTCCCGCTCCCCCACGAAAGTCCGAGCCAAACAGGCCCATGATTTGGCTCGGGAAGATCATCATCGCTAGAAACAATGGTAGCGAAATCAAAGCGAGCAATTGGCATGACTTCTTTGAGAGTCTTGCTAGTTGATCGCTTTGGCCGGAATGAAAAAACGACGCAAACTTAGGAGCCAAGACCGTGTTCACTGCCGCCAAGATAAAGCCAATAAGCAGTGCCGTTCGTTGAGCGGTAGCTAACTGCGATAGTTCATTTGATGCGATCCAGAAACCGGAAATCAATTGTGCAGACCAGCGACTCAATTGGCTGAGCACGTCGACACCCCAGAGGGGAATGCAACTGTTAAGTATCTGTTGATTTCCAATTTCGAGATTCGAAGCTTCGAGTCGCTCGTTCGAATCAACCTCAGGTTCAACTCGTGACGTTGCAGCGGGTAGAAGGTACCAGCCCAACGCTGCTGTCAGCATCGTTCCGATACTAAATATGTACCCTACCGTGACCGGACTGGCAGCGTTCCGAACGGCAACGCCCAAGATCACAAATGCGTTTAGTGCAATGTTTAGTACGAATACCGAGAAGACGATCTTCCGCATGCCTTGAAGCCCCATAGCAATCAGCGAAAGCATCGAAAGCCCTATCAACCCCGGGCTCATTGCGCGAAGAGTCTCGGACAGATTTGACGAAAGTTCGGTGTAGGTTTCTATCGTTCCCGACACGAAATAGAGAGCCACTGCAACAAATGTCGAGGCGGTGCCAGCCAAAATCAGGCAGCGTCGAAGTGTGTCCAGCGTGCCAACTACATCACCGTTGCCGAATTGGATGCTCGTGAACCGCAGCACGGTCAAGTCCGTCCCGATCCGTGCAGAGACCGACAAAACCATCACCAACGACAGCGCAAAGAAGAAGACGCCAGACTCGGTGGCACCCAAATAGCGAGCCAAAAACAGGCTCAGTAGAAACGCAGAGAGTCCACCAACCAGTCGGACAAAAACACTGATCGCTGAGCCGAGAAGTAGTTTTCGATTCGTACCCACAAATTTCCGATCGGTGAGGAAACGCTTTGTTTGTTTATCCCAAATGCTTTGCTTCACCTATGACACCAGGCGAAATCCTCATAGGCTCGCAATCTACCCAGCCTGCACTGAGTAGATATATCATCCGTTTGCACCGCGTATAGTCGACCGGGCGTTCGCCACGGCGGTTGGCATAGCGTATTGCGGCTGCGTAGTGCGGCGACTGGGCCAATGACGAATGGTGGTCTTCTAGTTTGGTCGGGAAGATCCCTACTTTTCGACGCTCAAGCAATAGAACGTCAGGCTGTTGGGCCACTTACGAAGTTGTCCCGACTTGATCAGTGACTTTGCATGTTGAAGCAATCCTGGTCTCGACCACGGCAGCAAATCCGCCTGAGATTCCGCAAACCAATCAGTGGAAACGATCGACGGTTGCTGGAGTTGCGATTGAACCGTGGGGAATGCATCGGATTCTTCATTCCCCTTAATGATCAACGATAGCAGTTGCTCGGCTTTTGCTTCAGGAATATCGTGCTTTCCGTCGAGCGAGATATCGAAGGTAATGACGATTCGTCCACCGGGGCGAACGACCCGGCGAAACTCGTTGATAATTGTTTCGTAGGCGTCGGTGTGTTCGAGTACCGATACGCAGTAAACCGTGTCGACGGACTCATCTTCGAAAGGGAGCTGACGCAAATCAGCGACGGAAAACTTGATGTTTGCGTTTTGCGTTTTGTTGATCGAATCGTACAGCGGCGATAGCGTTTTATCATAGTCACAGCAAGCGACTTCGGCTGACGGGTTCTGCTGCTGCAAATAGAACGGGAAGAAGGTTGCACCAGAACCTGCATCGAGAATGCGAAGCTTTTCCGAGCCATTGGCAGGTTCGATTCTTGAGTAAACGAACGGGTATTCCCATTGTCGACTCCATTGATGCAAAGGGTCCGTGATCCATTTTTTCATGTACGGACGAAGCGTTTCGGCGTTTGCCGACACAAACTGATCTGAAAACTTCTCCATTTGCTGAAAGTCGGGCGAACCTATCAGCTCTTGGTATTCAGATGAAGTCGGAACACCATTCCGCATCTGGAAAGAAGGAGAGGTCATGAAATTTCCTGGCTTGAGAATCTAGCAAAGGTGGTTGGACTTGGTCGGCCTGGGGGCGTAAACCGCACTTTCTCGTCAATTCAGGCGGTTTCCGAGACAGTGGATAGCAAAAATGCTGACAAACGAGAATATGTCCTTGATGGCGATCCTTTCTTCGGTCTCGCTGGTTCAAGCCGGTCTTGATCTTGACTTTGGCTCGAATCTTTCCGCAGAGTATAGCTGAATTCAGACCGATCCTTCTGGTCCAGCCGATCCCTGACTCCCCATCCTTCCATGCATATCTGTATTGTCACAGAAGACTTTCTTCCGAACATCGGAGGGATGTCACAACATGTCTATGAAATCGCCAGGTGCTTCGTTCGCTCAGGCATCAATGTGACGGTCATCAATCAAGTCGTTGAGGACCGAGCGGAGGGAATTGAAGACTATGAAGGCATTCGTGTCGTTCGATCCAGCTTTGAATCGTTGTCGCCCAAAACTCGTATCATTCCCTACTGCATGAAGCTACGACGGTTGATTCTGCAGGAACATGATCGGTTGTCCATTGATGTGATTCACTGGCACGACTTACGGGCCGGTCTTGCCATTAAGTACTTGCCGTTTGACTGCCCCAAAGTCTTTACCAACCACAGTTCTACTTTTCTGATGCGGAAGAGTAGCCGAGCTTATCGGTCGTACTACCGCTTTTCGCTCAATCACGCAGATCATTTTCTTGCCCCTAGTCAAGAACTTGCCGAGGAAACTGACAAGCTGCTCGCATGCACAACGACATATATTCCCAACGGGTACGACCCCAGTCGCTTCTATCCCCAGCACGCCGACGGACTGCGTGCCGAATTGGGCATTGCGGAAACGGATCAAGTTCTTTTGGTACCGCGTAGGTTGGCTCCCAAGAATGGCGTCTTTGTATTAGCGCAAGCGATGCCAAAAATCTTGGCGGCACATCCAAACGCACGAGCGGTTATTACCGGCGGTGGGTTTCCAGAAGAGCGCGGGCGAATCGAAGAACTGGCTTCGACACACAGTTACGTCGACCGTATCAACTTTCTCGACGGAGTTGAAAATCAATACATGCCGCGACACTACAACATGGCCGACCTTGTTGTCATGCCCTCATTCATGGAAGCAGTTAGCTTATCGGCGCTAGAAGCGATGGGCTGTGGCAAGTGTGTTGTTGCGTCGGACGTCGGCGGTTTGAGCCAACTATTCAAGGGTGAGCAGTGGGGGAAATTGGTTCCACCAGGGGCACCCGACGACTTGGCCGATGCGATCATCGAATTGCTAGGAAACGATTCCAAGAGAAGCGAACTGGCAAACGCTGGTCGTGAACATGTCTTGGAAAACTATACGTGGGAGCAGGTCGCCAACCAAACGCTACGATCGTATAAGGTTGCGTGAACCACTTAGTTGATGGACTCGAAAATCGATCTGACGCGAAGACGGTGCGCCGCGAGATCGAATGACTTGCTATGCTCGATGGCTTGTTGGCTCAACAGGTGATAGTGATCTGGGTTAGCAAGCATGTGGTCGATGGCTTCGGCGATTGCTTGAGCATCCTTGGGCGGGACGTGATATCCCGTCACTGCGTCGATGGTTATTTCTGCCTGAGCCCCGATGTTGGTGACGATCGCAGGAATTCCAAAACTGTTCCCTTCCATCGGGACGCGACCGAATGCTTCCTCGAAAATTGAGGGAGTACACACCACATGAACTTCGCTTGCCAAAATTTCGTTGACGTTTTCAGCAAAACCTAGCATCTTGCAGTTGCTAGAGCAGAGTTCCCTGAGTTCGTTTTCTAGTGGCCCTTTACCATAAATTCGGACCTCTACGTCCTCGGGGTTGCGTACTAATCGCGCAGCACGAATGAGATATTCAAGACCTTTCCAGTGAAGAAGACTGGCGAAGGCAGCGACAACAAATTTTGGTTTATCGCTGGAAGGCAGTAAGGCGGGCACACGCTTGGCGGTTGCGCCTTCCTGAGTCTGCACGGCATTGTACAAAACTTGGCACTGCGGCATTTCTAAGTTACTCGCCACAGCTTGCGAAACGCAAAGAATAGAACGAGCTCGCTTAAGAATGAACTTAAGGATCTTGAAGTACACGCTCGTCGGATCGTCGACAGTTCTTGCGTGGTAGACAAACGGGATCCGGGTGACCAGGGATAACACCCAGGCGGGGACTAGCGTCTTTTTCAGCGGCGCATACAGAATCGCGTTACGCGAGTTCATGCCTTCACGACGAATCAAACCAAACAGCCCGATTACGTTCCAAGCTGTTAAGAACGGATACATTACTAGTTCGAGAAAGCCAATACGGAAACTGCCCTTGTTGCCTCCTACATCAGATCCAAACGATCGAAGGCGGTACACCGGTTTGCCCAACAGTTCGCGTGATCGCGTTGCGAAAATGGAATCGGGAAGGGAGTCGGTAGCCGTAACCTCGAAGTGATCGACCAAGGACGATATCACTTCTAGTGATCCTTTTTGACCTCCACCAAACCCAACCTTGCGACTGTCTTCGAGTATCAGCACCTTTTTCATATCGGAACAGTGCTATGGAAGTTGCCCGACACCATGCCGATTGACGGAAACAAATTCTGGTACGAAGGCAATTGGTATCCCCAGTTTGCAAGTGTCTGCAAGAATTGACGTCTAAACTCATCGAACGAGAAGCGTTCTGCCTGTTGACGGGTTCGCGCGGGATCAAACGATACCGTTTCGAGCATTTCGATTGCTGCGATCATTGCGTCGGCGGTTTGTTGTTCAAAGAACAAGCCCGTTTCGTTCTCGATTACGGTTTCTAGCGCTCCTCCGGCCCGAAAGGCCACGACCGGGGCTCCCGAAGCTTGAGCTTCCACCGGAGTGATTCCAAAATCTTCAATGCCAGGAAAAACAAATGCTCGGCAGGTTTCGAAATGTTTGCGAACCACATCGAAAGGTTGCCGTCCTTTGAACTCGATGGTCGGACCCGCGATTGATTCCAAGTGTTTCCGCTCCGATCCGTCGCCGATAACGACCAAACGTCGTCCCAGTTTGGTATATGCCTCTACCGCAACGTCGATCCGCTTGTAAGGCGCTAGCTCTGATAACACGAGGTCGAAGTCCTCTCTCGCTTTTGTTGCGTCGAAAGCCATCGTATCAACGGGTGGATAAACGACGGTTGAATCGCGGTTGTAATAGTTCCGAATTCGATCGGAAACGAAAATAGAATTCGCAATGAAGTGGTCTACGTTTTGTGCTGACTCAAAGTCGAACTTTCGCAAGCCATCGGAAAAGCGATCCAACGCGAGGCTGGTCAAGCGTGATGCTCGCTTGTAGTCGGAGCCTAGTTCCCACAAATATCGCGGTGGCGAATGGCAGTAACAAACGTGCTTGGTTTGGGGGCCGAGTGGAATGCCTTTGATCAAAGACGCATCCGACGAGATGAGTAGATCTACATCGCTGGGCACTTGCATTCGCCGAATCGCGTGCGGATGCATGGGCAATAGGTGTTTGTAGAACTGATCAATTCTTGGGATGTGCTTCAGCAAACTTGTGTGGATCTTACGATCACGGACTCCGGGGACATCGATCGTCCGATCGTGAGTCAGCACATATACATCGGATCCCGGACATAATTCGGCGATCTGCTCTAGGACTCGTTCGCCACCGCGGTAGCTCATGATCCAGTGGTGGGCGAGGGCAATCTTCATGGGCTTTACTATGGATAAACGAGAAGGAACGACGATTAGCGTGAGGATCGTTTCGGCGTCGCGAGCGACACTGACCTTACATGGCTTTTGGGACTAATGTCTCGACGCAATTGTCGTATAAGAGTTTGGAATTGGGCATCATCATCGGCCATTGCTGCGCCAAGGGATGCTTGGTTGATCGCTTCTTGGTATTGTCCAATCTTCCGTAGCTCAACGGCGTACTGGTACCGATAGCTGGTGTTCCGGCGATCAATGCGGACTGCCTGAGACCAAGCCTCAACCGCTAAATCTCGGTTCCCCAGGTGGCTATAGATGCTACCAGTCCAAGCGAAACGCGACGAATCGCTGATGTCGGTTCGTCGCTGCAATGCTGCGGTCAACCGATCACCAATGTCGTTTGGCAATTCTTGATTCCATTCACTACGGGGCTGGTCATCTGACTGATCGGGCTGGTCAACGTTAAGTAGTCTTAGCACGGTGAACATCCGGCTTTTCGGAATTAACTTTTCAGCAATGATTTCCGGTGCAATGGTATCGAGGGCATGACGGAAAATGGTGTCAGCGTGCTTGTCGTAAAACGCTAGCGATCGTTGCCAGTAGCTAACGGCGGTATCCGTGTCATCGGAAAGAAAGGAGATGAGACCACCTTCAAATAGCAGGTCACAGTCGTTATTCGCAAGCGGCGACAACGCGACAACCATCGGGGCGGTGGGGACATCAAGCACGGGGGCAAGATGAGCCGCACTGATGTGATACCCGGGAATGCGAGGTGAGAGCTCTAAGGCATTGATAAGGTCTCGAGTCGTATTGACAATCGAATGCCTGAACCGCTCATCGACCCATAGCTCTTCGAGCAGACCATCGCGTTCTTCCTCGCTAAGAGTTTGCAATAACACGAATAGACGTTCAGGATGAGTGGCATCCCACGGTAAGTCCATTCCAGACTGTTGAGCTAAATCGCATATCGCAGAGCGTGCGGCGATTAAGTGCCAATGGGAGCGACGGCGGTAGAGTTCAGACTTGGCGGGTTGACGCTCTATTGCTGCATCAATGATTGCGATCGCTTGAACGATTTCAGATTCTGACGCCGGCCCGCTTACTTTGGATACTTTCGTGGCGTCGAGTGCCAGCTCAGCGAACTGTTGTTGGCTAGCGAACCTAGCCGACAAAATGACGGCCACAAATACAAAGCTGGCCGCAATGGTATGCCCGAAGGTCTTGAAAAAACCACGCCGCTCTTTGGTCTGTTGCAAGTCCAGTGGTTTCGTTGCACATGCAAGCACCACTCCCACGATTGCAGCGTAAAGATAAAAGTTTGCTGGGATGATGATGACGAAATCGACAACGCTTTGTATCACTGCACTGATCACGACAACCAATGAGATCATTCCCCATCGCCGCGTCGAAGATTCGTGTTCTCGTTTCTGCAAACGGATGCACAGAGTCACTAGGCTAATCAATGCCGCAACTAGGACTGCGGTGCCGATCAAGCCAGACTCAACGAAGGTTTCCAGATATTGGTTGTGCGCGTGTGTGTACCAACTCGCTTGAGCGTCACGTTGGGTTTCGAGTGCTGCATAGCCGTAGGTTCCGTACCCGGCACCCATCGGGAAGTGTTCCATCGCAGCTCGCCAGCCATCAGGCCACCGCTCGAAACGTGAGTTATGAACCACGGGATCAAATGCCAAGTCATCCATGCGATCGCTCGTCGACCGCTTCGCACCACCAACCCAAACCAATGCGACCACTGCGACCAAACCTATCGACGCTGTGATGAGTTGTCCTTTGGAAGGCAGCTTTCGTTGATGGTAGGCAATCGCAACGATGGAAGCAGCGGCAAACGAGAGCCAGGCTCCTCGGCACAGCGAGATTGCCAAACCTGCGACTAGCAGGATCAAGATAGAAACCTTGATCAGATTTGAGATTTCGAACACGTCGTTGCCACCGTAACCATCCCGGCTGCGATCCAATCGCGACGATTGGCTGTTTTGACTGCTGCGACGTGATTCTCGAAAGAATAGATAGCCAACAAGAATGGCCAGGGCTGGCACCAAGCAAGCGGCACCAGCGTTTTTATACACGAAGCTCGCGAAGGGAATCGACCGTACTGTGTGCGGAACACCTGGAAGTATGTAGGCATCGTTACCCGACCGCTGGACGAAACCCCACAACACTAATGCAATCGCGTTGGCGACGACAACAGCCGCCAAGCATTGTCGAGATCGTTCAGTCTCAAAAAACACAGCGACGCAAAACATTACTGCGACGGCTGAGCAAAGTGGCACCATCGCGGCGAGTGTTTCTTGCGGGATGATGCTCTGGGTTGAAGAAGCGACTTGGACTTTGCCCGAGTTTGGCTGCTGAAGGGATCCCCAAGTGCCGGCACTTGAAGAGAGCTGGTGTGACTTAGCCGCGACCCCGGCTTCGAGTGTATCGATCACATCACTGGCGTAGCTGGCTTGGGAGACTCCCTTGCTGTCACCGAAAATCAATGACTGATCGAGTGCCTGCATTCCGGAATAGGCAATGAAAAGGCAACCCAAACTTGGGATCAGTAGTGGAACGACGCGACGGTTGCGGTTAAGAAACACTAGGACCGTGGCGAGGCCCATCGCAATGGACGAACCCACTGCCATGTCGTACTTCGCCCGCGTCGTGACGCCACCGATACTCCAGATCGCGTAAATCAATCCAGTGATGATTAGGGCTTGGCCAGCAACGCGAATCACGCGTTCAGCGGTTCTGTTTTGCATGGAATCCGTTCCTGCGCGAACAAACTGTTAGATCAAGCACGATTTGGAGGCGATGGTGGTGACGTGTCAGTGACGCAATTGCATCGGAAATCAAACTCGCTTGATTCCCTGGTTGCGAACAACGTCAAGCTTCGTGTCTATCACTAATTCTTCACGATCTCGTTGAGTCGATCGATATTGTGATGGAGCCGGCTGCCCAAATCATCCGAGTGCCTCAGGCGGTTTTCCCAAGTATCCTCAAGCGTTGTCGTGTTAGAGTCGTCTTTCGTGACTGGCTTGGATCCGTACTGATGATGGTAGCGACCAACGTATCCGTACTTGTTTTGGCCGTAGCCACCGTACTGGTAAGAACGTAGCGCATTCTTGTCGACGCCGTTAACGATGACTGCCGTCGGTTCTACTTGAATGTCATGAAGCACTCGTACGGCGTCCTCAACAATGCTACGTCCGTTCTTGATCACTCGTACGGTTAACAAGACCGAATCAACCATTGGCGCGATGATCGCAGGGTCCGCGACGGCCAGTACTGGCGGTGCGTCAATGAGGACGAGGTCGTATTTGGCACAGGCCTCTTGCAGCAGTCGCGTCAGTTGGACTGATTCCAAAAGCTCAGCCGGTTCGGCGGTGGGACCTCCATTGGGAACGATGTCCAGGTTCGCTACCTCAGTTCTTGTTACCGCTCCTTCGAATGGAATTCTTCGTTCCAAGTAGTCCGAAAGACCCGGTTCTTGATCGATACCAAACAGTTTGGCAATCACCGGCCGACGCATGTCGGCGTCAATCAGCAGCACCTTCTTACCGGTCTGGGCAAACGAGATGGCCATGTTGGAGATTGTGGTTGATTTTCCGTCCCCAGGTTGAGGGCTCGTTACCATGATGGTTTGAACGCTGCCTTTGCGGTTGGCAATCATCATTGACGTACGTCCTACCCGAAAGATTTCTGCTTCCGGAGATCGTGGCGAATGAAAAGTCATCAGCGATGGATCAAGCATGGACTTAACGTTTGCTGCCTTTCGCAGATCTCGCAACGCCATCCGCGGTACGTGAGCGATGACGGCGGCTCCGGTTGTACCTTCGAGCTCTTCCACACTGCTGAAGGTTGAATCAAGCGTCTCTGCTGCGACCACTAGGATCAAACCAAGAATGGCACCATTGACCAAACCAATCGCAAGAACGATCGAGAGGCGAGGCCAAACTGGATTCATGGGAACTTCCGCACTTGCAAGAAGATCGGTGCTAAAGCCTGCGTAAGAACGAGAGAGTTCGAGTTCTTGTAGTCGTTCAATCACTTGATCGTAGCGTGATTGGGCACGTGAACGGATCGCGCGGAGTGCACCAGCTTTCATGAAGTCCGCTTCGACTTCCTTCGCCAGCAACATTTCTTTCTGAGACTCACTCAGCAAGACTGCCTTTCGCATTTCAAATTCCGAAATGTCATTCTTGAGCAACATGACGTAGGTCATCACCATTTCGGCGGGATCCATGTCTTTCTGTTCTCGAGCGGTGTTCTCAGGTCGATTGGCATCGATGAACTGTCGCGTGATCATCGTCTCTTCGCGTGCTGCTTCAACCAGCGGATGCTCGGGACCAAACGTATCGCTGAGTGCCTTCTCTTTTTGAATCAAATCAAGGAGGCGGTTGTATTGCGCTTTGGCAACTTCCGCTCGCATAGGTTGAGCAGCCTGGAATGCTTCCGATTGAGCACCGCCTCGTGCCATGTCGAGGAAGAACTTCAAACGTTCCACCTCTTTTTGGCTTAGCAACGCCAAGTGCCCCATGTCGCCGGTGGTTCCACCGTTTCGTTCTAGCGTCGATTCGATCACTTCCAATCGAGATTTAGATTCAGCGAGACCTGAGCGAACGTCGTTCAATTCTTTTTCGATGTCAGCCAAACGTTCCTTGTGGATGTCGCGAACCTTGTCCCCTTCAAGCAGCACTGGGACGGACGCGACATAGTTTCGGTAATCTTCGTCTGCATCACGAAGTTCCTTTTCGTGAGTTTCTCGTGCTGCGTCGATCAACTCCACGGCAAGCTTGCTTTTGTCTTGGTCTTGCGAGTCGATGTAGGTCTTGTAGCTGTTGTAGATCGACGACAAAACCATTGCGGCTTCTTCGGGATCGTTGGCGCGGTAAGTTACCCGCAGCACCATCGCGTTTTGAGCATTTCCGTCACCACCTCGCTCGACTTCGATGCTGTCCAGAATGTGATCGACGTACGAGCCACCGGATTGGCGGATTTCCGCGAATGATGGGTACTGAGTCAGATCGCCCAGCTCGATCGCTTGTGTAAGCACCTTTCTTGCGATGAATAAACGCATGTGCGTTGCCAACTGGTCATCGCGAATCGATTCGCCGCTACCGCTGTTGCCATTGATAGTTCCGCGGCTGGTCATCTCGCTTGACCGCTGCCCCACCAACACTTCAATGCTGGATTGGTACTGCTGAGTAGCCGTCGTGTAATACAGGGCCGATAGAGCGATCCCAACGAATACACCGAATACCAACAGTCGCCAACGACGACGAATCATGCCTAGAGGGTCGATTTCGCCACTGGCAAAGCTAAACGATTTGGTCGACTCTGTCATGCTGCTTCTTACTTATCTACTAGTTGGAGATGCACTTCTCTAGCAGAATCGGGACAACACGTACCACCGTCCCATCGAAAACCCCCATCGCACTACAGATTCAATGCGTGGAACAAGAACGACCGCAACAACTCCGATCGTCGCAGTGATCGTTACATATTAACGCTAGCGATCTTTGCGTCTTGACGCTGGTAACGACAAGACGTCGCTACCGTGCTTAGAAACGGCTCAGGCCTGATGTATTCGCTCAGGACGCCTTCGTGAAACCAGCCAATTCCAGAGCTCGCTGGGGTGCTTCGTGTTTCATGAACGCGTTCCATACACCACCACTACGCAAGTTCTCGGCCATGATCAACGAGATACCCGTGTCGATGCCGATCACGTCGCGGCCAACCCAGTTGTTGACGGGGTTGTAGACGTTGATGAAGCCGTATCGCCCATATACCCGTTCACCAAAACGCGATTGCTGTTCGCGAAGCGTGTGCAGGGCCTGCTCGGGCACGATCGCCAATCCGCCTGCCGCGGCGCTAGGCACGATGCTACCGTCGATTCCACGATCGGGTTCAAAACGGCCAGCTTGGTATGGTCCGCCCCAGTCCCGATATCCATCGATGCTATCGCTGCTGGTCAGACCCCAAAGATCGTCTCCGTAGTGCGAAAGTTGAGTTGGATAACGAACACCGAGTTCTCGTAAGAACGCAATCTGGGCCTTGTGAGCTCGCACCGCGTTGTCCCAATAACTTCGCCCGCTTGGTGACCGCACGGCACGGAAATCAAAATACGCCATCGGGTATTGATGCACAAACAACGGAGGGTAATGCAAGAAGCCTTCGCCTTCGTAACTGAGCACTGGTTCGCGTCGCCAAGCCTGCCAACATTCACCAGGGATTGCGTGCCTGGGTGCACCAATGGCGAGTAGCACCAAGATGATTAGTTCGCTGTAGGAGTCCCATTGATGGGGAATCATGCCAGTCTCGGGCAACCAACCCATGTGGAGCAGATTGTTGGACCCCAGCATCCACGACCACTCCACTCGCCGGTACAGCTTATTGGCAAGATCGGTGATCTCATCGTCGTCGGCGAACGTGGTGGCAGCGCAAATTGACCCAGCAATTAACAATGCGGTGTCGATCGATGACGCTTCGCTTCGTTCGCGTCGCATACCGCTACCCCGGTCAAAGAAGTGGTAGAGAAAGCCCCGTTCGTGCTCCGCCAGGTTCAGCAACGAATCAAGCAAGCGACGAACGTGCGAGGCGCCCTGCTCCCGGGCGATCCATCCCGCTTCCGTTGCAACACAATGACTCGTCAAAGCGAATCCACATGCTGCCGAAGAAGCGTGGTCGCTAAACCAACTTCCATCGCTTGCCGCTCGGTCCGAGACGAAGCCGGTTTCCGGATGGGCAGCCTCCACCATGAAGCGATAATTCCGCATTTGCATATCAATCAAAAATGCGGCGTCACTTTCGGTCATTGTGTTTCCCCAAGAACTAGCATGAGCCGAAGGGCTGCGCAATACGGAGCTGATGCACGGTAGAGAGGCACCGGCAGCTAGAAATTCGCGTCGCTTCATGGCAACACCAAATTAAAAAGGCGGGAAAAAGACGGATGTCATTCCGTCGATAGGCAGGTAGGAACCACGCGATGACTTCGAGTCACATGGATGGCCATGATTTCGAGTCACATGGGTGGTGTAGGCGGAGTGTCAGTCCGGTGCCCGAAGAACAGTCACTTTGACGCGTTACAGAGCAAGAACCGCCGCTCGGCGAGAACCCAGGAACGAAGGATTAAAAACTGGCCGCCATTCCCGGCTACCACATGTCTCTAATCTATCGCCCGCAAAGTCTACTCCATTGTACCTTGTAACCGCATTTCTTCCAATATCTTATCTTCAAGGTCTGATTGCTCGCCGTTAGAAACCAAGTGCTGAAAAGGCAGTGTTTTCCAGCGAAAATGGTTTTAAGGTTGAGGCAAAATGTGCCACGACTCGATTGATTTAATTGGCACGCCGTTTGTATCTTGCTGGGATCCATCGGAGACGCGTGAAGCGTTTCAACACTTTTCGACAGCCTTTTCTTCTTTTCAACGAATGGATTTTCTGATGTCCACGAACACGTTTCGTCAGCACGAAGTTGGCACACAACGCGTCACTGATGTAGCCAACCTAGTCGACGCCGCTCGCAATTATCTTGTCGCCGCAGGGCACGAATCAGCATCGGCTGAGTCGGCCAGCCAGCGAATCGCTGCGCTAGCTATCGACAGTTTTCACAGACGTAGCCAAGACGCTACGACCGATCAGCTTTGTCGACGCGCAATCGCGATCGCAATTGGCGAAGCATCGTCGCGAAACGGATCCGAGTGTCGTGTGGTGCCGTCGGAAACGCACCGGCCCATGGGGCCCGCAATGCCTATCCGCACCGCCCGGTGGTTGCGATTGGGTCGCTAGAAACACCTATGTCTGAAACGACTGCTGTCACGCGCGACTCACTCCAAACTAATTTTCAGCCAGCGAAGGTCCGGCAACGGACCGTGCAGTTGGCTGTGGTGACACTCACGCTGATATCAACGGCAATAGCGACGTGGTACTTCATCGAAGCACTCCAAGGACGAGGTCTACACCTCCTTGAGTTAGCCGCCATTCCATTGTTCGCTTTGCTGTTTGGTTGGATCACGTTTTCGCTTTGTTTGGCCACTCTTGGATTTGTCGACTTACTAAAGCGACCAGCCAAGTCGACCGAAGCAACTGAACATGCGACGCAAGGCCGTGGTGATGACTCCGGCGAAGGCTCGCGAACGGCGGTGTTGATGCCGGTGTACAACGAATCTCCGCGGCGAGTGTTCGCGGGAGTCCGTGCGATGATGGATTGCCTGGACCGAATGGGTGTGGGTCATCAGTTCGATTTCTTTGTACTCAGCGATACCACTAACTCCGAGATCTGGCTTGCCGAAGAGATCGAGTGGTCCCGTTGTTCGCCGAAACAGCAGACGCCGAAACAGCAGACACCGAACGAGCAGACGCCGAACGAGCAAACGCCGAACGATCAAACGTTGAACGGCAGTCGTATTTTCTATCGCCATCGACCCAATAACGAAGCACGCAAGTCAGGAAACATCGCTGACTTTTGCAAGCGATGGGGTTCGCAGTACCCGTTCATGATCGTCTTAGATGCGGACTCGTTGATGTCGGCGGACACGATGATCGAGATGGTCACTCGAATGAGGAGCGATCCCAAGCTTGGCATTTTGCAGGTGCCGCCAGTTCCCATCGGCCGACTTTCGTTGTTTGCACGATTACAACAGTTCGCGGCATCGGCCTACGGCAACCTCTTTGTTCGAGGCTTTGCGAAGTGGGCTGGTAGCGAAGGAAACTATTGGGGGCATAACGCGATCATCCGTGTGCAACCATTTATGGATCATTGCGAGCTCCCCAAGCTTCCGGGCCGTGCACCACTGGGTGGCGAAATTCTGAGCCATGACTTTGTAGAAGCGGCCTTGATGCTTCGTGCTGGTTACAAGGTAGATATCGCATCGGACCTTGGGGGAAGCTTTGAAGAGTGCCCGACGACCCTAACGGACTACGCGAAACGTGACCAACGTTGGTGTCAGGGAAATCTGCAGCACAGCCGTTTGATCGTGAACGAGTCTATCAATCCGCTCAGCCGTTTTCATTTCACCTCGGGGATCCTCGCCTACGCTGCATCGCCTCTTTGGCTACTAATGACCGGCTTGTGCATCGTCGCATTGCTATGGGAAGGATGGTCCTCAACCGGTGAAGCCTCAACCGGTGAAGGCGGGATCGTGCTGTCTGAGAGAGCCACGCATATTGCGTTGGTGTTGTTTGTAACGTCGATGACGATGTTATTGTTGCCCAAGGTCATGAGTTTGGTCACGATCTCGCTCGACTCCCAACGACGTCGGCTATTTGGCGGAACGTTGAAGCTTTGGTTCAGTGGAATGATCGAAATGTTGACGTCGATTCTGCTGTCACCAATCATGGCCATCTACCACACCCAGTTCGTCGTTTCGACGCTGGCGGGAACGAACGTGCGTTGGTCGGCTCAGCAACGAGATGAACGTGGCGTCCGATGGATCGAAGCCATTGTCGACTTCGCTGGGATGATGGTCTTGGGCGCTGCCATCACCACGTTCCTTTACTATTTGCAACCGACGCTTTTGTTGTGGTTTAGCCCCTTCTTAGTTGGCCTTGTGTTAGCAGTGCCAATCGCGGTGGCGATGGGAAGCGGTTCAGTAGGTGGAATGCTTGCCCGAGCAGGATTGTTGGCGATTCCTGAGGACTTTGTTCAGCCAGAGGTTGTGAAAGCTCAACACTCAATCTTACGAGACGAACCGGTCAGCGAGTTCGCGGGCTTCTCGTCTCTGCTAGACGCTGTCATTCGTTCACCCAAGCTGTACCTTTTGCACCGGAACATCCAAGCGGAAAACGGTTGTGATGTTCCGTTGCCGACGAGCCAATCCAAAGCAATCGAGGCCGCCTTTGCCGCCAGTGGCACGAAGGGGATTCCCGACAAGCTTGTTGGCCCGCTCCTGAAAGATGCAGCAACTTTGGAAACGCTTCATATTGAAGCTCAGCTTGCGGGCGCTCGATAGGGCAAGTTCGCGTCGGCGTAGTGTGTATAATCGAGCCTTCCTCGAACCTATACCTACAGCCCGCCCATGCTTAATTCAACTCACCGAACTATCGTTTCCCTGGCTTTCCTATTCGTTATCGTTGGCAGCGGCTTGGCTGCTGAGGAACGAAAACCTAGTGGTAAGCCCAACGTGCTGATCTTGTTTACCGACGACCAACGAGCGGATACGATCGCCGCGCTTGGCAATGACTCGATCATCACACCAAACTTGGACAAGTTGGCTGAGCGTGGTTGCCATGTATCCTCGGCCTACTGTTTGGGAGCGAACATGGGAGCGGTATGCCGACCGAGCCGAAACATGTTGCTCTCGGGACGAACCTACTTTCGTTGGTCGAATCCAACCGATGGTAGTCGGCCGGAAAACAACGCTCCGGCAATCGCGAACACGTTGCCCGCGGTTTTTAATGCTGCTGGGTATGAAACGTATCACCACGGCAAACAGGGCAACACCGCTCAGCTCATTCATAAACAGTTCGCCCACACACATTATCTTGACGACTTTGCCGATCGTTGGTCGATGGAAGCAGGACGCAAGGTGGTCGACGACGCCATTTCGTTCCTGACTACGCGAAACAAACCAGAATCGCCTTGGCTGATGTACCTTGCCTTTGCGACGCCTCATGATCCGCGTGCAGCGAGTCCCGAAGCACTTGCCATGTATGATGCGCAGGAAATTTCGCTACCTGAGAATGTGAAGGATAGCCATCCATTTGACAATGGTTCAGTGATCGGTCGCGATGAGTGGACAGCAGTGTGGCCGCGAACGAACCAAGTGCTTCGAGATCAGCTTCACGATTACTATGCCACGATCACCACGATCGACTCGCACATTGGTCGGTTACTTGCTGATTTAGAATCGCGAGGTCAACTCGATGATACCTTGATCGTGTTCACTTCCGATCATGGTCTCGGCATGGGTAGTCACGGCTTGATGGGCAAGCAAAATGTCTACGAGGACGGCTATAAGGCACCCATGGTCATTGCCGGTCCCGGAGTGCGGCACGGCGTGGCCCCAGACCCCGTCTACTTGATGGATATGTTTCCGACATTGTGCGAGTTGACCGGCGTCGACGTGCCCGAGGGGCTAGACGGTCGAAGCTTTGCGCCGATGTTAACGAGTGACACCAAGGGACCGCGGGATGCGGTGCTGCTTAGCTACACTCAAACTCAACGAGCGATTCGGATGGGTAATTGGAAATTGATCCGTTACCCGAAGATCAACCGTAATCAGCTTTTCAATTTGGCGGATGATCCTGCTGAGTTGAATGATCTGTCCGATGACCCAACTCAGTCATCACGCGTAGCAGAATTGATGGCGAGGATGCGTCAGTTGCAATCCGAACAAGGCGACACCTTGCCACTAATCAGTGAGTCGCCTAGTTCAGGTGAGTTCATTCCACCGCAAGTGGAAATCGCCGCTTCCGAACTACCGCCACTGCACGCCAGTCAACCTGGCGAGCGCGACTTGCAGATGACTGACATGGTCGGGCGAGCCAAAGGTTCGGAAGGTAAGCCGTTCACCGTTTTATTGAAGGACGGAGAAAAGCTCTCCGCCATCGCAGTCGGCCTCACTCGAACATCACCGGCATCGGTTTCGGCTTTGCGATTCGACGTCATCGGAAGTGACAACCGTGATGAGTCGCGGCGGACTGTCATTGCTGGCGATCCGAACGCACGCTGGATGCCGCTACTAGATCAAATGCACCGACAACAGATCGCTGGTATCCATGGAGCTGCGGGAACGATTGTTAACCAACTTGGCTTTACCGTTGACAACGGCAAGTCGGTACCAGCATGGGGAAACGCCAGTGACGAAAGCCCTTTTCAAGTGATGTATGGTGATTTCCCTTATCGTAAAGGCGATCCCCAGCCAACCTTCAAAGGGTTTTGCGGAACGATCGTAGAATCGTCGGGAACTTCCTTGATCGAGTCACTAGGGATTCTTTACCTGCCCGTTGAGTAGATTTGTCGAGTAGACGAGTCGAGTAAGCGTGTCGTGTTGGCGTTCTGGCAAACTATCGGCGTAAAATTCTTGCTGTGATCTAGCAATCATCCGTGATGGCTGGGTTAGAATGACGCGACCATGACGAACTTCAATCACAGCTTCACCGCTGCATTCCGCAGCGTTGCTTCTAGACGCCCCACTGCTGCGTTTAGGTTGTCAACATTTTGTATCGCAGCGATCTCAAGTTGTTTGTGCGTCCTGTTCGCTGGACCATACTTGCACGCGGGCGACGCCGTTCCCCAATTTTTTCGTGGACTTAATCTAAACGGTCCGCCGGTTACGATCGACGGACATGATTGGCAGGGCAAGCAGTCCAATCAATACGTCTGCAAAGACAACTCCTTTGCGAGCCCCGGGATCGCTTTGGTGCCGGCGACGGATGAAGCGCGAGCAGCCATGATTCACAGTAGTCGGTGGGGGGGCAATCAGGTGGAGCTGACTGAGATTCCAGAAGGCGAGTACACCGTCTTTCTTTACGTCTGGGAAGACAACATCGCCGAGAAGTTTTCAATCATCGTGAACAACCGTTTGGTCGAATCTCAGTACAACAGCGGTGCAGCGGGACACTGGAAACGTTTAGGACCTTGGTACACTCGATCGAAAAACGACCGCATCATCATTACAAGCCAAGGCGGTGCTGCAAATTTCTCCGGCGTCGAACTTTGGAAGGGGCGTCATGATGGCATCGAATCCGCTATCAGCGAACAAGAGCTTGCTTTCTTTGAGAAGCGAATTCGACCTGTGCTTGTCGAAAAGTGTTACTCCTGTCATAGCGCCGATGCGGATTCGCTAGAAGGTGATTTGTTGGTCGACTCTCGCGCGAAGATTCGCGAAGTGGGAATCAGCGGTGCAGCGGTTGTTCCGGGTGATCTCGACAACAGTTTGCTGATTCGTGCTATTCGCTTCGATGATGATGATCTGCAAATGCCACCGGACGAAAAACTCTCGGATGCTGAGATCGCGGATTTTGAGAAGTGGGTTGCGATCGGGGCGCCCGATCCCCGGTCGTCAGTCACGAAACACGAAGGCAAGAAGATTGATCTGACCGAAGCGAAAAAGTTTTGGTCGTTTCGTCCCATTCAATCGCCTGTTCTTCCGGAAATCAAAGATGCCGCTTGGCCGATCAACGACATCGATCGCTTCGTGCTCGCAAAGCTCGAAGAACGAGGGCTCACTCCATCGAAGGATTCTGATAGACGCGCGTTGATCCGAAGAGCAACCTACGACTTGACCGGACTCCCACCAACTCCGGACGAAACCGCTGCGTTCTTGGCTGATGAATCTGACTACGCTTTCGCCAAACTCGTTGATCGTCTGCTTGAATCGCCCCAGTACGGCGAACGTTGGGGGCGCCATTGGCTAGACGTCGTTCGCTACGCAGACACGGCGGGTGACAACTCGGACTTCCCAATTCCCGAAGCACATCGCTATCGCGATTGGGTGATTGATGCCTTTAATAACGATGTACCCTATGACGAGTTTGTTCGCGATCAACTTGCAGGCGATCTGCGCTCAAGTGATTCCGAGCAGCAATACTTTCGTCGAATCATTGCTACCGGCTACATCGCTGGATCGCGTCGATTTGGTTCGCGAGTGGACGACTATCCAACTCATTTGACAATCGAAGACACGATTGACAATGTGGGACGCGCTTTTCTTGGCATGACGATCGCTTGTGCTCGATGTCACGACCACAAGTTTGACCCGATCACTACGAAGGACTACTACGGGTTGTACGGCGTCTTCAATAGCACTCGGTATCCTTGGCCGGGGATTGAGCTCGACCAAAGGCAACGTGACTTTGTCCCGCTTGTGAAGCAAAAGCAACGCGAAAGAAGCGAAGCTGAACTCGCCGAGTGGTCCAATCAACGCAACCGACTTAACAAAACAGTCAAGGACCTGAAGGAATCACTGAAGAAAGCGTCAGACGACGAGAAGGAAGAGCTAAAGAAGAAACTTTCCGACTCGGAAGCTCGTTTGAAGTCACATGAAGCAACCCAACCGCAGACCGAACTAGCGTATGCGGTGGTTGATTCCCATACGATCACCGACGTTGCTGTTCAAATCAAAGGCGACCCAGCGAATATAGGCGACCTTGTTCCGAGGCATTTCCCGGCCGTTATGGGTGGCGGCGAGCTTCCCGAAGGTTTCGAATCCAGTGGTCGAGCCGAACTTGCGGAATGGATTTTGTCGGCTGAGAACCCTTTGCCAGCTCGTGTGATGGCGAACCGATTGTGGCAATATCATTTTGGTCGTGGGATTGTTCCGACACCGAATGATTTTGGAAAACAGGGAAAGCCGGCGACGCACCCCGACTTGCTTGATTACTTGGCTACCGAATTTCGCAATGACGGTTGGTCAATTAAGTCAATGCACCGGCGGATCATGCTTTCACGTACCTACCAGCAATCGAGCGTTCGAGACGCAAAGGCCGTCTCGGAAGATCCATCGAATGAGTATTTAGCGGGTTATCCCCGTCGACGACTAGAAGCCGAAGCGATCCGTGACACGTTGTTGGTGTTGGGAGGAAACTTAGATTCGTCGCCTGCAGGTGAGCACCCGTTTCCACCAAAGAACGACTGGAAATTCACGCAGCACAATCCGTTCAAGGAAGTTTATCCTTCTCGTCATCGAAGCGTTTACTTGATGACTCAGCGGATTCAGCGACATCCATTCTTGGCCATTTTTGATGGAGCGGATCCGTCGGCTAGCACGGCGGCTCGAACATCGACCACCACGCCGCTGCAGGCTTTGTATTTTCTGAACGATCCGTTTGTTCACGAACAAGCTGGCCTCGTAGCGCAGCGTTTGATTCGCGAGTCATCCGAATTTGATCAACGTGTCAACCAAGCCATCGAGTTGAATTTTTCACGCCAAGCGACGGTTGAAGATCGAAGCGATGCGGCGTCGTTCATGGAACGAGCTGAGGAATTATTGTTGGCCGAGAATGTTTCGATCGACGCTGCTGAATTGGAAGCTTGGTCAGCATGGGTGCGAGCGTTGTTCCGACTGAACGAATTTGTTTATCTGGATTAATTATGACTAAGTTCACAAGACAAAGCGGTTCGCCGTTGGCACGCCGCGAAATGTTGCGGTCGTTCGTCGGCGGATCTTTGATGATGCCAGCGTTGCTGTCGGAAATGCTGCACGCCGGTCAGACCGATTCGGGGCCGAAGAAGGACGCCGGTGATCCGCTTGCTCCGCGTGAACCTCATTTTGCGGCCAAAGCGAAACGCGTCATCTTCGTGTTTTCAAACGGCGGTGTCTCGCACATGGATGCCTTCGATCCCAAACCTGAACTGTTCAAAGCGGACGGGAAGAAAACGGGAACGGGAGGCGGCCTGTCTAATCAGCAACGAGTATTGTTGCGGCCGTTGTGGGATTTCAAACCTGGCGGCCAATGCGGGACCATGGTCAGCGACTTGTTTCCTTACCTACGCGACCAGATGGACGACGTATGCTTGATTCGCTCGATGAACGGCAACGACAATGAGCACTACAACGCTACCTTGGGAATGCATACCGGATCGTTCTTTTTTTCGCGTCCCAGCATCGGGTCCTGGGTGAGCTACGGACTTGGTACTGAAAATCAAGACTTGCCTTCCTTTATCGCGTTGGCACCGCAGATGCCGTACGCAGGAACGCAAATTTTCAACAATGATTTTTTGCCGGCCTATCACCAAGGTGTTCGCGTTGTCGGCGGAGCCGAGCCGATCGCGAACTTGAAACCCAGAGGTCATGCCAAGGGGCTGCAGGAATTAGAACTTTCGCTCGCCGATGTAATGAATAATCGCCACCTCGATTCCCGCGTTGCAGATTCGGATCTGTCGGCTCGGGTCCGAAGCTTCGAAACAGCATTCCACATGCAAACCGGAGCACCAGAGGCCTTTGACGTTAACCAAGAAGATGATCGTACCCTTGCTCTCTATGGACTCAAACGAGGCCAGAACGAAGGGTTCGGTTGGCAGTGTCTTGTGGCGCGTCGATTGGCCGAACGCGGTGTCCGCTTCATCGAATTGGTCGATGGAAGCAGCAGCAAGAATTGGGATCAGCACGCTGATATGGCCGAACACGCCTATCATGCCAAGAACATCGATCAGCCACTCGCGGGTTTGTTGGTGGACTTAAAAGCTCGCGGGATGCTGGAAGATACCCTGGTCGTTTGGACAACAGAGTTCGGTCGAACGCCTGGAGTCGATGGAACGAAGGGACGCGGACACCACAGTGCGTGCTTCTCGTCTTGGCTCGCTGGAGCAGGAGTTAAAGGTGGGATGACGTATGGTTCGACTGATGAGATCGGGGCAACGGTGGCGGAGGACAAAGTCCATGTTCACGACTTTCACGCAACGATTCTGCACCTGATGGGCCTTGATCATGAGCGATTGACCTACCGATATGGTGGCCGCGATTACCGCCTCACCGATGTGCATGGCAATGTTGTTAAGGCAATCCTGTCGTAGCCAACGCGTATGAAAGCCGTGCTCGCTTTTAGTTTGCTCGCGGTTAAATTGGAAATCTACCTTTCCATTGAGACTCTGGCCTGTGTCGCCCTCACTCAGCGCGTACGACTAGCGGTTTCTATAACCAGAGTTCTCTACACGCCGTGTGCTGGTTATGCCTAGATCGCTGGGTGGGTCGAAGACCTAGGCATGAGATGAGTTGTGCCGCACCCAGCAGGACTGGCTCAATAGATGTCCAAGCGGATTGCGAGTGGCGGTTTAGACCGCGGCTTTTCCGCGTGCGATTGACGCTTCCATGTCCATGAACATCTTGCCGGCCTCTTCATGGAACACTCGTCCGATGAGCAGATCCGTCACGTTGCCTCGGTGCTCGGGGTGTTCTTTCATGAAGCGACCAATGCTGAATTCTTTGTTGTAGAACGCGTGAACCAACTTGCGTACCCAATTCGCTCCTTCGCGGAAAGATTCAGTCCAGCATCCAAGTTGGTCAGCCGAAAGGTCATTTTTCTTGAACCCTTCGATCACGGCATCCCCGGCTCGCACACCCATTTCCAGCGCGAAGTAGACGCCAGAAGAATAAACCGGGTCGATAAATCCAAACGCATCGCCTACGAGAACCCAGCCATCGCCCGCGGTTTTCTTTGCCATGTACGAGAACTCTTTGGTTGTCTTGAGTTCACCTAGTTGGGTCGCGTTGGCAAGTCTGCTTTGCAATCCTGGACAACGGGCTAACTCTTCCGCATAGACTTGCTCTGGCTTACCTCGACCCTTCAGCATGTAGTCATTGTCACCCACGCACCCGATGCTCGTGATGCCTCTGGAAAGCGGGATGAACCAGAACCAAGAGTTCTTGCCTTCGGTCTGCAGAATAATCGTAGCCCCTTCGTTGTCTCCTTCGCCGCGAACAGCGCCTTGGTAGTAGGTCCAGATGGCAGCTTTCTTAAGGTCAGGATTGATTTCTTTCACGCCAAGCTTGTTGGCGATAAAGGATTGCTGGCCGGTTCCATCGATAACGACTTTCGATTCAATCTCGTGGACTTCTCCATTAGCATCACGAACACTGACACCCGTGGCGGCACCGCTATCATCGAAGTGGACATCCAACAGACGAGTTCGGTCAAACGCGTCGGCCCCCAGTTCAGCAGCACGATCGAAGATCATTTTGTCGAATTCGCTTCGTTCGACCTGCCAAGTGGTGCTGCATTCGCGGTTGTCGTGCTGCCTAAAGAAGAACGGTTCTGATTCCTTACCATTATGAGTAACGAACTGAACGCTCTTCTTCGCCTGCCAACCTGATGTACGAACTCGATCGTTCAGACCAAGTCGCTGCAGAGGCCAGTAGGTTTCCGGCATTAGCGATTCGCCAACGTGGAATCTTGGCATCGCATCGCGCTCGATCAGCAATGTGCTGAGACCACCTTGGGCAACAATGGCGGCGGCCGAGGCTCCGGCGGGGCCACCACCTACAACTACAACGTCATACGAGCTTTTCATCATTGAATTGGGTTTCACAACTACTCGGGAGAAATCTGAAACGTTGACCGCGTGGTTTTGTTACCGCAATTATAGACTCGCGATAACCCCTGTGTGGGAAACGATTAATGGCAACGTCCCCGGTGGGATACACCTGGTCGTAGGATCCTGCGCGGTGAACGCCTGACGGTGGCATTTTGGAGGTGGGATTCTGAGCGGTAAAACAACGGCGCGGAATGTTGAAGGCTTAGGCCAACATGGCTGTAAATTGATTTCGGTAGGTAATCACCGCCACAGCCAGTCGCGAAATCCGTCAACAACGAGCGTTTGATTGTTCAAGCCATACCAAGCGAGGATTCCCGCGATCGCGAACGAAGTGACCAGCATCGCTAATCCGCGACGAGGAATAGCATCTTGGCCGGTCTGCAACTCGCCTCGCAAGTTAGCCAACATCGCGGACCAAAACTTTACCGATTGGACGGGTTCGAAGGTCAGCACGCGGCAATAATCGAGACCACGAATGCCATCGATGCGTAAGCGAACATCAAGTGAAGGCAAAAAGACTTGCAGACGATTCGCATCGCCTGTCGATCCAGCGTCAATTTTCAAACACGCCCGCAGCAATGCGTCGAACGTTTCTTCGGGAGTCCGTCCGTAGACGACTAACTTTGGCGTAACCGTTAACGCGATCAACGAAACGGACAGGCTATAGAACGCGATCAGCGCCAGCCAAACCATGGGCCCGAACACCGTTGCCGCGGTGGTAGGAAACAGCAATTCGGCTGGCCCGGCGGCCACAAATCCACAGACGGCCACCGCGAGTGCGGCAACGTCGCGCGATCCCGTCGTCACCAAAGCCCGCCGCGAAAACCGAATCAGCCCCAAAACGAACAGGTACCCAACCAACGGCAACAAAGCCAGAACGAAGGTGAACGGTTCGATGGAAAAAAGCAGAGGCACAGTGGGTTAGGGCGGTAGGTTGGTTTAGCTCAGGAATTCACGTTCGACGAACTTCGTGTCGTGCTTGCCCGATACAAATTCTGGATGCTGGAGCACCTTGTCGTGGAACGACGCCGTCGTGTGGATTCCCTCGACTTGCAGTTCAAAGAGCGCTCGTCGCATTGTTGCGATCGCATCGTCTCGCGTTCGGCAATGAACAATCAACTTGCCAATCATTGAATCGTAGTACGGTGGCACGGTGTATCCGCCGTAGACATGCGAGTCAAAGCGAACGCCCAAACCACCGGGGGCAAACATTTGAGTGATCTTGCCCGCACTGGGTTGAAAATTCTTGTCAGGATTTTCAGCGTTGATGCGACACTCGATTGCGTGGCCTTCGCACTTCACTTGATCTTGAGTGAACGACAACGGCTCGCCTGCGGCGACTCGTATTTGTTCCTTGATCAAGTCGATGCCGGTGATCATTTCCGAAACGGGGTGTTCCACCTGGATCCGCGCGTTGACCTCGATGAAGTAAAAGTCGTCGTTCTGGTCAACGATAAACTCGACGGTGCCTGCGTTGGAGTAGTCCGCACCACGAATCATTCGCACGGCAGCTTCGCAAATTTCACGACGCCGTTCTTCGGGAAGGTTCGGGCTCGGCGCCTCTTCGATGAGTTTTTGGTGACGCCGTTGAACGCTGCAGTCACGTTCCATCAAATGGCACACGTTGCCGTGGTTATCAGCGATCACCTGAACTTCAATGTGACGCGGGCGTCCAATGTATCGTTCAAGGTAAACACCACCGTTACCGAACGCGGCTTCGGCTTCGGTGCGAGCTTGGTTGATCGCAACAGCAAGCGATTTTTCGTCCTCGGCAACGCGCATCCCTTTGCCACCGCCGCCCGCGGTTGCTTTGATCAGCACGGGGTAGCCGATTTCTTTGGCGGTCTTGATCGCGGCCTCGGGGCTTTCAATCAATCCGTCACTGCCGGGAACCACGGGAACATTGTTAGCGATCGCCATGCTACGGGCGGTATTCTTGTCACCAAGTTTTTCCATCGCCTGTGGGCTTGGCCCGATAAATTCAAAGCCGCTCTCGCGGCACACTTCGTTGAAGTGGGAATTCTCGGCGAGGAACCCATAGCCGGGATGAACCGCATCAGCGCCCGACACTTCAGCGGCTGCGATGATTTGGTCAATGCGAAGATAGGAATCACCCGAACGAGCCGAACCGACGCAGTAAGCTTCATCGGCCAGTTTGACGTGCATCGACTCGGCGTCGGCCTGGCTGTAGACCGCAACCGATTTGATTCCCATTTCGCGTGCGGCGCGGATGATGCGCAGCGCAATTTCGCCACGGTTGGCGATCAAGATTTTTTCAAACACGAATTATTTGTCCGGTTGAACGCGGAACATTGGCTTACCGAAATCAACGGCCTGCTGGTCATTGACCAAGATCTCTACGATTTTGCCACTGCATTCAGCAGGAATTTCGTTGAAGACCTTCATCGCCTCGACGATGCAGACCACCGTATCCGGACCGACGTGATCACCGACCTTCACAAAGGCGGGGGATTCTGGATTGGCTTTGGAATAGAACGTGCCAACCATCGGCGCATTGATGGTGATGGTGCCCGCGTGAGCATCCGCGGCCGGTGCAGCCGGTGCTGCTGGCGAGGGTGCCGCTGCAGCAACAGGAGCCGCAGCAGGGGCGTAAACTGGGGCGGTTTGGCCGCGCCCAATCTTGATCTTCTCATCGCCCTGTTGCAGGTCGACTTCCGAAAGATCGTGCTGTTCCATTAACTCGATGATCTCGCGAATGCGTTCAACGTCGAACACATCCTTTGGCTTACCGCCCTTGCTCATGCTGGACTCGTCGTCAGATGTAAAAGAAATGAGGGAAAACAATCACCGGCAGAACCGGACTGGCGACCAGCCGAGGCCGGTACTTTCGCAGGACCGTTTGCCCACGTCGACGCCCGTTTTACAGCATCAAACGACAATCATCGAGTCCCTTTGGCAGCTTGCCCAGAACCTCGCAGCCATTGGGGGTGATCAAAACGTCATCTTCGATACGGATTCCGAAATCGGCTTGAAAGTATACGCCGGGTTCAACCGTTACGATCATCCCCTCAGCCAACACATCCTCGGCCACTGCCGCTAATCGGGGGCCTTCATGGATATGAAGCCCGATTCCATGCCCCAGCGAATGCGAAAAAGCGTCGCCGAGGCCATGTTTTACGAGGATTTTTCGAGCTACCGAATCAACCTCGCTGCCTTTGATTCCCGGCCGTAGAGCGTCAATCGCAGCAAGTTGAGCCTCTAAGACGGCCCGGTAGCAGTCACGAAAACGGTCCGAAGCGTGCTCGCGATGCAGGGTGCGAGTGTGATCGCTGGCGTAGCCCAAGAATTTCGCCCCCCAATCGATAAGAAGCGTCGCCTCGTCTCCGATTTCTCGATCAGCGGGACGATAATGGGGCAGCGCACCGGTTTCGCCGGCCGCCGCGATGATCTCGAAGCTTACTCCCTCGGCACCCCGCGTACGCATGGCCGCTTCGAGCTTCCAAGCGATTTCACGTTCAGTCGTCTGCGGCGTCAGCGTCGGGATGACTTCCAAAAACGCGGCTTCGCCGATTTCGACAGCTCGGCGAGTGATCGAAATTTCGTACGCGTCTTTGATCTCACGAAGCGGCGTGACGAAGTTATCGAGCGGGACCAGCGAGGTTGAGCTGAGCGTTTTTTCGAGCGAATGAAATTGAGAAAACGTCACCTGATCTGCTTCCAAGATCAGTCGTTCCGGCATCGTTGTGCCGATAATCTCCTGCACTAAGTCGTTCATCTTTTGGCTGGGTGGGCGAATCGCGACCGGAACGCCGGGGCACTCATTTGCCAATTGAACTTGATAGCGGCCGTCGCTCAAAATCACCGCGTGGTCAGGTGTCAAAAGCAAGTAACTGCTGTCGCCCGTAAAGCCGGTTAAGTATCGAACGTTGGCAACGCTCGTCACGAGAGCTGCATCCCCAAGACCGCCAGTAACCATTTTCTCGATCAATCGTTGGCGACGATTGCTGTACAAGTCAGCCGGTGTGGGAAACGATGCGGGGAGCGTGGAGTTCATGATGGTGTATCAATCAAAAGAGTTGTCGCGTACACGCACGAAAATGAAAAGATCGACTAAGCGCAGTTATGAATGGCGTCCCTCACCAAAGATTCGTCAACTTCGTCAACCAATTTGACGTGGCCAATCTTGGTGGGCAAAACGAATCTCAATTTGCCGTGCGCAACTTTTTTGTCTTTCATCATGACGGGAAGCATCGCATCGACATCTGCGCTCGCCAGCGTTACGGGCAACTGACATGCTTCAAGCAATCGTGTTTGTCGATCGAGCAAGCCGGCATCACAAAGCTTCAAAGCGATTGCCAAACGTGCCGCCATTTGCATGCCGATTGAAACCGCTTCTCCATGCAGCAGTGTGCCGTAGCCCGCAGTCGCTTCAATGGCATGCGCAAACGTGTGCCCGTAGTTCAAAATCGCTCGACGACCACTCGTCTCTCGTTCGTCGGCACCAACAACACTGGCCTTGGATTGACAGCTTGCACTGATCGCGTGGCGAAGCGCATCTTGGTCTCGAGCAACAAGCTTCGTTGCATTGGCCTCAAGCCAACCAAAGAATGGAGCATCGTCAATAACACCGTACTTCACGACTTCCGCAAGTCCGCTCAGAAAGCTTCGCTCGGGGAGTGTTCCGAGTACATCGGTATCGGCGAGCACGAGCGAAGGTTGCCAGAACGCACCCACCATGTTCTTGGCACCGGGCAAGTTGATACCCGTTTTGCCACCCACGCTGCTGTCGACCATCGCCAACAAAGTCGTAGGAACTTGCACGAACCGAATCCCACGGGTGAACGAGGCGGCTGCGAATCCGGCTAGGTCACCAATCACTCCTCCGCCGACCGCGATTAACACACTGCGGCGGTCACAATTTTCAGACAGCATCCACTGCATCAGCCGATCAAACTGAGCGATTGATTTGCTTGATTCGCCGGATGGAATGGAGAGCGAACTGACGCGGATGCCTCGGTCGGCTATGTCCTTAGCAAGGGGAGCCGCCCAGTCAGACAGCACTGCTTCGTCGCTAACAATTACCGCATGAGTCAGGTCGGGGACGGCGCGGGTCACTCGTTCGGCGAAATCACCGGCCGCGCCGCTGGTCACGTGAATGTCGTAGCTTCGATCGCCCAAAGAAACATGGGTAATCGATGCAGGCTGGAGAGATGACGGCATAGAACTGGCAAATCTGAGTGGTTGGCAGGACTGAACGGGTGGGATGTCTATGCGGCATCGCTAACATGTGTGATATCCGATCGCGTCCGATGACTCCCCTTCATCCACAAAACTTTAATCCATGACCGATGCCTTGAGCGATACCACATCCGATTTGCACGCAGACAAGTACAACGATCCTCGTGCAAAAATTACTAGGCGGGGCATTTGGATCGGTGTCGCCGTTGTTGCCGTAGGGATGCTGGGAGCAGCCGGAAGTATCTATGTACGTAAGACCAAGCTTCAGAAAACGACCGAATTTTGGGGTGTTGATACGATCACAGGACTCCAATTGGCAGAGCGGATTGAGTTGCTACCGCTGGGTGCCGAGACGTTTCGAACCGTGGAACTGACCGCGACTCCGGGGCTGGGCCACCTTCGTCACGCGCTGCTTGATGAGCGTAGTTTTGATTGGGAGACGGTCGAAACGGCAAGCGTAGAATCGTCATGCGGCGAACAGGCAACTGCTGATGTCGACGAGCCCCTCTTCAAGCTAAAGGCCCCCTCGTGCGTTCAGTTACGATTGACCGACCCCACGGCAAATCGCATTGAAACGATTCAGTTGGATCTTAACTTGCAAAGCGGGTGGGTAGGGCCGAGTGATGGTTCCAAGCGAGTCCAATTGACCGAGTGGGTCCAGCCGAAGCTGCGAAACTATATCGCCACCGTCGTGAATGTCGAAGAAAAACGATACGATTTGCGAGACTGATCGTATCGCGGAAATTCGGTTTAAAAACGGTCGCGACGAACATTCGATACGCCCATTCGAGACGCCTGAGTACGACCACGGGATTGAAGCGTTTAGGCTATACTGCGGTGTAGTCGTATCACCTCATCTTATCCAGGCCCTACGCCGATCTTTGCCGTCGCCTCGATCTTGCCTTTAGAGAGCTTATGTCCAACGTGCCGGATGCAAATCGTTCCAACACCGTGCTGCCCGAGAGCTCGACTGAGATGGAAGAGGAACTAGACCAGCCAGTGCGGCGCGGTGGTTTCTTAAAGGCGATGCCGGCGTGGTTGGTTAGTACGCTCGTGCACGTGATGATTCTGTTGATCCTTGGCTTGGTCACGGTGGCGGACCCCACCAAGATCGTTAATGTGTTGACAGCCTCGGCTACGACGGAAGAAGGTCCTGAGATCGAAGAATTCACGATCGAGCAGATTGATCCAGGTGAAGTCGCGGAGATGGAAGAAGTCTCTGAACCGATGACTGATTTTGATGAGCCGATGGAAATGGTCGAGCCGACTGAAATGGCTCCCATGGAAATCTCCGAAGTCGCCCTCGATATGTCTCAGATGGCGGCTGAGATTTCATCGGCCACTTCAAGTCTGCAAACCCTGTCCCAGGCGACAATTCAGCCCTTGGGTGGTCGCAGCGAAGACATGAAGAAAAAGTTGCTGCGTGAGTACGGCGGCAACGAATCCAGTGAAGCGGCGGTGACCGAGGCGTTAAAATGGTTCTCGCGGCATCAGATGCCCAACGGAGCTTGGACGTTTGCTCATAGCCAAGTGTGTCGAGGCGCTTGCGGTAACCCCGGTGAACCTAATTTTGCCAAGGCGTATAACGCAGCAACTTCGATGGCACTGCTGCCATTCATGGGAGCCGGCCAGACTCATGTGCAAGGCGATTACCGTGAAGTCGTACTGCGTGGGCTGCGGTTCCTTGTCCAGAATGGCAAGGCAGGAATGAAGAACGGGATGCCAGTCTTGGATTTGATGGATCCGGGCGGCAATATGTACTCTCATGGGCTCGCTTCGATCACCCTTTGCGAAGCGTACGCAATGACCGCTGATCCTGAACTGCTTGGACCGGCACAAGCATCGCTTAACTTCATTGCCTACGCTCAATGTCGTGATGGAGGATGGCGTTACCGAGTCCAGGACCCCAACGGTGGCGACACGTCGGTCTTTGGATGGCAGGTGATGGCACTCAAGAGCGGCTACATGGGACACCTTTCAGTTCCGCCGATCACGATCCAGGGGTCAGTGATGTTCTTGGACAAAGTCGGATCCAACAACGGTGCGTTCTATGGTTACGACAAACCGGCAACCGCGTTTCGTCAAGGTACTACCGCCATCGGACTGCTTTGTCGCATGTATACCGGCTGGGACAAGACTCATCCTGGGATCGTTGAAGGTGTCAGCAACCTCGCCAATGCGGGCGTGAAGAAAGATGATCTGTATTACAACTACTACGCGGCTCAAGTTCTGCGTCAGTACGGTGGCGAAAAATGGGAAAAGTACAACGTAGAACTGCGTGATTGGCTTGTCGGAATCCAGTCGCAAGACTCCGGTTCAAAAGGGAGTTGGTACATCGATAGTAAGGTCCATGGCATGGAATCCGGCGGCCGGCTGTTGCAAACGTCGTTCGCGACGATGATTTTGGAAGTCTACTACCGTCACATGCCGCTCTACAGCAATTCAGCCTCCGACGAAGACTTCCCGCTGTAGTGCCCTGAGTAGTCCGCATTTGATTGTTCTGGATGGCCTGATCGAACATCGAAACGGGGGAATCAAAGCTGAGCTTGCAATGCTGGGCATTCAAGACTGGGCATTCAAAACTGGGGAATCAAAACTGGGGAATCAAAACTGGGGAATCAAAACTGGGGAATCGAGACTCGGAAACCTCGCAACTGGGCGATCCGAGTTTCGGTGTCATGCCGCACTGGCGAGCGAACTGACATTTGATTGCCAGCTTGCTAGAATCTTGAAACTCACTTCATTCAAGATCCGTTACGCAGTTGCTCATGTCTGACAACCTTCCCCCTTATGACTCTTTTTTGCTCGTTTCCTTTGGAGGGCCAGAGGGAATGGATGACGTGATTCCGTTTCTCGAAAACGTGCTTCGTGGCAAGAATGTCCCTCGCGAGCGGATGTTGGAAGTGGTCGAGCACTACCGACACTACGATGGCGTTAGCCCTATCAACGAGCAGAATCGGCAACTGCTAGACGCCATCAAAACCGAGTTTGCGTCGGCTGGTTTAGAAATTCCGGTGTATTGGGGCAACCGGAATTGGCATCCGATGTTCGCGGATACGCTGCGTCAGATGCGCGACGATGGATGCAAACGTTCGCTTGCGTTCTTCACCAGCATGTTCAGTTGTTACAGCGGGTGCCGACAATACCGTGAGAACATCATGGCGGCCCAGGAAGAGGTGGGTGAGGGAGCACCGATCGTCGAGAAGGTTCGTATGGGTTTCAATCACCCGGGCTTTATCGAGGCGATGTCAGAATCCGTCCGGGACTCAATGGCTCAGTTCGATACGGGCAGCGAAGAGGTTACCGTTCGCTTTACCGCGCACAGCATCCCCATGTCGATGGCCGACCACTGCGACTATGTCAAGCAATTGAACGAATCGTGTCGTTTGATCGCTCAGTCGTGTGAGTTACCCGATTGGAAGCTGGTTTATCAAAGTCGTAGCGGCCCGCCGACGCAGCCATGGTTGGAGCCGGATATCTGTGACGAAATAGAATCGTTGCATGAAGCTGGACAACTGAAAAAATTGCTGATCGTACCGATTGGCTTCGTCAGCGATCACATGGAAGTCGTGTATGACTTGGATGATGAGGCGGCGACGTTGTGCAAGAAACTCGGCGTGCCGATGCAACGGGCGGCAACAGCGGGAACGTCTTCGCCGTTCGTAAAGATGATCCGCCAACTGGTCGAGGAACGATTGGGGAAAACAAGCGAGCGACCCGCCTTGGGATCACTCGGTGCTTGGCACGACGTTTGTCCCGCCGACTGTTGCACCTATACGCCGCGACGTCCTGGTGCGACTCAACCGTCAAGACCCGACGCATCGCGTCCGTCGGCTGCTAGTGGTCATGCGTCTGGCGGTCGCCCCGGTACGAATCGTTCGTAAGGGGGGCGGACCAACCAGACCATCGCACAAGTGGTGTCCGAGGCCGGCCGGCCATTTCTGACCGACCGGCGGTGTTTTGTTCTGTGTTGTTGTTTGCTCTACCAGTCTTCAACCGATTCTCAAATTAGCCGCTAAGCCGACTGTAGAACGCTGGCGGTTGATCGCGTGCCGTCCATGAATATTTGTGCGTTGTCCGTCAGGATGGCTCTCGCACGGCTGGGTCCGACCAGTCGTCTTAATTTCTTTCCAACATCCGAAGCGGATTGCATTTGGTCCTCTGGCCAATCGCTTGCGCTCGATTGGTTTGATTGGTCGAAGCCAACGCAATGAACTTGTCCGCAACGCAATAATTTTTTGGTGAAACGATCGCAACCTGGATCGGCCGCATCGTAGGACAGGCTTGAGGTCGAAATGCGAATTCGAGTCTTCGCGCGTTTAAATCGTTCCCATTCATCAGGTTGACTTCGCAGCCACGAGCAACGTTCTGGCGAGATGAGCACGGTTTGCAAACCCATTCGCTTGAGTGTTTCGACGACCGGTGCGATAGGCATGAAGTTCGTCGGCGATACACGAAGGAATGCAAATCGGCGATTCAAAGGGCCGGCCAGCATTGAAGCTCTTGCGATGCGATCAAAGAGGTCCGTGCGTAAGTTGAGTTCAATGGCGAGTTCAACTTCGATATCGAGTTGATTTTCGCGTAGTAAGGTTCTGAGTTGATCAAATTGACGGGGCGTGGTGTTGCCATGGTCGAGATTCGTCGTTACGACGGCCGCCCTAATTCCTTGGGCATGTTTCTGTGTGGCTCGCGCTAAAGTTCGAGGCCAATCGATTCCTCCCCGATGCGAATGAACGATCAAGGAAGAGGCGACTTCGACGACTTCACTTGGCAACGCTGTTGTGTTCCACCAGAGACCCATCTTGAATTGCTCCGTACGTATAACTCACCTGACTGAAATCTGTCTCAGTGAAATTCAAGCGTTTGCAAACAGTGGGCCAACCAGATTTGAAACTGATCAAGTGGCCAACAGATGGGCATGAAAAGGCTCTTGAGGCAGCATATTGGACATAGAAACCTTCTTTTGCCCTGACTTTGTCGCCCCGTAGCGTTTTGGACATTCTCTTGGGACTCGGAAAGTAGCTATAATTTGAAGCAGCCGTGCGCGAGAATGCCTAAACATTGAACGATGGGCACTTCCGGCACGCCGCGACTTACCTCGTGCCCGCCTCCCCTTCCCCCGCCCTATCGCAATGAATTCTTGTGCGATTTGCTCCTATGCGCTAGATCGAATTGGCGTTGTGTTGGCAACTCTGATGACACTCGTCTGCTGCCAAGCTCTCGATGGGCACGCCGCTGATGCGATCCCAGACAACCAGTTGACGTTCTTTGAATCGAAAGTTCGTCCGCTTTTGAACGATCATTGTTACGAATGCCATAGTCGCGAATTCGACGAAGCGAGTGGTGGGTTGAGGCTTGATACCGCCGAGGCAATCGCAAAAGGTGGTCTTGGTGGCACCGCGTTGGTCGCTGGTCATCCAGATCAGAGCCTGATCATGGAAGTCGTCTCGTATGAATCAGAGATGCAGATGCCACCCGACGGCAAACTCGATGACGAGATGATCGCGATCCTTCGGCAATGGATTGAAATGGGAGCTCCCGATCCGAGGCACGAGAGTCAAGAATCCCAAGAAGAAATGGCTTCGCCGCTTGAACGAGATCCACAAACTCATTGGGCCTTCATTCCGCCCCAGGCAGCTCACGCGGCGAAACAACTAGCAGACGATTCTCGTGACATTGTCGACGATTTGGCGTCAGAGGTTTCCGTCGCAGAGGGTGTATCCATCAACGAGCGTGCTGATGATTCGACATTGATTCGGCGTTTGTACTTTGATTTGTCTGGCTTACCCCCGACGGCCGAGGACGTTCAAGACTATTGTGAATCGACGCGACCCGACAAGTTCACGCGGTTGGTGGATCAGTTGCTTGCAGCGCCCGAGTTTGGCGAACGTTTTGGACGCCATTGGCTTGATGTGGCTCGCTATGCTGACACGATAGGTTACGCCACTGCTGGTAAGGAGCGTCGGTACCCCGGCAGTCACCGCTATCGTGACTGGGTCATCCGAGCTATCGGACAAGACATGCCCTATGACGAAATGGTCCGGCATCAACTCACCGGTGATCGAACGGATCCCAACAACGAACAGGGCAACCTGGATGCGATGGGTTTTTTGACGCTCGGGCGAAAGTTTCTGAATGGACTCGATCGCACGGATGACCAGATCGACGTTATCACGCGGGGTTTGCTAGGGATGACGGTCACGTGCGCTCGATGTCATGACCACAAATTCGATCCGATTCCGACAACGGACTACTACGCCTTGTTCGGGGTTTTGCAAAGTAGCGAGCAGCCTGAATCAGGGCCGAGCCCGTTGATGATGGTCGACCGAGAAAAGACAGGTGACCGTCCGGTATTTCTTCGCGGTCAACTGGGCAATCGCGGCCCAATAGCACCTCGCCAATTTCTAACAGCACTTCGCAAACCTGACGAACCAAGGTTTCACGATGGCAGCGGCCGAAAAGAACTTGCTGATCGCATCACCCGCGCAGACAATCCGCTCTTTGCTCGCGTGATGGTCAACCGCGTCTGGACGCATCTCATAGGCAGGCCACTTGTCGATTCGCCAAGTGATTTTGGCTTTCGCACGCAGCAGCCGAAAGTCCCGCAGGTGCTTGATGACTTGGCTACGGACTTTGCTCGCGACTTTAGTATCAAGCGTTTGGTCCGACGAATTGTGTCGATGCGTGTCTACCAGCAAAGTTCATCGGTTACGTCTGACAACTTGGCCAAGGACCCAAATAACGAATGTTTATCGCGAGCCAATCGTCGTCGTCGGGATCTCGAATCACTGCGAGACAGCATGTTATGCGTGTCGGATTCGCTTGACCGCCAGCTTGGCGGCGAACCGGTTGAAATATCGTTGCCCAGCCCAGTGGCGAGACGAACGGTTTACGCGCTGATCGACCGCCAAAATCTACCGTCGCTGTTTCGCACGTTCGACTTCCCCGACCCAAATGCTCACTCGCCCGGACGGTATTTCACGACAGTTCCTCAACAAGGTTTGTTTCTGCTGAACAGTCCGCAAGTCGCCGAGTTAGCCAAACGAACCGCTAATCGAGTCAGAGCGTCGGTTGTCGGGGGAAACGAAAGTAATCTCGACAAGCTAGCGGTGAGCATGTTCCAACAGGTGCTCGGAAGAACGCCGAATGAGTCAGAGCAGTCATCGGCCGTTAACTTTTTGCAGCAAGAGCCGCGTCCTCTCGAGAACGACATCGATCCGCAGTTCTTGTGGACCTACGGCACCGCAAGGCTCGCTCGCGCTGACGGCCAATCGCTCGTAAGTGAGTTTCGACCCTTCGGCGTTTTCAAAGGCGACCGTTGGCAACCTCAAGACGAGTTTCCGGTCGATGGCGATCTTGGGTTTTCATTCGTCGCCAATGAAAACGGACACAGTCCCCGCGATCCCACGTTAGCAACCGTGCGACGGTTTACTGCACCCGATGACGGGAACCTTCGGATTGCTGGTCAAATGGGACACCGGGCCGAAGAGGGTGACGGAGTAGCAATTACGATCTTGATCGGTGGCAAAGAATATCACCACAGTGTGGAAAAGAGCAGCAACCGTCCCTTTGGACCGTACGTGGCAAGGATCAAGAAGGGCGAGACGGTCGATGTTCTGGCAGCCTGCGGAAAGACCGATTCATTTGACTCGTTCTTCTTCCGCGGCAATCTAAGATTGACTCGCGACGACAAAACGACGATCGAAACAAACTCGGTCAAGCACTTCAGCGGTTCCCTTGATCCGCCATCGACTGAGCCTCTTGATCGACTTTCTCAGCTTGCTCAGGTCTTGATCATCAGTAACGAATTTGCATTTGTGGACTAACAATGAATATTCCTCTCACACGTCGACAACTATTGCATCAGTGCGGCGCCGGTCTGGGCGGTGTCGCGTTAGCGGACATGATCGCTCGCGGAGAAGACTCTGCCGCGACTCAACATCGCGGGGAAGTGGCACCGCATTACCCTGCGAAGGCCAAGTATGTCATTCATCTATTCATGAACGGTGGACCGAGTCACGTCGATTCGTTCGACCCCAAACCGGCACTTGCTAAGTTCGACGGCAAGACTGCACCCGGTCCCGAACTGAAGACCGAACGACCGACCGGTACCGTGATGAAGTCGCCCTTTGAGTTTAAGAATCGGGGTGAGTCGGGTTTACCGATTAGTGAGCTGTTTGAACACACCGCGGCTCACGCGGACGACTTGTGCGTGATTCGCAGCATGCACGCCGATGTTCCCAACCACGAACCTTCGTTGATGTTGATGAACACGGGCGAGTCGCGGTTGGTCAGACCTAGCATGGGTTCGTGGCTGACTTATGGGTTAGGTAGCGAGAACGAAAACCTGCCGGCATTCGTCGCCATGTGTCCCAATGGTTATCCGATCAAAGAGTCGCAAAACTGGCAAAACGCGTTTCTTCCGGGTAAGTACCAGGCCACCTACGTGGACTCTAGTGGTACGAAGATTGAACAGTTGATTGATCACATTCGCGGGAACTCGGTGGCTGCTGAAGACCAACGCGGCCAGCTAGACCTTCTAAAGGAACTCAACGCTGCCCATGCGAATGCTCGAAACGATGCACGGCTGGAATCTCGAATCGAATCGTTTGAACTTGCCTATCGTATGCAAGGCGATGCATCCGAGGCGTTTGATGTCGATCGTGAAACGAAAGATGTTTTGAAAGCCTATGGAAAAGGGCCGTTTGCTAGACAGGCCTTAATCGCTCGTCGGTTAGTTGAACGTGGCGTGCGATTTGTTCAGCTCTACACGGGCGCCGGCCAGCCTTGGGATAACCACGATGATTTAGAATCCGGGCACCGGCGAGTCGCCAAGGGAGTTGATCAGGCTATCGGGGCATTGCTAGCCGATTTGAAACGATTGGGCCTGCTTGACGAAACTTTGGTCATATGGGGTGGTGAGTTTGGCAGAACTCCGGTTGTTGAAATGCCAAAGGAAGGTAGCAATCAAGGCAAGATGAACGGACGCGACCACAATCACTACGGCTTCACCACGTGGTTAGCTGGCGGTGGTGTGAAGGGTGGGCAAGCGATAGGTGCGACCGACGAGATTGGATTTAAGGCAGTCGAGAACCGAGTTCACGTCCACGACCTTCATGCAACGATCATGCGGTTGATGGGCTACGATCACAAACGGCTTACTTACCGCTATGCCGGTCGAGACTTTCGGCTGACGGACGTGCACGGGCGCGTCGTCGATGAAGTTCTCGCATGATCGTGATTGCGGCCCGAAAAGTTCGTCAACGGATCAGTTCGGTTTGCGTCGTTTGGCGGAAACGTAGTGCACCTTCATTTCAGGCAGCGATTCGATGAACAAGCGTCCGTAAGGTTTCGAGTGAATTCGTGGGTCGAGCACGACCACCATTCCCTTGTCGTCGCGGGTGCGAATCAGACGACCAAATCCTTGGCGAAATTTAATTACGGCTTCCGGCAATTGGTACTGCGAGAATGGGTTTCCGCCACCGGCTTTGATCGCTTCAAGACGTGCCTCCAGAAGTGGGTGATCGGGGACTGCGAAGGGTAGTTTGGTGATTACAACGTTGGTCAACGCATCACCGGGAACGTCAACACCTTGCCAAAAACTATCCGTTCCAAATAGCACACCTCGTTTGCTGCGGCGAAATGCATCGAGCAATTGCGTTCGCGATTGAGAGCCCGCCTGCGAGTACAATGTCATTTCACGATCGATGCACCAGGACGTGATTGCTTCCGCACACGATTTGAGCAACCCGTAGCTGGTGAACAAGACAAAAGCATGCCCATCGGTATGCCCCACGAATCGCTTGATTTGTTCGGGAATCGCTTGTTCAAATGCCGATCGCTCTTTCGACGGATCGGGCAAGTCCTTTACCACCACCAATTTGGCCTGTTCTTGGTAGTTGAAGGGACTTCCCACACGCACCGATAAGCCACCCGTTAAGCCAATCCGTGAACGAAAGAACTTGAAGTTGTCATCGGCTGTTGCCAGCGTCGCGCTGGTCATCACGACACTGCGAATAGTTTTGCTTTGATAGAGTTCCTTACGCAACGTTTCGCCAACATTGATCGGCGACGCGAACAAACTAACCCGATCCATACCACGACGGGACCCGGTTCGTTCCATCCAATAGACCGAGTGTTCGATTTCCTGACGAACCCATGAACGCAGGCCACCGGCAAGCGAGAGCGTTCGGTCATGTGCTGATTCGAAATCCTTCTTGTCGGATTCTGATTTTTGAGCATCGGCTTGTTTGCGAAGTCCAGCGGCGAGTTGCTCCATGATTTCGCTGAGTTCATTGTTGACGATATCAGGGTTGTTGACTCGGCCGTTGCGAGTATTGGATTGTTCCCACCAATCCAATAGATCAGCAAACAGAGAAGATGCGGCATAGCGACAGCGGTCGACCATTTGTTGAAGGGTTGTCAGATTCTTATCGACGAGCAACCCTTTTTGGGTGACATCGTTGTAGAGGCGATTGAACAGGTAGTCGAATTGGCCGCTCGTCAGACGGATTCCCAAGTGGTCGCCAGCAACAGCCTCGATCGTGTGGCATTCGTCAAGAATAACCGCGTCGTAGTCGGGCAATAGCGATACCCCTTGTCGGCGCAACGCCAGATCGCTGAAGAACATCGCATGATTAACGATCATGATTTGCGCGTTTTGAACTCTTCGGCGCGCACGAAAGTAGTAGCATTGTTGAAAGTGCTTGCATGCACGCCGCAAGCAATTGCTCGTGTCGCTTGCGACTTCGTCCCAGACAACGGGATCGGGTCGCATCGGAAGCGTCGACTTGGACCCGTCGGCAGTATCGCCCGACCATGATTTGATGGTCCGCAATTGTGAGTGTTGTTCGTCGGAAGTCATCAGCGACGTCGACTTCGCGATGGCGCGATCAAGCCGACGCAACGAAACGTAGTTCGATCGGCCTTTGACCAGGACTGCTGAAAATTCGCGAGGGATGACGCTGTTGAGCAGTGGGACGTCTTTGGAAACCAATTGTTCTTGAAGTGCGATGGTGTGGGTCGAAATCAGCACCCGACGTTGCCGCGGCTTTTCTTCGCCGTCTTCATCCTTCTCGGTGATTTCATTGCTTTCGCTAGCGTCACCGAGGCAGGCTTGGTTTTCGGTAGCGTGCAAAATGGCGGGAACAAGATAGGCAAAGCTCTTGCCGGTTCCAGTGCCAGCTTCGGCAATCAGATGCTGGTCAGTTGCCAACGCTTCAGCAACCTTGCGAGCCATTTCGAGTTGTTGCTCGCGGACTTCGTAGCCTTTCAGCCGCGCAGCGATCCGCCCGTCTTTGCCGAGGATCGAATCGACACTTAAATCGTCAGGCACTGAGGCTTGTTCCATGGTCTGCTGTGAGTGGGCGAATGTTCATTCACCATAGCAGTCCACTTGATTGCCGGCCATGCGCCGTGGTATTGCAAAGGTCAATCCATTCAAGAGACGTTATAAATTGCTGGCACATCATGCGCAAGGGTGGATCACATGGTCACTGAGGCACGCAACGTGTTACGATTTGCCAGTTTCTTCCATCGGCTTCGCATCCATCATGCCCATGGTACCGGTGCGTTGCTCGATTGGTGAGCGATGCCGAGTCGTATTGCCGCACACGTCGTTCTCATTCCTGAAAAGACTTCACGTGAACACCTTTCAGCAAACCTGTCCGTCCTGCAATCGCATGCTTGAGTTGCCCTATAACGCGATCGGTAAACAAGCGAGGTGTCCCGCTTGCCAGTCGGTGTTCGAGGCGACCGGACCCAACGTGGTCTCGGGTTCAGGTTCGGGTTCCGGTTCAGGTTCGGGCAGCCCGTCGGACCCGGCAGCTAATCCGTATGCCAATCCCATGGGTTCGGCGACCCAGCACAATGTTAATCCTTACCAACCATCTAATAGCACTTACACAGCGGAACCTGCCGCGATGAACGTGCGCGATGTGTCATTTGACGAGGTGTGGTCAGCGGGATGGCCGATCTTCAAAGAAAGGATGGGGCCTGTCATCGGTGCTTTCGCGCTGGTGACGATTGGCGGAATAATAGCTAGTACCATCGTGCAAGTGTTAGGATCGATCGTTGCCGGCGGCAACAAGAACGCGGGTGCGGTGCTGATAATGATTCTCTCGGTATTGACCCAGTTGGTGAGTCAATACTTTAGCTTTGGTTGCACCCGAGTTTGCTTAGCAGCGGCACGGAACCAACCGTCACCTCTGTCATACATCTTTCCGCCAGTGATGGCGTTTGTTCGCTACATTGTCGGTGTGATTGCTTTCCTAGCGGTCATTGGGTTGATCGCAGCGATTATGTTTGGAGGTGCCTACGGCGTTGCAGCGGCCGCAGGGAACGATGGTCTGTTCCCGATCTTGGCTATCGTTATCGGATTAATGGTGGTTGTTTTAGTCCTTTTGGGAACGTGGCTGTTTTGGTCGTTCATCATGGTCACAGCAGAGAACCGAACGACGTTTACTGAAGCGGTTGGTTTGTCATACTCGATCACGATGCGGAACAAAGTAACATCGCTGTTGCTCTTGGTGCTTGGGACGGCATTGGCGGTCGCGGGCTTGATGATGTGCTACGTCGGCTTGTTCATCACGATCCCAATGAGCTGGATGTTGTTTACCGTCGGATATTTGATGATGACGAACCAACCGGTAGCGGTTCCAATGTTACCTTCGTATCAATCACCGCCAAGAATGTAGAAAGACTGACAAAGTCACGTGAGTCGAAAGACGTGAATCGAAAGACGCGAGTCGTCGGTGGACGAGGGGCAGTCGAGCAACGTCTTTGCTAATTGATGTGGCCAGTTCAGAATCGAGCCGGTTCAGCGTCGAGCCAGTTCAGCAACGAGCCAGTTCAGCAACGAGCCAGTTCAGCAACGAGCCAGTTCAGCAACGAGCCAGTTCAGCAACGAGCCAGTTCAGCAACGAGCCAGTTCAGAATCTAACGAGTTCAACACCAAGCTAGTTCAGTTCGACTTCGCCTAGCGTGAGCCAGCCTGCTTGCGTGGTGTCTTGATTGGCGTTGGCAAACCCCAGCGATTTGCCATTGGCAAGCGGATTGGCAACTCGAATTAGGACGGTATGTTTGCCCCGTAATTCATTCGTGTCGACGTTTTCGACGAGAGTATGTTGGCCCGGTAAACGTCCTTTCATGGAAAGGTTTTCGGCAACGCTCTGGTGAACGATCTTGCCGTCCTGAACCATCGCAACTTCGGTCGGCCAGTTCATGTAGAACGGTGCGACGCCTTGGTTAACCAGTTCTAGGGTCATCTTGAATGCCGATCCAGACGGTTCAAAATTTGCCTGGCGAACATAGAAGTCATACCCCATGCGTCGAACTTCATCTTCAGCTCGCCGTCGTCTCTCCGGCGAGGGCACTTCGCGAAACATTCCTGTGTCCATCAACCAAGTTGCATGGGTTTGCGTGACACATTCATGGAAATCTTGCGTCCCTGGCACCCACTGAGTTGGTTCATCAAAGACCTTGCCCCAAACTTCAGGTCGAATTTCACCGCCAATGGGTTGGGTTTGCCATTTGTTCCTCGCTGACTCGCCCGCAGCAATCAGGGCTGGCATGTAGTACCAATTGTCTTGAGGTTTACCGGTGTCTAAGGTTGCCCAAGCAAACGAATCATCATGATAGCCAAACGGTCGGGAAGCGTTGTTGGCTTGATAACCATGGTCGGGGCCCGCCGGGTAACGCAACAACACCGGTGTTTGCTGGAAAGCTTTTTCGTAGGCATCCAAAACAACTTCTTGGGTCGTTTTGCTAGCCCACAGATCGTTGCGAGGGTAAGTATGCCATTCGCCCCACGTGCCCAGCAGTCCTGCGGTGATGTAGCCCAATCTCGCATCTCCGTCGTACTTCTTTCCAAAGGCGGCAATGAAGTTCTGGATTGCCTTGCGCAAGCGCGGGTCTTCGTAGTCAGGCGTGATGATTTTCGCTGGCGGAAGCGGTGCCGTATTCTCGTTGACGTACTCGTGAACGGTTAAGCCATCGCGCACCAAGTACTCGGGAATACCTTTGCTCTTGCCAGGGTATTCCATGTAGATCCGAATGACGGCTTGTTTGCCTCGCGAAGAAATATCATCCAGCAAGGTTTCGAGCGGCTTCCAGTCAAACTGATGCTCCTGGATCATTAAGTCCGATAGAGCGAGGTACATGAATTCCATGCTATGTGGAAACCGGTCCTCGTGGGGACGCGAGTAAGGCACCAAGCCTTTCAATGGATTGTCGACGCGGCTTGGTGCCGGCTGCAGCATGTAGGTTTGAGCCGACGCCGAAGCAATGAGTAATAATCCGGCGAAGGCACAGAATGTAAAACCACGTAGAGCGTTCACGAAAAGCATTTTTTCTGGCAAGGTTGGGAGGTGAAAAACTAGGCTACTGACGAACTCGACTTTGAAGTTGAAACTATTGCGGCTGTCTAAGATTGGACTGTTTCGATTTCACGTTGACCTCGACGGGGATATGCACATTGAACGCGAGAACGCCATCGAAGTTTAGTGGCTAATGATCGCAACTCGATTCCAGTACGCCCACTCGCAATTCCAGTCGTTGGGAGAATTTTCGAGGTTCAGATCAATGCTTTGGCCAGCGAACTTTGTCAGGTCGACTTCAAGTTCAAGCCATTCATTTTCGCCTACGGTTTGAGGCCCCACGATAGTTTCGGCTAACAGTTCGCCTGAGGCTAACACTCGCAATTGCCAATCACCGTGAGGATGATGGCTGACCCGCAAGCTTAGCCGAGTTGTTTTATCGCGGGGAATTTGCAAACGCTGCCGCAAACTGCTGGGTGTGTTTTTATCAAGCGGATGGGTTTGGATGGCGGTTTTGTTTCGAAATTCCGAGTGATAAACGATCCCTCCTTCGCCGACATCGCGTGCGTGAAACCCTGGTGCGATTCTATGAACCATTTGTTGCGATTCGGTCGACTGAGTCTGCTTCGCCTTGCTTCCTTTCGACTGACTTTTCTTGGATGAGCGAATTCTGGTAACGACCTCGTCTCCCGTAGCGATCCGCCTCGCCACAAACTCTTGCAGCTTAGGAAGCTTTCCGTTGACAACGAGTTGCAATGACTCGCTTGGATGATGGGGAACCATTGGTTCGAGGCCAAACCAAATCATTTGAGGAAGGTTGTGGTCAGAGACGTCTTCATCGTGAGAAACCAAACCTTCCAAGAGGGGCCAGCGATCGGCAAACGGTATTCGTTGCAAGGCCGAGGCAAGGTATAGCCGCACGATTGGTGATGAATCGTGCTTCGCCATGTCGGCTAGGGTTTGGAGGGTCTTGGAGTCGACGATTGGGGAGTCGACGATTGGGGATTCGCCGGAGCTTGGCATTTGAAAGGCGTTGATCGACGATTGGTCAAAAAGAAATTGGATTGCCCAGGCTCGCACGAAAGGATCATCGTGCGATAACAGAGAAACCAGCCCCTCTTGGGCGATTCCTTCGGTCACGTGGAGCGACCAAAGTGCCCGAAGCCGTTGAGGAGATTGATCAGCCGCTTGGAAGAGCTTTTCCAATTGAGCGTGAACGGCGACTCGATCGAGTTCACCGGCTGCTGCCCGAGCTTGCAATAATGTTCGTGATTGGCGGACATACCAATCGTTTGAATGTTGTTGAAGTTCCACGAGCTCTAAGTCGGACATCTTGGCAAGATTCGGTGTAACCGAAGCGGATGCACCGCTTGGCATGATGCGATAAATGCGACCGCTGTTGGGAAAGTTGATCGCGTTTCCGCACACATCCGTATCGTGCCAGTCCAAGATATAGACACCGCCTTCGGGGCCGATTTCGACGCTGAAGCCGACCCATGCCAAATCGTTGGTAGGCAAAAAGTCGTCGCCATGTTTTCCGATGAAGCTAGACCCCTTTGGGACCATCACGTCAGTCAACACAGCATGCTCGTGTATGTTGCACATGAACAACCGGTTGCGATACGTCGGCGGGAACGCATCGGCTAAATAGAAGCGAGCTCCGCCGTGCGCCGACAAATGCGTGTGGTCGCGGATGGTCTTGATGTCTTCGTAGATGTGCGGATTCACGTGCGGAAGGCTTTGCTTGTGATACACACCGCCTTGGACGATATGAAACAGGTGCGGAATAACGCAGCAGGTGGCGAAGCTTTGGCCGTGGTCGTCGAAGTCAAACCCCCAAGGGTTTGATAGTCCTCGTGCGAAAATCTCAAAGGTTTTGCGAATCGGATGGTAACGCCAAATGCCTCCGTCGATGAATTGTCGATTTGAATCCTTGTCACCAACGTGGCCGACGCGAGACTGGGTGAAAACACCGTGGCAACCGTAGAGCCAGCCATCGGGACCCCAGATAAAACTGTTCAACGTTTCGTGCCGGTCGTTCATGCCCCAACCATCAAGCAGCGGCTGCGGCGGGCCATCGGGTCGGTCATCGCCATCGGCGTCCGGGATGAAACTTAGGTTCGGTGGCGAGCCAACGAATACTCCTCCGAATCCACAAGCAATGCCTGACGTGAACGTTAAGTTGTCTGCGAATGTTTTCTTCTTGTCGAACACTCCATCGCCATCGGTGTCTTCGAGGATTTGAATGCGGCTGATGGGTTCGGTGGAATGTTTGCCTCGGGTTTGGTAGTTAAAGTTTTCAGCAACCCAAACCCGACCTCGTTCGTCGAAACAAAATGCAATCGGTTCGGCGATATCGGGTTCGGCTGCAAAAACAGAAACCTTAAAGCCGTCTGGAATCGACATTTTGTCGACCGCCTGCTCGGGGCTCAGGAAAGGCGCGTCGCTGGAACGATGTTGCTTCTTAGGCAGCGTGTTTCTAGCCTCTTCGGCGAAGCTATTTCCAAGCGTGATCAGGGCCAGTCCGGCCGCGAGCAAGACTGGCGTTAGAAGAATTTGATTCAACTTATTCACTTCGCGATCTCCACTTGTTCCGTTGTCTGCAGGTACTTGATCAAGTCGATCACTTCTTGAGGTTCCATTTGTTCCAATTGTCCTTCGGGCATCATCGACTTGGGGGCGACTCGCCGCGTGTCGATATCATCCTTGGCGACGATCACGCGTGAGTTCTCGGGCGTTTTTAAGACTAAGCGGATGGCGTTTTCTTCAGCCAAAACCCCAGAGATAATTCGCCCGTCGAACGTCAGGATCTGAATCATCCGGTAGGCGTCCGGAACATCGAAGCTCGGGGCGATGCTGTTGAGCAGTATGTAATCGAGATTGGCTCGGTTAGACCCGGTAAGGTCAGGGCCAACGTCTCCGCCGACGCCATATAGCAAGTGGCAAGCCGCACATGTCTTCTGGAAAACGGCGCGGCCTTTCGATGCGTCGGCAGATGCCAGCACGGAAGGCGTCAGCATTGCCTTGTACTTGGCGATCACCTTTTCGCGATCTTTGGCGACCAATCGGATTTCGCCAAACACTTTGGCAAAATCATCACCCAGATGATCGCCCAGGAGATCGCTCAGCGACCTGGCGACGTGCGAGGGGATCTCGTTTCGTGAGATCTGTTCGTTTTTAATCGCTTCCAATAGTTCAAGTGCATAATCTTTTCGCGATGCCAGCGTTTCGATGGTGGCGCGGCGAAGTTCAGGACTGAACTCGGCGTATCGTTTCAGCAAAATGTCTGGCGCCCGTTGGTTGGCGACGATTGCGAAACCACGAATGGCATCGAGGGCGAAATTTTCTTCGTTCAGTAGTGTTTCGAGATACTGCGATGCTTCAACGTTTTGCTGGTTTAGGAGTGAACGCAGCGAAGTTCGCCGCTGTTCTTCGTCGGCTGACGGATCTCTAAGGATAGCGAGAGCTTGTTCGGTGGCTGTCTGGTCGCCAAAAATCTGCGATAGGCGAAGCGACAAATCTCGCACTTCGCGATCTTCGTTTTGCCTGAGGCTTGCACTAAGTTCGTGCCAACCCGGAGGCGACGTCACGTTGCGCTGACCTTCGTATCCTTTCAGCATTCCTCGAAGCAACGATCGGCATACTTCGGTTCTGTGTTGGACCGTTTGAAGCGTTTGGACGAGTGCGATCAGCGACCGATTGTCTGCGTTCTTGGCTTGACTCTCGGCAGCCCAAGTCGCAGGTAGGCTTACTGCGAAGCCGGATAGCAGGCAGGTTAAGGCATAGACGCGGAAGGCACTGGCAAAACAGAAACGCTTCTGATGGTTGGCAGCAGGATTGATCGGCATGGTGGTACTGATACGAGCGTAGGGTCGCGGTGCAAGACACGCTTGTGCCGCACACGATCGCTGACCAAGAATGAGCTTGGTGAGCGGTGCCTATTGTATCTGAACACCACCGATCAGATGGCTCATGCAAAAATTGACATGCCGACAAGCCAGGGGCGTTGTTGAAAGCGTGGGTAGCGGCGCAAATCGCTAGAACGGGACGAGCCTTGAAGCCCGTGCGAGTGCGAAGCTGCACCGGCCGAGTAATCCAGCGAAGAGGCACCGGCGTCGAAGCAGCTGCACCAGCGTAGAAGCAGCTGCACCAGCGTCGGGCAAGTCGCACCAGCGAAGAAAGGCGTGCCCATGATGAAAGTTCACGCGAGCAAGCGGCAACGCGATGCTGTGCACAGGTTGCCAGTGTTTCCTGAAGAATGCCTCAGGGATGAACTAGGCTGCGTGTGCTGAGGCGTTGAAACTTCGAAGGGGCAACGACTTTTGCAAAGGTTGCTCGTCGGTGGTAATGACTTGGCATCCCAGTCGTCGTTCGAAGTTTAGAACGATGGGGGCTCGCAAGTTCGTGGTCAGCTTTCCAACGTGACCTGAGACCGCGGTCATGATGTACAGTTCGGCATCGTTGGTCAGGTGCAAACAAGCCAGTTCGCGACGTCCAATGCGCACTCGATACGAATCAAAGAACACGCGTGGGCTGATCAAGGCAATCGCACGGTCGCCTCGGGAAGCACTTTGCAGCCACGCGACGGACGAATTGTCGGGATCGGGAAGCAGCGCCCATTGCCGCAACGTCTCCATGCCATAAAGCCCCTGCGGAAACAGGAACAATTGGTCGGAGTTCAGGTGGAGCGTGCCAAAGCGCTGAGTGTCGATTTTCATGATCAGGTCTTTCCGATTCAAAACGAAACTTGGTTTCATAGTTGGTATCGGGTACTGCCTCGCTTAAATCGACAAAATCGTTACAGATAGTTCAAGACGGTAATCTGGGATGTTTGGCCGATCATTCGCATCGATGCATCAAGCGTGGCTTGCCGCTGTGAAAGCTCGCTGATCACGGTGGCCAAATCGGCGTCCAGTTCCTCGGAAAGCTGTGCCTGAAGCTTGATCTTGTTATCTTCGGCTGCGATTTGAAGGTCGTCTACATTGCGGCTCCAGACTCCTACACGGCCTCTTGTTCGCGAAGCGGTGTCGAGGTCGATATCGAGTTTCGCTTGTAAGCGTTCGATTTCCGGCAGGTCGCCGTTCACGACCGCCTTTTGCATTCGCAGGAGCGTATCGAGTGCTCCGCCCGCGTCGCGTGGTGCGTAATCGACGCCGATGATGGTATCGACCGGGCCGACAATTGATCCGGTATTCACCGAAGAACCGGGAGGAATCAGTCCGAGCTGTTCCCCCGCATCGCTGACCCCGTTCTGCTGGATCGTCAAACTGCCTGCCCCAGGAGGCGCTTTCAACTGAATTCCATTGCCATAGTCATTCAAGCTGACCAAGACTTGTCGTGAATCCTGGTTGTTGGGGTGACTTTCAATGATGTTGATGACGTCTTCAATCGACTCGGCACCTTCAAGTTCGATATCAAGCACGACTCCATCGGGTCGCGTGATCGTCAATTCGGGGCCAGAGAAGTTTGTCGTGATACCCTGGCCGCGATTGAGCTGCGAAAGCCGAGTGAGTTCCGTTGCGCTGCGAATGCCAAGTTCTTGCGCATCGTTTCCACCGTTTTCACCGAACGAGTAGTCGACGCCGCTTCGCAAAGATCGCAATACAATCTTGCCATCGGCTTCATTAAGTTCAGCATGGACATCCGCGCCGCTGCGGTTGATCGCGATCAAGACGTCGCTAAGTGTTTCGGCTCCATCGAACGAAACCGTGAATTTCCGTTCGCCTTGTAAAATCTCGATACCGCTATCTAGCGTCAGCCCCGCACCATTGTTGAGATCGACGATTTTGGTCGCTTCGGTTACGCGAGGCGAAAGTCGGTCGCCGATGATCGGCGGTGGGTTAAGGCCGGATGGATTGGAAATCGAAAGCTCTTCGGCAGTGGTAGAGCCAACGGAGTCAGCGATGGCGAGCGTTCCAGCCAGGCCATCGGAATACTCGATCCGAATTCCATCGTTGGTGAGCGAGGCAACAATAGGGCGGCCTTCTAACTCGACTCCCGAGATAAGATCCACGACATCGCCGATGGTTGCGGCATCCCGCAAATCCACATCGACAAAATTTGATCCGCCGGAAATCTTGATGATCCCACGCGACACGCCCTCGCCATACCGAAGGTCAACCAAACGAGTCTCGGCATCGAGAGCAGCGTTCAGAGAATCGCCTTCGAGCACAATTGCGTTGGCACCGAGCGCATCGTTGGCATTCACATTAACTGGCTGAGGAACGCCAGAGCCTAGTTTGGTTTGCGCAACCGCAGTGTTGCCGGTGAAGACGATGTCTCCGTTGTCATATTCAAATGCGTTGCCTTCGGCCAAAAATCCACCGAGCATTTGGTGGTCGCGGAATAGCGTGTTGCCCGCCGCCATGACCGAATTGATCGTTTCCTGCAGCGTTTCACCCAGTGCGTATCGCTCTTGTTCCGAGATGACGTTGGACGCAGCGGAAACGGCAACGCCCCGAGCCTCGATTAAAGCATTATCCACGCGGCCGAGCGTAGAGTCCGTCGCTTGATAGAAGTTCGACGTGCTTTGCGCATTGCGAATGATTTGAGTGCTATTGTCGATGCTGCGTTGCAGACCAATCGCGCGAGTGGCCGCCGCAGGGTCATCCGACAGGCTCAACACACGACGCCCGGTACTCAACTGATCGTACTGACGTTGAAGCGCAAGCTGATCGTTGTTGAGTTGATACAAGAGTCGCTGAGTGCTCAGCGGCGTGCTTGTTCGGTTCGTTGAAATGGGAAGCAGGGACATGTTTCACGCAATTGCGCTGCCAGTGTTCCGCGCATACGCAGAACGGATAATAGACGTCATCACTCTTTGTCGTCCTAACCGTCATAAACCGTTGAGGAAAGTAATGCGGTTTGTGAGTGTTAAGTTCAAAGGTCTTCCAAGTTGCCGCCGCGTGAGCGGGCTGTTCGCGCCACCTGCTAGCGATCGTGTCCATTGCTAAAGTGAACTTGTTTGCTCGCAATGGTCTTTGACCTTTTTTGTTTCACGGCTATAGTCGGCGACCAAACGGTAAAGAGGGCAGCGCGAGGGACGTCTGGATGTAAAACCAGGGGCTTTGCGTAAGACTGGTGGGGTGTGATGGGTCACAGTTCTCACCATGGACTTCAGCAATCCGTGAGATGGCAGGAAGCGTCACTTGAAATACACATTTACTCTTACGTTGCTGTTGATCGTTAATTGGCTTTTTTGGTCAGGGCACTTCGACAACATCTTTTTGCTCAGCTTGGGCTTTCTGTCGTGCGTGTTTAGCGTTTGGTTGAGTCGGCGGATGAACATTGTCGACGAAGAGGGCGCGCCGGCTCAGTTGGGCATCCGGCCGTTCGTTTACTATGCACCTTGGTTGGCTCGCGAGATTGTGGTTTCCAACATCGAGGTTGCCAAAATCGTTCTCAGCCCTGTGCTGAAGTTACGCCGCAATCTCATCACGATTCGATCGAGCCAGCAAAGCGAACTCGGCCGAGTGATGCTCGCTAATTCGATCACACTGACGCCCGGCACCGTGTCGGTTGACATGAAAGGTCGCGATATTCACGTTCACGCATTGAATCTTGAGGGCGCCGAGGATGACTTGTCCGGCGAAATGGATATCCGGATCTGCAAACTCGAAAAAACACGGAAATGCTCATGAACTCGGTATTTGCGGTCTTATCGATCACGTCCATTTGCATATTGATCACCATGTCGCTGGCTCTCATCCGAGCGATGAAAGGGCCGACGGTGTTTGATCGCGTGCTGGCGCTAAACATGTTTGGCACCAAAACCGTATTGCTGATTTGCGTCGCCAGCTTCATGCAAGGCCGAACGGATTTCTTAGACCTGGCTTTGCTTTACAGCTTGATGAACTTCATCGGCATGGTCGCGCTGTTGCGATTCACAACGAAGGGCGATTTCGGTCCAGAGGCGTTGGGAACTGAGGCGCTGGGCGAAGAAGCGTTGGGAGATTCCGCATCATGATGGGGCTTGAATTTTTTCAATGGGCTTGCTGGATCCTGGGTGGTGGATTGCTAATTGCCGGTAGCGTGTTTTCGATCATCGGAGGAATTGGCATCTGTCGCCTGCCTGACTTTTACTCCCGCATGCACGGTGCTGGTATCACCGACACGATGGGTGCCGGTTTGATTTTGATCGGACTCGTTTTTAAAGCGGGTTTGATTTCACTGGTCGCTTTCAAGTTGTTGGTAATTTTGTTTTTCTTGCTGGTGACCAGTCCGTCGGCGTGTCATGCGTTGGCGCACTCTGCGATCGCCAGCGGGTTGCGACCGCAACTAGATGTGCGCCGCGATGAAGAATCCAACGAAGTGGAGACGGCCAAATGATGATCCCGATCGAAGTCGTCTTGTTGCTGTTGCTAGTGATCACGGCAATCACGATCGCGCGGATTCGAGACCTGTGGGCCGCCGTCATGTTTACGGGGATCTACAGTTTTTTGTCGGCGAGTTGGATGTTGATCCTCGATGCTCCCGACGTTTCGTTTACCGAAGCGGCAGTGGGGGCCGGTATATCGACTGTCTTGATGCTCAGCACGCTCGCTCTTACTGGGACAAAGACACGAGCTGCCGGCGACTCGTTCAGACCAGTGCCGTTCTTGGCGGTTGTTGTCACCGGCGGAATGTTGGTTTACGGAACGCTGGACATGCCTCACTTCGGTTCGCCCGAGGACCCCATTCACCTTTATCCAAGCCCCGGTTTTGTCGAACGCAGTGAACACGATATGCACGGGTTGCCCAACGTGGTCACCGCCGTGCTGGCCAGCTATCGGGGATACGACACGCTGGGGGAAACCACGGTGGTGTTAACCGCGGGGATCGCAGTGTTGTTGATTCTTCGCAAAGGCAAAGATGAAAAAGCGTATGCATCGAAGAGCAATGCAACCGGAGGATCGCAATGACTGATTTTCCGATCATTCGAGTCGTTAGCAAGATTCTAATTCCCTACATCTTGCTGTTCGCCTTTTACGTTCAATTGCATGGTGATTACGGTCCCGGCGGTGGATTTCAAGCGGGTGTGATCTTTGCGTCCGCGTTGATTTTGTATGGCCTTGTCTTTGGGCTCGACGCAGTGTCACGAGTCGCACCTCCCGTTGTGATCGAACGATTGATGGCGCTAGGTGTCTTGATTTATGCGGGTACCGGCATCACCACCATGATGCTCGGAGGCAAGTTCCTGGATTACAACCTGCTGGAACATCACTTCATGCCACACGTTTTGCCTTCCGGGCAACACCTCGGAATTTTTGTTGTCGAGCTGGGAGTGGGAATCACCGTGACGGCCGTGATGACAATGATCTTTTACGCGTTCGCGGGAAGGAAGCGTGTCTCGTGAATTGGGAATCTGTAATCGGGCTTTACAACTATTGGGTCGTCGTTGTCTTGATGATGACGGGCTTTTACATGGTGATCGCTCGAAAGAATTTGATCAAATCAATCTTGGGTTTGAATATCTTTCAAACGTCCGTGTTCTTGCTTTACATCACGATGGGAAAGATCAACGGAGCGACCGCACCGATCGTTCCCGCAGAAATTGCCGCGGCGGCAAGTCACGGTGGGCATGGCGAAGACCATGCGGCTGGACATGCAGTCGACGAAGTTGCCGGGCACGCATCCGAACATGGCGTTGCGGGGGCCGGCGAACACGCCGATGAGCACGCCGGTTCGGTAATCTCGGAGATCACGGACCACGTTCTCGGTGGCTCGACCTCCTATACCGACATGACCGGGATCGATGCCGAGCACATCGTTTATTCGAACCCGCTTCCAAGCGTTTTAATGCTGACTGCAATTGTGGTTGGGATCGCGACCACGGCCTTGGCTTTGGCGTTGATCGTACGGGTTCGCGAAGACTACGGTACCATCGAAGAAGACGAAATCATGGAGCTGGATCGAGCATCATGATCGAAGCTAATCTTCCTATTCTGTTAATCGTCATTCCGATGGTCACGGCGCCTTTGTGCGTTTTGGCTGGTCGCGGACGCACGGCTTACCTGCTTGCCTTGTTGGCGTCGATTGCCGTGTTCATCACCGCGGTGGCGATGGTCGCCAAGGTCAACGCGACAGGTGTCATTCACTACGAAATCGGTGGTTGGGCTCCTCCGTACGGCATCGAATACGTTGTCGACCGGCTCAGTAGTTTCGTGATGTTGTTCGTCTCGGCTCTTGGTGCGATTGTCCTGCTATACGCACCGGCGAGTGTGAATCAAGAGATTCTGCCATCAAAACACTATCTGTTCTACGCGACGTACTTGCTTTGCTTGACCGGTTTGTTGGGCATGTGTGTGACGGGTGACCTTTTCAATGTGTTTGTGTTTCTAGAGATATCGTCGTTGTCGTCGTACGCATTGATCTCGCTCGGCCGCACACGACGAGCTCCTTTGGCGGCACTTCAATACTTGATTGTCGGTAGCATCGGGGCGACGTTCATTCTGATCGGCATTGGTTTGCTGTATCAAATGACTGGAACGCTCAACATGGCGGACATCGCCGCTCGAGTGAACACCGATCATGGGCCTCGGACGGTCTCCGTTGCATTCGCGTTTTTGACCGTGGGATTGTGCGTCAAGATGGCGGTGTTCCCTCTGCACACATGGTTGCCGGGCGCCTACACCTACGCACCGTCGGTGGTGACGGCATTCATAGCCGCGACTGCAACAAAGGTTTCGGTGTACGCGTTCGTCCGATTGGTGTTCGGAATCATCACCCCCGAATTCGCGTTCGGGGTCTTGCCGCTTGATACCGCTTTGATGGTGTTTTCGTTGATCGGAATCTTTGTCGCATCAACAGCCGCAATCTTCCAGGACGATGTGAAACGTCTGCTTGCCTACAGCAGCGTGGCGCAAATTGGTTACATGTTGTTGGGGATCAGTATGGCGAACGCGGATGGGCTTTCCGCTGGTATCGTTCATATGTTCAATCATGCCTTGATCAAGGGCGGACTCTTCATGGTGGTTGGCTGCTTTGTGTTGCGGCTGGGGTCATCGCGACTGTCGGATTGGGCGGGAGCCGCCAAGACGATGCCGTGGACATCTCTGGCGTGGGCGATCGGTGGACTCGGTTTAATTGGCGTTCCCCTGACCGCTGGGTTCATCAGCAAATGGTTGCTGCTGACTTCTGCGATGCAAAACAACTACTGGCCGGTGGCTGTGTTGATGCTGATGAGTTCCTTGTTGGCAGTGGTTTATGTCTGGCGAGTGGTTGAAACGCTGTACTTTGGCGAACCGTCGACCAACGTTGCTCAGGCTGCGGAGTCACCTCGATCGATGTTGATACCAACCTATGTGGTGATCACCGCAGTGGTCGTGTTTGGAGTATGGACGCAGTACTCTGCCGGACTCGCCTCTTCGGCGGCTCTGGACTTGTTGGGAGGGACACCATGACTCCGACGTATCTAATCGCACTGTCGCTCGCTTTGCCGTTGCTTGCCTACATCATGAATGTGTTGTTGGGCAGTAAGCCAAACGCACGCGAGGGCAGCACGGTCACGATCGCCAGTATCTTATTTGTGGTTACGTGCATCTTGGCCTCGCACGTCTTCGCCGGTGAGCGACCGCAGTGGAATGTTGGCGAATTGCTGCCTGGATTTTCCATCGCGTTCACGGTTGAACCGCTCGGAATGTTGTTCGCGCTGGTAGCGTCGGGACTTTGGATCCTGACCACGATCTACGGTGCGGGATACATGCGGGCGCATCATGAACACAATCAAACTCGTTTCTTTGGTTGTTTCGCGCTTGCCATCTTTGCCGCCGTCGCAGCCGCGTATTCAGCCAATCTGTTTTGCCTGTTTGTGGCGTACGAAGTGATGACGGTTTCGACCTACCCACTGGTGACTCACCATGGTGACCAAGAGGCGCGCAATGGCGGGCGAGTTTACTTGGGGATCCTGCTTTCAACGTCCATCGCCCTGTTCATGATGGGGATTGCATGGACGTGGTCGTTGTGCGGAACGCTCGATTTCAAGCTTGGCGGCATTTTGCAGGTTCCTTACCAAGAGGGGCAAATTTCGACGCTCGGTCTCGGAGTCTTGCTCGGCTTGTTCGCCTACGGCATCGGCAAAGCGGCTTTAATGCCGGTCCATCGTTGGTTGCCTGCCGCGATGGTGGCGCCAACACCCGTGAGTGCGTTGCTACACGCGGTGGCGGTGGTAAAGGTCGGCGTTTTCTCGGTCTTGAAGGTTTCGGTCTACATCTTTGGCATCGACCTGCTTTACACGAGCGGCGTGAACGTTTGGTTGGCTTACGTGGCTGGGTTCACCATCGTGGTGGCCTCCTTAGTCGCGATGACGAAGGACAACCTGAAAGCTCGTTTGGCTTATTCGACGATTGGGCAACTCGCTTACATCACTTTAGGCGCCGCACTGGCTACACCGTCGAGCGTGATTGGCGGTGGAATGCATATCGTGATGCATGCGGTCGGTAAAATCACGTTGTTCTTCTGCGCCGGGGCAGTGTATGTCGCATCGCACAAGAAGAACATTAGCGAAATGGGCGGCCTGGGCCGCCAAATGCCTTGGACGTTTGGGGCTTTCCTCGTTGCCTCCATTAGCATTATTGGGCTTCCGCCAGGCGGCGGAGCATGGAGTAAATGGTTCTTGGCGGTGGGGACCGCCGAGTCGCATCACTACATTCTGACCGCCGCGCTGATGGTCAGTTCCCTTTTGAACATTGCGTACCTGATTCCCATCCCGATTCGAGCGTTCTTGCCGCCCCCTCAATCCGATGACCATGCCGGTCACGAAGCTGGCGATCACGGTGATGAACATCATGACGGTGATCGCCATGACGGTAATCACCATGACGGTAATCACCATGATCACGGCGAAGCACCGCTTGCATGTGTGATTCCGCTTTGCATCACGGCCGTGCTTTCGATCTTGCTGTTCTTTGCGGCCAACCCCATTTACGAAGCGCTAAAGCCAATCACGTTGGCTCCCTAACCCTATTTATTTCCGATGAAGTCTGTTCATGACTGAGCACTCGAGTAACCACGAAGCGAGCTTTTTCGAAAAGCCCAAGAACATCAACCTGATGATTGGTGTGTTGGTGGTGATGTGCCTTGCCACCGTGCTTGCCGACCTGTTTTACACCAATCCGCATCAACACTTCGATATCGAGACCACGTTTGGTTTCCAAGCGTGGTTTGGGTTTGTGGCGTTCGTTGTGATTGTGTTTCTCGGTCGGGCGATGCGGTTAATTGTTAAGCGTCCCGAAGACTACTACGACGCTGATGACGCGGACATCGTAGCTCCTTCCTCAGGAGGCCATGATGCTCACTAGTTCATTGCTTGCCGAGTTTAACTTTGGTCAGTTTCCTCCTGGCATCATCATGATGCTCGGCGCGTTGGTGCTGGCCGTGATGAACAAGCGAGTCGCTCCGATCGCGGCGGTGGTGCTGTCCGCCCTAAGTCTTGTTCACTTCTGCATGATTCCAATGGGAACTCATGGCGAAGTTGAATTGTTCGGCAGCACGCTCGCTATCACGTATCTCGACAAGATCAGTTTCCTATTCGGCGTGGTGTTCCATCTCGCCGCCATCATGGCTTCGATCTACGCCTTGCATGTTCAGGACACGAAGCAGCACGTGAGTGCGATTTTGTACGCGGGTGCAGCGATTGGTGCAGCCTGCGCTGGTGATTTGATCACGCTGTTCGTGTACTGGGAACTTACCGCCGTTTCGAGCGTGTTCTTGGTTTGGGCCTCTGGAACGCAGCGTGCTTATCACGCTGGTATGAGATACTTGATCATCCAGGTCACCTCTGGTGTGCTGTTGTTATCGGGGGCGATCCTGCGCTACGTCGAAACCGGTTCGCTTCAGTTCACCAACATGGTCGATCAAGGTGGTGGGTATTCCAACGGCATCTTTTCAAGCGATGGATTGCTAGCGGGACTTAGTCCCGGATCAAGTTTGATCCTGTTGGCTTTCGGAATCAAATGCGCGTTTCCGTTGCTGCATAACTGGTTGCAAGACTCCTATCCCAAAGCAACGCCGACCGGCACCGTCTTTCTTTCGGCGTTCACCACGAAGCTTGCCGTTTACTCGTTGATCCGAGGTTTCGCCGGGTTTGAACCGTTGATCGTGATTGGTTGCGTGATGACTTTGTTTCCGATCGTCTTTGCAGTGATCGAGAATGACCTTCGCCGCGTGCTCGCTTACAGTCTGAACAACCAACTTGGATTCATGGTGGTGGGTATCGGCATCGGATCCGAGCTCGCCATCAACGGCACCGTTGCTCATGCTTTTTGCCACATCATTTACAAATCACTGCTATTCATGTCGATGGGCGCGGTCTTGTTGCGCGTTGGAACGACCAAGGCGACCGAGTTGGGAGGACTGCACAAGTCGATGCCGCTGACGACGGTATTTTGCATCATCGGTGCTGCGGCGATTTCGGGGTTCCCGCTATTAAGTGGATTCATCAGCAAGTCGATGATCATTTCCGCCGCTGGCGAAGAACACATGCTTTGGGTTTGGATTGTATTACTGATCGCGTCGGCTGGGGTGATGGAACACTCTGGGATCAAGATCCCTTTCTTTGCGTTCTTTGCGCACGATTCTGGGAAGCGAGTCAAAGAAGCGCCGATCAACATGCTGGTTGCCATGGCGATCGCTTCGTTCTTTTGCATTGGATTAGGAATCGCCTATCCGTTGCTCTATCGCTTCCTGCCCTTTGACATCGACTATCACCCTTACACTGTCACTCACGTGGTCACTCAGTTGCAGTTGTTGCTGTTCGCGGCTCTCGCCTTCGTCGTGCTGATGAAGACGGGGCTGTATCCAGACGAGCAACGAGCCACGATTCTGGATACCGATTGGATCTACCGTCGATTGTTTCCGAAGGTGATTGGTGGCGTGCGAACCGCGTACACCGCCGTTGATGGGCATCTTCGCAATGATTTCGTGATGGTGCTTCGAGGGGGCATCAGTGGGCTTCGCAATGGGTTCAACGAAACCGGTTTGATGGGACGCGCTTGGTCGACCAGTACGATGACGTTCTGGGCAACGCTCATGCTAGCGGTTTATTTGGTGATGTATTATTTGAACCAATAGCACGCCCGAGAAGTGCTTTAGACCCGCTATGGTGATGGCGAACAAGCGAGTCGCAACGCGGCTTAGAAAAAGAGCTGCACTCGAGCGACTTGGACTAGACTAGCGGTTGTGAATTTGACGATTGCGAGCAGTCCCGCGAGCTAGCCCAGAATGAAGACGACCTCGGAAGCCCTTTTTGCGACTTGGTACAGTGCAGTCATCCTACGATGTTTGCTCGTGGGGTTGATTGGCGTCATCGTTCAACCAGTGGCCGCGGAAACGAAGTCCGGTTCACTCATGACGGCACCACGGAACATTGTGTTCATCATGCTCGATGACGCAGACTATTTTGATTTCGGTTTCACCAATCAAACGCTGAAGTCCCCTGATATTGTGACGCCAAACATTGACCGGCTTCGAGCAGGCGGTCGTTTGATGACCCAGTATTACTGTGCATCGTCAATTTGTTCGCCAACTCGCGCGAGTATCTTGACTGGCAATAATCCGATTCAACACGGGGCCACCGAGGCATGGGTAACCAGCGAGAGGGTATCGCAGGCGGAGCCGGGAATGACAGGCTTGCCTCGGCACATTCCGCAACTCGGTTCTGCTATGAAGTTGCAGGGACTTCGAACAGCTCACTTTGGCAAGTGGCATGTTGGTTTTCATCGACCCGAGTTTCGACCTGACGCACTGGGGTGGGACCATTACCTCGTCCACTTCTTTCCGAAGTCGCATTCCAAGGACAACTGGACAGGGCGTTTCCGATTCATCACGGAAGACGAAGTTTATGTTCGCAAAGTCGACAATCTTGATTCGTACTTTGCGGAACAGGTTCGTAAATTCATTGCCGCATCGGTCGCACGGAATGAAAGGTTTTGCGTTAACTTTTGGCCCCTGACGCCGCATAAGCCTTGGGCGGTTCCGAAGGACTTCGATAACTCGACAACAAAGTTTGACCTTCACTCTGATCGTGGCAAGCTGATGGCCATGATGAACGTGTTAGATCGTGACATTGGATTGATCGTTGACCAATTGACCGAACTGGGCATCATCGACGAGACGCTGATCATGGTGACTAGCGATAACGGGGGGCAAAGTTCGGTGCAGCACCCCGAGCATCTACGCGGAGCAAAAGCGTCGTTGTTTGAAGGTGGAATCTCAGTTCCGTTGGTTGCTCATTGGCCTGCTGCTATTGAAGCGGGAAGTGAGAACGACAGCCTGTTTCTTTCATACGACCTCATGCCGACGCTAGTGGATCTTCTCAAGGGTGATCCTTCGGTGATGTACTCGTCGATCGATGGTCGATCCAAAGCAGCCGCCCTCACTTCGAACGTGGTTCTTTCGCATGAGCCCGTGGTTTGGCAATTGGCGGGTGGCCCTCGTCGCATCGAGAATGAGCGTTCGCTTCGATACTTCGCCTACCGAGACGGAGATCACAAGTTAGTTAAGGTTCGACGCTATGACGACCTGACTCAGCCCAACGCATACTTGCTTTTTGACGTCGCCAATGACCGTGTTGAATCGAAAAAACTAAACCGCACTGAACCTGAGCTTCTGGATGTGATGAAGCGTGAGATGTTGTCGATGCGAAAGTCTCGCAGTCGGTTTGATGACGTGCCGGAGGTCATTGAGACCCGATCACACACGATGCAGTTTGATCCGAGGTTGGACGTCAATAGCAAGGACATGACGCTGACCATGACAATCTCGGTTCCCGACAAGCTATCGAAAACGCAGAACATCTTTTGGCGACCCGGTGCGCAGCGGCTCGTGTTGACGCCGGATGGGCAACTTCGCTGGCGATTGCTGGGGATGTCCAAACGCAGAAAACGAAATTCGAGTGTCTTGGTTGCGCCGTCCATTAAGCCGGGCGAGCATGAGGTGGTGCTGCGAATCGGCGGGTGGAAAACGGATATGGTGCGAGCCGAGTTGGTCGTTGACGGAAAAGTCGTCGATCAACTCGACCAACCCCAAGCACCCAGTCCCATGTTGACAATTCGTCACAGTGCGCGTGAGACGATACTTGGTGATCAGGCGATCAAGTTGTCGGCAGTTCGCTACTACAACAACTATTTCTATGACGATGAGTTGTCGCCTTAGCAAGCTTAGGAACTGCCTGCGACTCGGACGAACCGAGTCGCGGATCTACAAGCAGCGTACAGCCCGATGGGAACCGATCGGCATGCTGCTTTGCAACTTCAATTGATGCGTGGTGAACGCTATCGTCGATTAGGCGCTCAATGTCTCGCTGCGCAACTTCTTCAGCAGTTCGATGGCTTTGTTGATCTCTGCTTTTTGACGTACTGGGTCCTGCGGGATTTCTCGTTCGATCGTTAGCGGGCCTTCATAGCCAATTTCTTTTAAGGTTTTCAGATAGGCGGCCATGTCAACGTCGCCTTCACCCAAAGCAACTTCTTCGCCAAAGGTTTCGCCTGGATGATCGCTCCAAGTCCCATCTTTGCAATGAACACTTCGGACATGGGGACCAAGTTCGCGTAGGGCTTCGATAGGCTCGCCCGTACCGTACAGAATCATATTGGCTGGGTCGAAGTTGATCTTCAGGTTGGCGCGGGCGACTTTGTCAATGAATGTCAGCAAACCTTCGGCAGTCTCCTGGCCAGTTTCGAGGTGCAAGAATTGCGAATTGTTTTCGCAGTGGTCACATAATTCTTGAGTGACTTCAACGATTGCTTGATAGTTTGCATCGTTCGGATCTTCGGGGATAAAGCCCAGGTGCAGTGCGATCGCGTCGCAGTCGAGTCCCTTGGCAAAGTCCGAGATCTCTTTCATTTCGGCCAGCCGACTGGCGCGTGTGGTTTCGGGGACCAGCCCGATGGTTTTGACAACGGTGGGAATATCAGCGTAGCTTTCGCCGTCAAAGCCACCAAAAACGCACGTGCAGCGGACTCCCATTTCGGCGAGCTGCGTCTTCAGTTTGGCGGCTGCGGCGGCGTCACGACCGCCCGCGTGGGGCGTGTGCAATTGGATGGTCGGGACCTTCAAGTCCGCAATCACATCCCAAGCGACGCCCAGGCCGGCATCGACGGAAGCGAAAACACCAATGGGCCAGGAATCAACGTTCATCAGGGGAAACTCTTTTGCGGGGTTAGATTCGGGAAACTGAGATGTCGGAAAGAGCCGTATGGTAACAAAGTTTGTCGGAAGTCAGATGCCCGGTGATGGTGCGTATTCCTCAAGTAAAATGGGCATGCTAGTTTGTCGCTCTGCTGAGTTGATTGTGATGCGTTTTTGCGGTCTGCTTTGCATGTTCGCCAAATCCCTTGCATCGCCACTTATGTCGACTGACCAAGCTCGTGACGTTTCTCATCCCATAGGATCAGGGTTGCCCGGTTCTAACGCATCGGGTTCTAGCGCATCAAGTTCTGAGTCGTCCGGTTCGATGTCGTCTGGTTCGAAACCCTCGCCCCCTCGTGCGTCTGAACCGAGCCGAAAGTTTGCGAGAATCGGTCATTGGCTCGGGTTGATCCGTTTCAGTCATACTATTTTTGCATTGCCCTTCGCATGCTTGGCATGCGTCATGGCATTTCACACGCCGCTTGAATCAGGCGAAATGCCCTTGCTGCGGTGGCGAGACTTAGTGGGCGTATTGTTGTGCATGGTGTTTGCTCGCAGTGCCGCCATGGCGTTTAATCGTTTAGTTGACCGCGACATCGATGGTCGCAATCCTCGAACCGTTGGACGGCATTTGCCCGCGGGAGTATTGACGGTCCGCCAAGTCCGAGTCTTCACCGTTATTTGTTGCCTAGGATTCGTTGCATCGACTGCGATCTTTTTGCCCAACCCAATTCCGCTGATCGCGAGCCTTCCGGTACTCTTGTTTCTGTTGGGTTACTCATTAGCAAAGCGATTCACTTCGGCCGCGCATTTGTGGTTGGGGGTGGCTTTGAGCCTATCGCCGATCGGCACATGGCTCGCTATTCGTGGTGGTAATGCAATTGCTTTGCCTTCGGATCTTTACCCGCCGATCATGCTTGCCGTTGCGGTTGCCGCCTGGGTAACCGGATTCGATATCATCTATTCCTGCCAGGATGCGAAGTTCGATCGCGATGTGGGCCTCAACAGCGTCCCCGCTCGATTCGGAATAGAGGGAGCACTTAAGATTGCCGCAATCTCGCATGTGGTCATGCTAATAGCCTTAGTGGGCCTGCTGGTTGTCGGACAAGCGTGCGGGCTGGGATGGATCTTTGCCGTTGCACTGGTAGGGGTGGCCGGGTTAGTCATTCGCCAGCATCGTTTGGTAAGCCCGGATGATCTTGACCGAGTTAATCAAGCATTTTTCGATACCAATGCGATCATCAGTGTCACCCTGCTGATTGCAGGTTCGCTGGATTGTTGGTGGTGAGCGACGCAGCACGTTACCTCAACAAGTCAGCTTGCGGTTGTTACCCTTGTGGCTGGTCGTCGTCAGTGGCATCGAATGACTGGATACTGCGACTTTTTCCAACGTTTTACGCTGTTTAGCAACTATGAATATTTCTGACCGCAACGCTCGTTTTCGTGAAATCCGTGATAAGGTCGAATCGGGAACGCGCTTGACCCTCGATGATGGGATTTTTCTTTACGACCCTCAGGTGCCGTTGCAAGAGGTCGGCGAACTGGCGAACTATGTTCGCGAGCAGAAGAATGGCAACGTTGGCTACTTCAATATCAACACTCACTTGAACCCGACCAACGTGTGTGTCTATCGGTGCCGCTTTTGTGCTTTCCGTAGTGATCTGCGTGATCCTAAGGGGTACGCGATGAGCGACGAGCAGATTCTTGATCGCGGTCGTGAAGCGACGGAAAACGGTTGCACCGAGATGCACATCGTCGGCGGCCTTCATCATCAGCGTCCTTACGAGTGGTATCGCCACATCATCGAGTTGTTGCATGACAACTACCCGCAAATTCATTTGAAGGGATGGACGGCTGTTGAAATCAATTGGTTTGAATTTCAAACAAAGAAATCCATCCAATGGGTGCTGGAAGACTTGCGTGATGCAGGATTAGGAAGCATGCCTGGCGGAGGTGCCGAAATTTTCCATCCGGAGGTTCGTGACCAATTGTGCGAGCACAAAGCCAACACCCACGCTTGGTTAGAGATTCACAAGACGGCCCACGAAATCGGTCTGCGTACCAACTGCACTATGCTGTATGGCCACGTGGAAAACGCTTACCATCGCATTGACCACTTGTTGCGCTTACGTGAGCTGCAGGATCAAACTGGCGGGTTCCAGGTTTTCATTCCCCTGGCTTTCCATCCTGAAAACACGAAGCTGTCGAACCTGAAGAAACCGTCCGCGTTGATGGACTTGCGAACGATGGCAGTCAGCCGCTTGATGCTCGATAATGTTCAGCACATTAAGGCGTATTGGATCATGTTGGGCATCGAGACCGCGCAAACGGCACTCGCCTACGGAGCAGATGATATAGACGGCACCGTGCGGCACGAATTGATCTATCACGACGCGGGTGCAACGACTCCTGAATTCCTATCCGTCGATAAAATCAAGGATTTGATTTCTGAAACGGGACGCGAACCCGTCGAACGCGACACCGTCTATCGTCGGGTCCATCGCGACCCGAATGACTTTACGAAGTGGCGCAGCGGTGAACCGGTCGAGACCGCTTTAGTGAGCTAACTCAACGTATTGGTCGGTAGTGAGCGAAATTGTGACTGCGCCTTTGCCATCGGAAATTGTTCAGCGTCTGGGTTGGGATGGCAAAATCGCTCGCGTTGAAACCGTACCCGCTGGGATGAGCGGAAGCGTGGTGAGCAAAGTCGTTTTTCACGACGATGCCTCAATGGCGGTCAAAAGACTTCCCTCAACAGCCACGATTGATCGAGTTCGCCAGTGCCACCGAGTAATGTCGTTGGCTCGCAAGCGAGGTTGTTTGCTGGTTCCCAACGTTCACGCTTTGGTGGTCGAAGGTGGCCATGTTTACGAAGTGACTCAGTGGATGGATGGCAGTCCGCTTGCAGCCGATGCAGAAGTCTCGGCAATCATGCAAGGAGTTCACGCCATCGCTCGTTTTCACACCGCGGTTGGTGATCAGCAAACAATTGTGAAACCCTCGCCGGGGATCATTGAACGAGTTCGGATTCTGGCCGATTCGAAAGGATTTCTTCCTCGGTTATCGCACGCGAACTCGATCGCTGGATCCTTTGCCAACGCCAGCGCCAGCGTTAACGACGCCGCCAACGCCAACGCCAACGCGAATGCTAACTGCAACGCTGACGTCCACAATGCCACCAACTGCATCGTCAACGAGGAACGAGGCTTCCTTTCCGACCAACCTGAGTTTGCGTCTGTTTTCTTATCAGCGGTTTCACTGTTAAGCGAAAACTGGGAAGCCCAGCGGCAACGTTTGTCCCGCCGACTCTTGCCTTGGTCGAACAGGCCGATGAATTTGCAGTGGGTGGTTCGTGACATTCATCGTGACCATTTGCTGTTTGACGATGCATGCGATTCACCTGATCTTCCCGAGGATGGCAGTTCAGGTTCGAAGATTCTTGGGCCGCGAGTGAGTGGGTTGATCGACTTTGACGCAGTTCGAGTTGATTGTGTTTGGCTTGACTATGCGAGGTGGGTCGGCAGTTTCACCGAGACTCGTTCTCGAGCCGACGAACTTTGGGAAGCGCTCGCGGCGGATTGGCGAACTCAATCGCTATCCACCGATAGGCATCTATTGAGCAACGATTGGCTCGACCTGACGCGTACACTTCAGGAAGTAGCGGTGTGGATTAGCCTCAAAAACTGGGTCGTTTGGGTCCAGGAGCAGCGACGGTTTCCCTGTGGGTTGGCGGTCGTGGCTTCTCGAATGCACCGCTTAACCCGTCAAGCGGCTGATTTAATCGCTTGAAGTTCTGGATAGCGACACCTTTGAGGCGTCGAGTAAGCGCACAGTGAAGGCAGATCGCAAAGGTGTGGCTTGAAGGCTCAGCTTAGAGGTTCAGCTTAAAGGCACTGCCCAGTAGAGGCCGGGTTGCACGAGTCAGAAGCATCGAAGTTTGGGGTATCTGAGGCAGAAACTGGGGTGAATGGGTAAACATTGACTCAGTGAAGCCGACAGAAGTAAACTTTACATGCCGAAGACCCGGTTATTTTTACGATAAAAGAGTACCCGTCGAAGCGTGCATCGCACGCGCATTGGTCATCCTGCCTACGCATACAGGCTCTCAATTGAACGCAAGTCGAATGATGATTCATCCTCCCGTCAAGCATGTTCTGGCATCGTGGTCGGCCAACGTATTGATGGGCCTGCTCGTGGTGCTAACGGCATCGTTCGGCGGTCCGCTAGCGGCTCAGGATGGCGATGTAACCGACGTCTTCCCGCAAGTCACGTTCGCCAACTCCGGGGCACCGTCGAACTCCGAACCTTCTCAATGGACAGCGGTCTACCAAATCGATCCCCAAACCGGGAAAGGTCAGATTGAAGTTGCGACCGAGTTGGCGGATAAGTGGCACGTCTACTCGACAACGCAGGCTCCCGGCGGACCTCGTACGACCGTGCTTTCGATCGCCAGTCCAGACACGGTCAAGCTAACGGGCGATTTCGAGCCCGACCAGGAACCCAAGCAAAGCGTTTCGTCGGTCTACAAGGGGCTGACGATCGAAGAGCACGAAGAGAGCGTCACGTGGACGGCTCCGATCACGGCACCGCTGGGATACGAAGGACCAATTGAGGTCACGGTTGCGGCGCTGGTGTGCAAGTCGGACGATGGACGCTGCTTGCCCGTCGATGAAACGGTCGTGGCGACCGCAAGAAATGCCCAAGAATCGAAAGCTGCCTCTGCTCAAGTCGCGGCACTTCAATCCGCTGCGTCTGAAGGCGTTTTCAACGCGACTGCGATGGAAAGTGACACGGATGTTGACGCCAGCGAGCCCGAGATCGAGCGGTCATTCGGGCTTCCGATGGGCAGCAAGTTTGGTTCGCCTTTCGGGTTGCAGCCAAGTATGTCGAGCGATTTCATGTCGCTGGCCAACGACGAGGCGGATGGGCCGACTCCCTTCCGTGATGGTGACTATGTTGTTTCTTGGACCGCCAGTGTTGAACCGGCTCAAGTGAAACCTGGTGGGGCAGCGGTGTTAAAGTTTACCGCCACACCGGATCAATCGTTTCACGTTTATAAGGCGGTCACTGACGATGCTGAATCGTCCACCAACTTCGTTGTCACTGAAAAATCTGCATTGAAGGTTGGCGCGCCTCAGGCAAGCCAGCCGGTCATCTCGAAGGTTTTGATTAAGTCGCTGCCCGCCATCGAGTACCACGAAGGCAAGGTGACATGGTCGCTGCCAATTCAAGTGCCTGCCGATGCCGCCGCAGGTCCCAAGACGATTGCTGGTTTGATCGCGTATCAAGCATGTACCGATTCGAGTTGCCACCGTCCCATGGCCCTTTCGTTTACAACGGCCATTAACGTGGGCACCGGAAACGATGCTACGGGCGAGGTGACCATGGCACCTGCGAAGTACGCCAAAGTCATGGACGCAGCAGCCGAAAGCAAATGGGTGGATACCGATGTCGATGTCGACGTTCAGTCGTCGACTGAACGAGCGGTTGATCAAGACGATATTGCATCAGTAGGTGGTTCAGGAACCATTTCAAGCTCGGGCAGTGGTGATGCTGGTGAGCCAAAGAGCACTTCGGTCACGCCCTTGGTTGCTTCGGAAGGCCAGAGCGGTTTGTTGTTCGTTCTTGCCTCGGCTTTCCTCGGTGGCATTGTGCTGAACTTCATGCCATGCGTGTTGCCAGTGATTGGCTTGAAAGTGATGAGCTTCGTGAGCCAGGCGGGCGAGAATCGCAAGCGAGTCTTGACGCTGAACTTGGCCTACGCGGCTGGCATCTTCAGTGTGTTTGCGTTGCTGGCCGTATTGGCCATCGTTTTTCAGTTCAAATGGGGACAACAGTTTCAATACTTCCCGATTCGATTAGGTGTGACGGTTGCTTTGTTTGCTTTTGCCCTAAGCTACTTCAATGTTTGGGAGATTCCGGTCCCCGGTTTAGCTTCGGGCAAGCGATCACAAGAACTGCAAAGCCAAGAAGGCCACACCGGGGCCTTTAGCAAAGGCATCTTTACAACGTTGCTGGCTACACCCTGCAGCGGTCCGTTATTGGGAGGCGTGTTTGGTGCAACGCTTGGAATGCCGCCCGTCCAGATCTTGCTGGTGTTTGGCATGTTGGCATTGGGGATGTCATCACCGTATTTGCTGCTTGGCTTCAAGCCCGAGCTTGCTCGATTCTTGCCCAAGCCAGGCGATTGGATGGAAACGTTCAAGCAGTTGATGGCGTTTCTGTTCTTGGCCGCCGTTTGTTATTTCTTCTACCAGTTTTCCGACGACAACAAATTGTCGGTTTTCGTCACGCTGATGGGCGTCTGGTTCGGTTGCTGGATCATTGGATTGGTGCCCAACTGGGCTGCGATTCAAAAGCGGCTGTTGGCTTGGGGAAGCGGCATTTCGATCGCGACGGCGATCGGGATCTTCGCATTCACGTCGCTCAAAGCTACACCTGAATTGCCTTGGGTGGATTACGACGAACAGAGCTTTGTGGAGTACCAAGCGGACGGAAAGACGGTTTTGGTCGACTTTTCGGCGAAATGGTGCCCCAATTGCTTGGTGAACTTGGAAGTCGCGATTGATACCAAGCCCGTTCGTGCTGTGATCGACGAGCTGGGCATTGTGCCCATGTACGCGGATTGGACGAACTACGATCCGGAAATCACCGCTAAACTGGAAGAGTTGCAAAGTAACTCGATTCCCGTCCTAGCTATTTATCCAGCCGATCGTCCCAACGAGCCCATTATTTTGCGAGACCTAGTATCTCAGAGCACCGTTTTAGCTGCACTGAAGGAAGCGGGACCGAGTAAACAACGGTCCCGACGCGCAGAGGTGGGGCAGGTAAGCTCATCTGATCAATCATTGGTGAATCGCCGCAAAATCGCTAGTTCTGACTCGTCACACTAGCTGACGGTAAGGAATCACAGTCCGCAAAGCCGATACATTCGTGTGTAGGTTTTGATGGCGAACGTTTGAATCGTTTATGATTGGCAAACTTTGGGCGGTTCTCATATCCTGGGAGGGTAGAGGTTGGTTCGATCAGGACGTCGATCATCTCGTTCTCTAATCCGCTTGCTTGGCTACATGTCGTTCGGCAAGTCTCTTCTGCGACCCATGTGATGTCTCAAGCGCGTTCAACAACCGATTCATCTTCGAGTGATGCGGTCACCGGTGCGCCGCCTAGTAACGTCGCACCGCCAGCGGTTGCCCCTCCCAAAGCTGCTGCGCCGAACGACGCCGCAGTGTTAGCCAACAATGCAGCATCGAACGCTGGTGCTCAGAATTTGCCGCCTCAGAACGGTTCGGCTCAGGTTCCTCCTCCTCCTCCGCCGCCAGTACCGCCTCCGACGCCAGTTCAGCGTCAAGCACCAGTCCAGCCTCAGCCACCCGCGCAATCTCAGGCACCCGCGCAATCTCGTTCGGTAACCTCAGGCACGGTTGTTCCACCTCCACCACCGCCCCGCTCTACCCTGCCGCCCGTGCGTCCGCTGGAGGTCGCTAGTCAGAGAGCGACTCCGGCACCGGCCAATGGGATCGGTTCCGCCAAGAGCATCCGATGGCGAGGCGAATTGGATCGAATCGGATCGACACCAACAGCGAGTGTGGCTAGTGAAGCGGAATCGCTTCCCGAAGACGACGAGGGCCCGCTGGAATCGCCAACGGGGCGAGTCGTGCGTTCCGCTCCGCCTTGGCTCGTTAGCATGGTTATTCACCTTGCCTTGCTGTTGATCTTGGCACTGGTAACGACACCGGTAGGTGATCAAATCGGCAGGATCGTGTTGAACATTGGTCAGTCTGAACGCGAGACCGCACCGGAGTTGGCCGAGTTTTCCATCGACGCGGTCGACTCGCAAATCGACACGGATTCCGACACCGACACGATTTCGCAAGTGGATCTTCCCTCCGTGTTTGATGTGCTTGAGCCAATGGAAATCAGCACCATCGAGCCGACGGAAATAGGAACCATTGGCGGTGAACAGGTTCAGTTTTCAGAGCCGATGTTCGGAGGCCGAACGGGTGCGATGAAAGACGCTTTGTTGAAGATTTACGGTGGTACTCCGGAAACGCAGGAAGCCGTCGCGCTGGGGTTGGCGTGGCTGAAGAAGCAACAGCGCCGCGATGGCACTTGGAGTTTGGTTGGGCCTTACGACGACGGCGCCTATCAGGAAAATGAAACCGCGGCTACCGCGATGGCGATGTTAGCGTTTCTTGGCGATGGCCATACACATCGCGATGGCGAATACCACGTGGTTGTCGAACGAGGCATGAAAGCACTCGTGAAAATGCAGGATCGTGGCGGGTACTTCGCTTCGAAAGTCCGTCAAACTCACCAACAAATGTACGCTCAGGCGCAAGCCACGATTGCAATCTGCGAGCTGTACGGAATGACGAAAGATTCCTGGCTGCGTCCTCACGCTCAGGCCGCACTCGACTTTGCGATGAGGGCGCAATCGCCCGAGGGCGGCTGGCGATACACACCCGGCATTGATTCGGATACATCGGTGACTGGATGGTTCCTGATGGCGCTCAAGAGCGGTCGTAGTGCGGGATTGGAAGTTGACTTGTCAAAGATGTTGCGGGTCAACGATTATCTGGATTCCGCACAACTCTATGATGGTGCGGCGTATGCGTATCAGCCGCGCAGCAAGGCGACGTCATCGATGACTGCGGAAGGTCTGCTCTGTCGTGAGTACTTGGGATGGCAGCGAAGTCACCCACCACTCGTCGAAGGACTCGACGCATTACTTGATCAGTCGCCATTCGACATCAACGATGCCGATGTCTATTACTGGTATTACGCAACTCAGGCCTTGCACCATTTCGGTGGTGTGAAGTGGGAAGAGTGGAATCGCTCGATGCGAGTTGAATTGCCCGAAGCGCAAATCCGCCGCGGAAACGAAATCGGTAGTTGGGCTCCTCAGGCAGATCAGTATGGTTCCTTCGGTCGCTTGTATACGACTTGCCTGTCGATCTACTGTCTGGAAGTCTACTATCGCCACTTGCCGCTTTATAAGAACGAGGCAAGCCAGATGCATAGCGGCCAACCTTAGGACACGGCGAAGCTAAGTCGTCTCGTCCGTTCGTGAATCGGCGGTTGCATTCGTGCGTTTGAAACCCAGCGCGATCGCTATCAAGCCAATGGCAATCACGGGCCAATCGCCCCACATCACGTATAGGCTTTTCGCGTCGCAGTGCTGTGGCTTGGCATAAAGCGAACCGTTGACGCCCGTGGGTAAGCGTTTGACGATTTGACCGCGGTGGTCAATCCACGCGGTCGGACCGTTGTTTGCCGACGATAAAATAGGGCGTCGACAACCCGCTGCGACCAACTGGGCGCATCTCAAATGATGTTCGATAACGCTGGATTCATCAAACCATCCATCGTTAGTGACCGTGACGATCACGTCCACATCCTGCTCTCCGCTTTCGCTCGATTTGCACTGCGAGATGACGACTCGTTCAACCGCTGTTTCTATGCAGATATTTGGTGATACAACCGTGTCGCCCACGAGCATTCGTTTGGATGACTTACCGTTCTTCAAACCAAGTTCAGGCGGAACAAGGTTCTTGAGGACTGGAATCCAGGGCAACACCGGGATGTATTCGCCGAACATCACCAAGTGAGTCTTGCCGTACCAATCTTGCATCTTGCCCCGCGAATCAAAATGCAGAACTCCGCTGTAGGCCTCGGGTTGATCGGCATAAACAACAACTCCGCTTCCAGCTATGAACTGAGGTGCCTCCGTCTGCCCTGCCTCGTCGGCGATCATGCGTCCGATGTAACCGGCACGGTCACTCACGTAGCGTTGACGTTCGGCAATGTTAGCCCGGAACTCGGCTGCGCCCATGATTGGGGTTACTGTTCCACTGCCGTCATCGAAGCTCGGAACTACAAGATCCTGATCGGCGATCATCCAAGGTACCGTGCCGGTAAACATTGACTCAGGCCACACGATGGCATCCGGATAGATATTACCACTGGCGACTGATCGAACGGCTTCACTTGCGTAGTTTTGAAACATCTCAACCTCTCGGTCGATCGACATTCCATATTCAACATGTTCGTTGCGCTGCAGTAGCGCGAATGTCGCTAATTCTTGGGAAGTCGCCAAGTCGTCGACCGCTGTCAACGTTGACCTGCTGTAAACCAGTGTCGCCACTACCAAAACGATTGCGACCGCAATCGGAATGCGAGGTGACTCGACGTGAGTTGATTGGACTTCCGACGATTTAGCAGCCACGGATAAAAGCGATGAGTTCAACGCGGCGAAAACTGCGGCGTTAATCGATACAATCACTAAGCCGACGCCATAAGACCCCAACAGATTTGCAATCTGAATCATCGCTGGCACATTCGCCAGCGAGTGGCCAAGCATCAGGACCGAGATTCCGGTCAAAAGATAGTTTCGCAACAGCTCCATCGTCATCCACGCCAAAGGAGTTGCAATCCAGATCGCTATACCGCGGTGCGTTAGCCGGCGAGCCATCGCGAGGAATCCTACGTGGTAGGCAGCCAGATAGGCTGACAATGCGAACCAGCAAGCGTACATGGCGGGGTGAGCATGCCGGAGTCCCTGCAAAGATAACAGGTAATAGAGCGTTGACACGGCAGCGACAATCCACCAGTTTCGGCGACCGAGCGGTTGTCGAACGGACACGATCCAAATCAAAGGAACGAGAGCGACCATCGCTAGCGGCCAAATCGCCAGGGGTGGATGGCACAACCACAGCAAGATCATCGAGCTGGCCGCGCTGAAAAGAACGCTTCGCGAGGAAAGGGAGATCATAAGATGGCAGGTCAAGGATGGCACGTCGGTTCGGTGGCTTGCTGATTTGGCAGCCCGTTGATTCAACAGATCGTAGCGGTGTTGGCACTCATCACGGAAGGCGGATCGCTATCGAGCCATGATTCCCCCGATCGTGCTGCGGCAAGACTTGACGTGCTACCAACGTGCCGTTGGTCTACAATAGAGGACCTTCTCAATTTCTCTTCGAGCCAACCTTGTCTTTCTTCGTCGGATCGTCCATGGCACCCTTTGAAACTCTCGGCCCCTATCGCATCGGCGAATTGATTGGCAGAGGAGGTATGGGGAACGTTTATGCTGCCAAGCACATGAAAACGGGCGAAACGGTGGCGGTCAAAGTGATCGCCTCGCACGTTGCGGACGAACCTAAGTTCCGAAGACGATTTGACAAGGAAGTCCGCGCACTTCGGATGCTGCGACACCCCGGAATCGTCCGGCTCGTCGGTGTGGGCGAAGAGTCGGGGAAATTGTTTTATTCGATGGAACTAATTTCCGGCGAAACTCTTCAGGCCCGAATCCGCCGAGAGAAAAAATTGGACTGGCGTTCGGTGATCGACATTGCGATCCAGATTTGCGCCGCGCTCAAACATGCTCATGACATCGGTGTAACGCATCGCGATTTGAAGCCTGCGAACTTGCTTGTCACTCCGGATGGGGCTGTCAAGCTCGTCGACTTCGGGATTCCCAATTTGTTCGGCGACATGACCGACCAAACAGCACCGGGATCGGTATTGGGAACGCCTGACTACATGGCGCCTGAACAGGCTCGTGGCGAAGGGGTCACATTGCGGACTGATTTGTACGCGCTCGGTAGCGTCATGTATTCGATGTTGACGGGACGTCCGCCGTTCAAGGGAAAGAATGCGAACCAAGTCGTCCAGAAGTTACTGAACGAACGACCTATCCCGCTCGACATGCTAGAAACCGACATGCCCGAGTCACTTGTCGAGCTTGTGGATCAGTTGTTGGAAAAAGTTCCTTCGGATCGCCCACCATCGGCGTTGGTTGTCATGAATCGTTTGAAGTCGATGCGTGCCGGATTGATGCGTGAGCAAACTTTGGTTGATGACGGCCCCGAGACGGCGAATGGGACGACTAATATTTCATCAGTTCCCCAAGATTTGCATGAACGTGACACCAGCGAGTCGGGTAGCGGTGGTTTTGGCAACAGTGACTCCACTGCGATCAGCCAACCAAGCGTTTCGCCATCGGGAAAGACCGTCGCAAAAGCAAAGACAGTCGTATCGCGTGGTCGTCGGTCATCAGGACATGCAGACGATACTGGGCTCGTTTCGGGTATCGCCAACCGCGATTCAGGGTCGAACCCGTCACGAAAAGCCGTCCAGGACGTGACCGTTGCTTCGGCGATGGGGAATACTTCGGACGATCACACCAGCGATTCTATTTCTGGAATTGAAGATGCCGCGTACGGCAATGCTTCCCGGTCGAACACTCATTTCGAGACAGTATCCGACGATGCCACCGACACCGGCTTTTTTCGCGAGCACACTAGCCATCGCCCTTCACACATCGTGGGTGTGTTGACGATGATTGCGATGGCGTCTGTTTTGATTGGTGGCGGTTACCTGTTCTACGTCGCCTCAATGCCCCCTTCGGCCGATCAGGTTTACGAACAACTTAACAATGACTTCGACGCAAGTCTCGCTCAAACATTCATGCGCCGGTTTCCAGGTGACTCACGATTCGATGACGTTCAAGAACGATGGATGGAAAGTCGTGTCTTGGCAACGCTCAAACGCTTGCGTGCTAAATCGAAGTTGGGGCTCACTCCGATGGATCCGGCGGAAGAGAGCTTTCTGCTGGCGCTGGAAGACCGACAAACTGAGCCAGCGGAGTCGGCAAAGAAGTTGGCCGCGTGGTTAAACGTTTTCGATTCTGATAAGGATGAGGTGGACTCGGAACTACTCGAGTTAGTCGAACTCGCTCGTCACCAGCAAGCGCACTTGGCAAACCAAACCCCGGTTTCAAAGGTAGACGATCGGGCAGCGGAGCTGATTCGAGACATGGACCAGTGGGCAAACCAAGCGGACCGCGAAACCATTGTGCGAAAGCTAAACGGAGTGATTGTGACCTTCGGCCAGCAAGAATGGGCAAGCCCGGCAGTACAGGAAGCCAAAGAGCGGCTCCAGGAACTGCAAAGTGCTGCAAAACCTTGAATGCTATCATTGGATTCCCGTTTACGTCGTTGCTCATCCGTCATTACACTTGGTGTCCAAGCCGCCGTCCGGGTGGCGACGTTCTTTACTCGGGATATTAAGTTGACCTCTGATGTGCTTGCTAATCACTTGCGAAGGAGGTGGCAATGCGGTTCCCGCGTCACTGCAGCAAGGGTTGCGAGCGACCTCGCAGTCCGGCAAGCGCACGCGGCGTCCCAGCATGCCAGCGGATCTTCAAGGTGATTCGGCCGCAAGGTGGGCGGCCGAACGGCTCTCGAAGCAACTCGGTGCTCCGCTGATTGCCAATGAATTTTCGCCCCACTTGGTTGACGTTCGGCGATCATTGCACCACCGCAGTTTGTTCAGCACGCCTTGTCGACAATGGTCGGTTGAGGATCGAGACGTTTTGCTGACCGAAATCTATCATCCCTATCGCGAGATGGTCGAGCGTAAGATCGATTCGATGTTGAATCGGTATACGTACATGGTGCATTTGTCGATCCGGTCTTTTGCTTTTCGAGGTCCGAAAGGGAAACCTCGACGGACGGATGTTGGGCTTCTATACGATCCGTCGAGGAACGACGAAGTTGATCTCTGCTTGGATTGGATCGACGAGATGTATGATCAGGCACCAATGTTGAAGGTGCGTCGCAACTATCCGGGGCGTGGAATTAACGACTCGTTGACTAAGTCGATGCGAGGAATCTTTAACTCCCGACCGTACTTGGGTATCGACGTTTGGCTCAATCGTGCATGGTCGAGTCGCCACGTGCAATTGCGTGACGAAGCGCTCGACGGGTTAGCCTCGTCGCTGCGATCACTGGTGCTAGAAAGCAACGTCGAGTCGGATTCGGCGGCAGCGTAGTCGAATGCCGCTGGAAAAGTTCACGTGGCGCAACGAAAGCGTTAACGTCGTTGATCTTCCAACCACGCCTTGCGAGATGAATCTTCTAAGCGTGGTTCTTCGACGCTAGTCGTTCTGCAGCACGTGCGATATTGCGAAGCATGCCGGAGAACACAAATTGGTGTAGTGGCCATACCGCGTACCAATATGCAAGGCCCATGATTCCGATCGGATCAAACTCAGCGGTTTGTCGAATCACCGACTGACCGGGCTGCTTCTCGGTCACTTCAAAATCGAGCCATGCACGACCAGGAAGCTTCATCTCAGCGAACAACCGCAACCGCCTACCAGGTTCAAGATGTTCGACCCGCCAAAAGTCGACCGCTTCACCCACTCGCAAGTCAGTTGGGTGTCGACGTCCGCGACGCAGTCCTACTCCACCTACGAGTTGGTCCATGAATCCTCGCACCATCCACAGCCAATTTCCGTAGTACCATCCCGTGGACCCACCGATTCTTGCGATGGGTTCGAAGGCCTGTTCGGCTGCTAAGTGAACTGTTTCGGTACGCGAATCGACCACCCGACTTCCAAACGTTACTCCGCCCCAACGTGTAACCCGGCCGGAAGACGATAACGCGTCGGACCAACGGGTCTCGACCATCTCTTGGTCTTCCTTTTCAATCGCTCGGGCAATCGCCTGCTTCACATCACAGGGGCGGACGGTAAAGTCCTCAATCGCTGCTTCATTGGTCACGACAGTGGGGTTGGCGAGGCCTTCGACAAGCTTGCGTCCAATTCGAGCGTAGACCGGTGTCACCAAACCCAGCCACAAGCTGCTGATGCGAGGCGACAGAAACGGAACGCGTATCTTTAGCCGTCGGAGACCACGTTGCCGCGCGTACTCTTCCATGATTCCGCCGTAAGAAACCGTTTCGGGTCCTCCAATTTCGTAAACCTTGTTGTCGCCAATCGGATGTTCCAAGACTTCCGTCAGGTATGCGAGCACGTCTCGAATTGCGATGGGCGATGCTTCGGTTGACACCCATTTTGGCCAAACCATGACCGGCAGCTTGCGGACAAGCGAACGCACCAAGTCAAACGAAAGGCTGCCCGAACCGATGATAATGGAAGCTCGGAACTCGATCACCTGAGCCCCGGATTGCTGAAGCACTTTGCCGACTTCATGACGGCTTCTCAGGTGCAATGATAAGTCATCGTCGTCGGCGCCAAGTCCACCAAGATAGATGATCCGCTTCACACCCGCCTGCTTCGCCGCGTGGGCAAAGTTCATTGCCGCTTTGCGGTCATCGCTTTCAAAGTCGTCTCCTACTCCCATCGAGTGAATTAAATAGTAAGCCGTATGCACGCCTTGCATGGGAGCGTCCAATGAGTCTCGGTCGAGCACGTCACCAAAGACAACGTCGGTTTGCTGCCCAATCCGATCCGACAGGTTTTCTGGACGGCGTGCCATGCAGCGCAACCGGTGACCGCTTTCTTCGAGCAGACGCTTCAGCCGTCCTCCGACGTACCCGGTCGCACCTGTGAGCAGGATTAAAGGCGGATTCGGCGTCGAAGGAGATTCGGTCATCAGCTTTAGTGCTTAAGGTTAGCGTAAGGCGGCGATGGGTAATTAGCGTTACATTCGCAAAAAGGCAGATCTGCCGATTTTCGATAGTCCACTGGAAAGCGATTGGTAACTCGATCGGTCTTTCAACAACCACAACACTTGAGTTCGACTGTTTTTCGGTTTACGAGGTACCGGTGCCTGACCGTCGGTAAAGACAATCAGACCGTCATATTGTCGGTGTTGATCAAGGTAGGCCATCAACGGCTGGAAATTCGTTCCGCCACGTCCAGAAATTTCGAAAGAATGACGAGCTCGTCGAAGTGTCAGTGGTCCGCCGCGAATTTCGGAATCGAACCAGATCACATCGACCGATTCCACGCCATAGCGAAAGAAGCGGCTCACCACCGAGAAGCCCAGCGAAAGATCTTGGCTGCCCATGGAGCCCGAGACGTCAACGGCGAATAGCAGCTTGGTGGTAAAGTCATAGCGAGATCCAAGCTGATCAAAGCCATATCGCCGACTTGGTTTCATTCGCGTCAAGCGACGGTTCACCGACATCACACTTTGACGGAAACTACGCAGCACGGCGCGGTAGTCGAGCACGGGGTTGAGTGTAGCCTGCAATTGTTCCCGCGCGCTCAGTGATAGTGTGCCCCATCCATCGTGTTCAGATGCTTCCCGAATCAGAGCGTGAACTTCATCTTGGAACAACTCATCTTCGTCCCATTGCGAAGTGTTCTCGATCCCCACGGACATAGGATCGGCGTAAGCCTGCAAATCGCTATTGGATGATCCCTGTCCGTTTTCGCTTGTATCGTCATGCTTTGGATTTTTGTCACTCGCTTCGCTGTCACTCGCTTCGCTGTCCCCCACGTCGCTGTCACCTGGCGCGTCGTCGCCTTGGTCAGCGCCGTTTTGTTCCGGCTCGTTGTTAGGCTCTTCGTTAGATGCGTCACTTTGACTGGTATCTTCGTGCTTCGCATCGTTGTCAGCACCGCCGCCTGCATCTTCGGCGTCAGGTTGTTTGTTCGGCGATTCGTCGCTCGTACCAGTTGCGCGTTCGGAAAGTTCGCGATAGTAATATTCAAAGTACTGGCTATCGAATTGATCGCTATCGAACAGCTCACGCGGTCGAGGGATTGGCAGTTTGGTCCGCAGGTATTCTTGGACCGTTAAGTTGCTGGCTGCGTAAGTGAGTTCCGCATTCGGTTGCCGCCGCGCGTAGGGATGCCCTAGCAAGATCCGCATCGCCTCAAACGCAAGTACTTCCTTCAGTTCGTTCGACTTGAGGCTTTCGATGAACGCAGAATTGTATTCTACCTTTCCGCGGCCGACGCGGATCGTTTTCACGCGTGGTTCGGTGACAACGTGATGCGTCGTCCAGGCGGCAAATAGCATGGGTTCCGTTAAGAACCAAGACTCTACCACGCGGCTGATGCGGGCTTTGGCACTCGTGCGATGATCGTGTTTCGACTTGGGTTGATCAATCGACACGGATTCCATCCATGTAATCGGTCATCAACGAGGTCAGCTCGATGGATTCGGAAACAAACGCCATGGCGGGTTCAAATTTGGGCTTATCAACCTGAGACACAAAATGAGCGACAGCCTCATCAAGCTTTCGTTTTCGGATCAATTTTAAATGGCTCAGCAACCCGGCTCGTGCTTTCTCGGCATGGGGTTCTGGGCATGAACCGTTGCTGATCCACCGAAGGATCTGCGTGTTAAGAAGGACCAACTCTGGCAACAGCATTTTCTCTATCACCTTGCGTTTCTTGGCAAAGTTCAACAAGACTTCTTCGGGCGTCACTGGAAGCGGTGGAGCCAAGCTCTTTCGGAACGCGTTGGCCGCTGACGATCCGACGATTCCGGCAATGAGTTTGATGTGCAGCGAAGAGAGGTTGTCGCTATCGGCGATCAAGTTCGAAACGCGTTCCCAACCGCGGCGGTCTGGTGTCTTTACCAGCCCTGACATCATCGCATCCTGATCGGGGGCATTCTCGGCGAGGCCAATTCCATCGAGGTACTGAGGTTGGTTTTCGATGAATGCAGCGACTCGAGTGTCGATGCCCGCCTTCGCGGCCCAAAGCAACCAATCGTCGAGCGTCGGCGCAAACTCGTAAAGATTGAAACGAGAAACCAGCGCGGGATCCAAGTCGGTCAACTGATACTCGTCGCCCTCGTTAACCGCCGAAACGATACGGCTGCCGGCGGGTAGTCGCTTTCCCGCCAACCTTTTGTTGAGCGCAAGTTCCATCACGGCTTGCAATATCTCAGGACGCGCTCGGTTGAGTTCATCCAAGAACAAAACAATGGGTTGATCGGGTTCCGGCCACCAATACGGCGGCAAAAAGTCGCTACGTCCGGTGGCGGCATCCTTGTGAAGCAGACCGATCAAGTCGCCAGGGTCGCTCATTTGACCGAGGAAGAATGACACAACTTGCATGCCATCGTTTTCAAAATGCGATGTGATGATCTGTGACTTCCCAATCCCGTGTCGCCCAACCAGCATGATGTTCTGGTCCGCAGGAGTAGCTTGAAGCAAGTCGATCAGTTCGCTAGCGTCGATTCGTACAGGCAATGTGTTCTCTTCGTTAATAATTAATTAAGCGGTGATGATTTATGTGGTGGTGATGGGATCGAATCGGCGGTGAATCGTCACGCGTGGTGCTTCGTCCATTCCAATTTCCATGGGAACGTCTTTATCGATGCGACCTTGAATCGGAGCCCATTGGAATACAGTTCACGCATCGACGAGATCGTCGCTCGAAGTCGCGGTAAGTTTTTCTCGAACTGGCTAAATGGGACATGGATCTCGATCAGATGGGATTCCGAAAGTTTGACAAACAGCTTTAGTTTCTGAGTGTCGGATTCGGTTGCGAAGTCGAATTGTTCTTCTTTGGCTAGTGCTTTGACTTGGGCAACGATCGCTTTCGACTTAAAACCGCGTACTTTTTCGCGTTTTTTGGCCAGTGCATGTCGCCGTGCGTACTGAGCAAGGACCGATCGAACGAACCCTTCGATTTCGCTCAAGTCGCTGACGGAGGCCACGATTTGCGACTTTGTGTTGGCATGTGCTTTGACGATCAGTTCGTGATCGTTGTTGTATTCGAGCCTCAATTCGTCGCGTCGCAGGTATAGGCTGGCCGTATGAGGGTCCGGAATCGTGAATCGGCAGAGCGTTCGCGAGCGAGAATCGCGATCGCCCGGGTGGTTTGACAAAAGAGTGCCCTCGAGTGCGATCACTTTCTCTTGCCAAGTTCGAGCCGTCGCGGACAAATTCGTCATCGGGATCTTCAGCGGTCTTTCGCCTGGAAAGTGCTCTCGGAAGAGTTTGCGAATGGAGGGGGTCGGCAATTTCATGAGGCGGTATCAGCGGGCTTCACTAGCTGGATTTTGATTCCATCATGCACATTGTTACTGTTAAGCCAATCCTCTGCATCAGTGAATCTGGACGCATGCGATTGCGGTTACGGTACGTTTGCCACGAAGTTGGACTCGGCAATTGATTGTTTCAAGGTCGGCCCGAGGCTACATTGAGGCACTGTTAAGCTTCGTTTGCCTCGTACCCTTGGAACCTCATGATTCGTTTGCTGTGTTTAGGAGTATGCCTTGCGGTGGCTCCAACCGTGTTCGCTGATAAGCCGTCGGTTGAAATAGAAGACTCGAGCGAATCAAAGCTTGATTTTCTGGAGTGCGACCAGGTTGTTTTCTTGGGAGACTCCAATCTGCATGCGGGCGAATGGCTGGTCCAGTTCGAGGCTGCGGTGCTTGATCAGTACGGGAAGTCACCTGAGATGGTCAATCTGGGACTGGCGAGTGAAACATGTAGTGGTCTTAGTGAACCGACTCATCCGTTTCCCCGACCATGCGTACTTGAAAGAATTGACCGTGTCCTCGCGAAAACGCAACCCGAGATCGTCGTAGCGTGCTACGGCGTGAATGATGCGATCTATCACCCGTTCAGTGAAGATCGTTTCGCGGCCTTCCAATCTGGCATCGAAACGCTCATCGCGAAAGTGAAAGCTTCGGGGGCCAATTTAGTACTGATCACGCCGCCCCCTTTTGATCCGTTGCCGTATCAAAAGTCAGGACATTTGGCGGGACGTGACGCCAAAGTGTTTTCCTGGGAAACGATCTACGAAAATTACGATAGCGAGGTCATGGCGAGGTACGCCCAGTACATTCGCTCGTTGCAAGCGGACGTCAACCTCGACGTTGATCTTATTGTTGATGTCTATTCGCCGCTTTCTGAGAAGTTAACGCAGTTGCGAGAGTCGGATCCTGATGCAATGTTAACGACCGATGGGATTCACTTGACCAAGGATGGCCATGCGATGTTTGCTAAGGCGGTTTTATCCGGCTTGGGGCTCAAGGATCAACTTTCGACCAACGACGAATTGACGAATCTTGTCCGCAAACGGCAAGGCGTGATGCACTTGGCATGGCTTGACCACGTCGGTCATCAACGACCCGGCGTTGCTAAGGGTTTGCCGATGGACAAAGCGAAAGCGCAAATCGATGCCCTTGATCATGGCATCCGTAAAATGATCAACCATAAGTAAATGCTCGTTGCCTACAACGTGAATATGGTGCAGTATGTTGGCGAACGGAGGTACGTTTCGCCAAGTTGAACTCGCTGCCTACTGGTTGCGAATCCTAACTCTTCTTCAAACTCGGGACGCTCAAATGAAATCTCTGTACGCCGTCGGAATCGTGACTTGTTCTATGCTTGCCGGTTGCATGCCCACTGCATCTCAGGCCGACAAAACGAAAGAATCAACGACTCCCGGCGTGACTGCGGAAGAAGCGACACCCCGCGAAATAATTGGCAAGACGACTCAGAATGTCCTCGTTCTTGAAGAAGCGATCGCTAATGGGGCTGTGTTGGCGAGTACGTCGGTAGAGACTTCCAATCCATTGTTGGCAAGTGCGGGAGCGTATCGCACATCGGTCGGAAAGATCGGTGGTATGGGTGTTGAAAAAGCAATTCAGCTTCGCAACGCCAGCAGCATTCGTGATCCTGAACCTCTGGATCACCCAACATTCATGGCCGAAATCATCAAGCCAGGTAGTGGAAATGGCATCCGGCTGCCTATGCTTCCGTACTACCAAGAATACGCTTGGGATGAGCCAAATCAAAAACTTGTCGTTGTTGATTTTCCTGCTCGCAAAGAAGAGCGAGCCAAGCAGCGCTGAGAAGCGAATGCTTGACCAAACGAAGAAGGATCGAACGTGAACATTGAACTCACCACACCCGCGCTACTATTTTCGACAATTTCCTTGTTGCTATTGGTTTACACCAATCGCTTCCTGACTTTGGCTTCGATCATACGTAAGTTGCACGTCGAGTACTTAGCGACGTCCGATCCGATTGCAGCAGCGCAAATTGCCAATCTACGAAAACGGGTCAATCTAATCCGTGACATGCAGACGCTAGGCGTTTCAAGCTTGTTGTCATGTACCGTTTGCATGGGATTGTTGTTCGCCGGGTTAGTGGTAGTGGGTAAGATCGTCTTTGCTTTAAGCCTAATTTTGATGGTAGGATCGCTCGCTGTCCTGCTACGGGAAATAAGCATGTCGGTCGGCGCACTAAACTTGCTTCTGCAAGACATGGAAACTGAACACCCCGAAAGTTGATTCGTTGGTAGCAGTTTGCAGCTAGACATGTGGATCAATCATGTCTACGCGTAATTCGCGAATTGCCTGTTCTCGCGACTGAACTACGGAAGGTTCATTCACGCCGCAGCCTCGATCGATTTCGAATCGAAGTTGCAGTAAACCCAAGCTTGCGATGGGACCTATCAGGGCCGCGAGCCACCAAATAAAAGCTGGGTAAATGGAATAGCACCACGCACCAAGCAACGGCGCAAGCACAAACGCAACCGATAGCGTCGTTGAGTACACTCCGATGCGTCGTGAGCGATAGTTCGGTTCGCATGATTGGGCCACAAATGTCATCATCACGGGCATCACCATCATTTCGCCAATCGTCCACACGACCAACGCTGCGATTGCGATTCCCGCTCCGCCACCAACGCTAAGCAGCGCGAAACCTTCGCAGAGTATGAAGACACCCAAAGCCATCACGGACAAGGATTGATACTTCTGCATCGACTCTACCAACACCATTTCGAAAGCGACAATCATGAGGGTGTTGATGGACATGAGTGACCCGATCTGCCACTCGAGCATCCCGAGTTGGTTTCTCAAGTAGATTGGGTAGGTGCTCATCAATTGGAAGAAGATCAGGAAAACGAGCAATGAGAGACCTAAGAAGGCGGCAAAGTGAAAAGGTCGAACTAAAGTCATGCCGTCAGCATTGTCCAACACATTGTGAACCTCCGCTGGCCGAGCCTTGTGACAACGTCCAAGATGTTTCGATCGGATCAAGACGAATGCTGCACCGATGCAGGATGCCGCATCGACGTAGAACAGCATCGAGTAGCTAATACCTGCCAAGACACCGCCAATTGCTGGTCCGAGTGTGAAGCCGAGATTGATCGCCATTCGATTCAAGGCGAAAGCGCGGCGTTGGAGGTGGTCCGGCACCGATTCACAGATTGCCGTTACGTTGGCAGGACGAAAGGCTTCGGAAACAACACTCAGGCAAAAGAGGGTCACCAGAATACTGGCCTTGGTATCCATCATCGAAAGTACGCAAAGACCGATCGCGTTTCCTAGCAACGAATACTGTTGAACTCGCTGCGCGCCAATGCACGCTGCAAGTCGACCGCCTAGGTATGCACCAACGCAAGCGCCGGCGCCGTAGACTGCGATTGACTTTCCTGCGAATAGTTCACCCCAGCCCATTTCGTGCGCGAGGTACAGCGATAGAAACGGAATCACCATCGCTCCGCTACGATTGACAAGCATCACCAGCGCCAAGCTCCAAACCGCTGGAGGTAGACCTTGGAATGAACGTTGATAGCGCAGAAGTATAGAAGTCACCTGGATCGCTCAGAAGAATACACCGCTAGGGTCTCTCCGATAATTGTTCGGTGTGACAGCGGGTAAGTTCGGTACCACTACTGGGAGCGATCTGATGGATTCCGGGTTCGCAAAATAAATCCAGCTCAGCGAAGCTGTGTAGCGAAAAGTGATTCGAGGTGAACGCATTGATAGTTCCTGTTAGTGTTGGCAATCCATGACGTGCAAACTCGCTTCTGTTAGTTCAGACAACCGTTGCAGCGACCTGTTGCGATTGCATAGGTAAGGCGGATGCCTTTCGTCCTCTGTTCCACTACAATTCGCCGCACGCAATTCTGTCAGCGTCGTTATGCTTGGTCGCTGTCGAGTTCCATGTCGGACGAAACGATCAGCACGCGATCGCGAACGAAACGAAGCAAATTGCAAAGTCGTGACGACATTGCGGTGGTGTACTAGCGGCAGTCTCGATTCACGTTTGCGGTCGCTTGGTTTTCATTTTTAGACTTTCACTTCCAACGGGTTCATGCATTCATGGACGAAATCGTCTATTACGATCGGTATCGTCGCGAGACATGCATCGAAGAGGTCTACGGCGACAAGTTTCTTCGCTGGACGTACGGCACAGCTTTGGGAAAGTCAGCGTTACACACGTTGGTTAAGCGGCCTCTGTTTTCGCATTGGTATGGATGGCGAATGGATCGCCCGGTATCTAAAGACAAGATTGCTCCCTTCATCAAAGAGTTTGGCCTTGATGCGGGAGAGTTCTTGCGTGAGCCGTCTGAGTTCGATAATTTCAACCAATTCTTCTTTCGCAAACTCAAGCCCGAGGCACGCCCGATTGATCCAGACCCATCATCGGTGGTCTTCCCTGCCGATGGTCGTCACCTTTGTGTTCCCGACTTGTCTCGGTGTGAAGGTTTATTTGTGAAGGGCGAAATGTTTGACTTGGCAAAGCTACTTGATGACGACCAACTCGCCGAGACTTATGCCAGCGGAAGTTTGCTGCTCTCTCGACTTTGCCCGGTCGACTATCATCGCTTTCACTTTCCTGCGGCGGGACATGCCGGTCGCACGCGACTTATCAACGGCCCGTTGTATTCGGTAAATCCCATTGCGCTTTGGCAGAACATCCAGATCCTGGCCACGAACAAACGTTGCATAACAGTATTGGAAACTGAAGCGTTCGGCGACGTTTTGTTGTTGGAAATTGGTGCAACTTGTGTGGGCGGAATCTGCCAAACGTTCAACGAGGGCGCGATGGTTGGCAAGGGAGATGAGAAGGGTTACTTCCGCTTCGGAGGATCATCGACCATCTTGATATTTGAACCAGGTCGCATTCAGTTCGACGAGGATCTGATCCAAAATTCTCAACAACAGCGGGAACTATACGCTCGCGTGGGCGATCACATGGGGACGCTTGTGTAGCTGAACGGGTATGATGAGCAAAGCTTAAAGGCGATCATGATGCCTCGGTCCAACGTTATGCGAAGTGCGTTCCCGTTGGATCACGCATTACAAACTTATGAAAGGGTCAATGATGAAACGCGGACTCATTGTGATTGATGTTCAAAGAGAATACTTTGACGGTGCACTGCCGATCCGCCATCCCGCGGGCCATTTGGAAGCGATTCTTGCAGTCATGGACGATGCTGCAAAAGCAAAAATCCCGACGGTCGTGGTAAGGCATCATCAGCCCGATCCCGATTCGCCCATGTTTCGGCATGGAAGCGATATGTGGCAACTGCTCGAGGAAGTCGAATCGCGACCGCGCGACTTGCTTGTCGATAAGCAACTCCCAGGTTCATTCACCAATACTGATCTCGATGACTTCCTGAAAGCGAACGATGTCGACACTGTCTGCATCGCTGGCTACATGACTCAGGTATGCTGCGACACCACTGCGCGTCAAGCGTTTCATCGTGGCTATGCCGTTGAATTTTTAAGCGACGCCACCGGAACGCTTGATGTGTCCAACAAAGCAGGTTCCGTGACGGCCGAGCAGTTGCACGAATCCATCCTCGTTGCTCAGCAGATGTTTATCAGCGATGTGATCGACCGAGCGGAATGGACGTCGCGAATAGCTTGAGAACCGGAAACTTCTGCAAAAACGATTCAAAGTGATGATGGACATATCGTAATATGTCGATATGATGATCTCAGGGCGTAGGGAGAACCAATGGCGAACTCATCAAAATCGAAGACGAAACAGCAAGCGAAATCTCAGCAAGTAAAGCCCAAAGGCTCGGTTCAGGAATTCACTGAAGCGGCTGAGTGCTTGAAAACGCTCGCTCATCCGGTGCGATTGAGAATTGTGCAACTCTTGCTGAGTGGTCGCTACTCGGTTGGCGAGTTGGCCGAGGATTGTGAGATTCCCGACAATGTCGGATCCGAGCATCTTAGGTTGCTGCAACGCTGCGGTTTTTTGACCAGCGAACGTCAAGGTCGACACGTCTACTATGAAATCGCCGAACCACATCTCCAGCAATTGATGGCGTGTGTTGAAAACCGCTTTGTGCGATAGCGATATTGGACAATTCGCCCTTCAGTATTCTTTCTCGCATAGTCGCGAGCCCTCGCTGATTCCCTTAGGAGACATCCGATGCAAACCATTAGCGTTCACGAACTAGCCAAGAAACAAAGTATTGGGCCTATTCGTTTAATCGATGTTCGCACGCCTGTCGAGTTCCGTGAAGTTCACGCGATTGGCGCTCAGAACGTTCCTCTTGATTCGCCACCGTTCAAAACGATGGTCGAGAATCATCGCAAATCTAGCAACGATGTCCTTTACGTGATCTGCAAGTCGGGTGGACGATCATCAAAGGCGTGTCAGCAATTCATTGACGCCGGGGCGGATAGTGTGGTTAGCGTCGACGGAGGCACTTCCGCATGGGATGCGGCGGGATTGCCTGTCTTGCGAGGCAAGAAAGCAATATCGCTCGAGCGGCAGGTTCGCATTACCGCCGGATCGCTGGCGTTTGCCGGATCGCTGGCTGCGATTGTCACCAGCAATGCTCTGTGGGCCGGCGTTCCTGCATTCATCGGTGCTGGATTAACATTTGCCGGAGTCACCGACACCTGTGGCATGGGAATGCTGTTGGCAAAGATGCCTTGGAACCAATGCAGCGATGGCGCGGCCTGCGCAACTGAGGCAACTGTTTAAGTGGCGTGGTTCGAAATCTAGATTCATCGTGAGCGTACCGGAAAACTATTACCTAAGTTGTTAGTATGAAAATTGTGATCATTGGCGGCGTTGCCGGAGGAGCTTCTGCGGCCGCGAGAGCTAGGCGGCTGGACGAGACAGCTGAGATTGTTGTCCTGGAACGAGGCGAACATCCTTCTTTTGCGAACTGTGGGTTGCCTTACTATGTCGGTGGAAAGATCGAGTCTCGTCAGAAACTTCTGGTTGCACCGGTGAAGATGTTGAGAGAGCGTCACCGTCTTGACGTGCGAACGCGCAGTGAAGTGACGCAAATCGATCGAGAAAAACACATTGTTCATGTTCGAAATCTTGATTCGAACGAATCTTATCTTGAATCCTATGACAAGCTGGTTATCGCTACGGGTGCCGCTTCGTTCCGGCCAGCGATTCCTGGAATTGAAAGTTCGCGAGTGATGGAATTGCGAGACTTGGCGGATGCTGACCGCATGCATGCGGTGGTCACTTCCACGGCCAAGCGAGCGGTAATCGTCGGCGGTGGGTTTATCGGCATTGAAGTCGCTGAGAACCTCGTATCGCGAGGCATTCACGTCACATTAGTCGAACTTGGTGATCAAATTCTGACACCATGGGATCGCGAGATGATTGGCTCAATTGATGCTCATATGCGAGCGCAGGGTGTCGATATTCGCTTGAATGATTCGGTCGAACGTTTTGAAGAGACGCAAGGCGGTTTGCGAATGCTTTTGAAGTCTGGCGAAACGATGGAAGCTGATTTTGCGGTCGTTAGCATCGGAGTGCGTCCGGAGAGCAAGTTGGCAGTCGATTCAGGAATCGAATGCGCTCCCCGCGGTGGAGTTGTGACGAACGAGCATATGCAGACGAGTGATCCAGACATTTACGCGGTCGGCGATGTTTCGCAAGTGCAGTGTTTTGTGTCAAAGACGCCGATTCAAATACCTCTTGCCGGTCCAGCCAACCGTCAGGGCCGCATTGCCGCAGATCATATTTTTGGTCGCGAGTCGAGTTATCGAGGGACACAGGGAACGGCGATTGTTGGCGTATTTGGTATGACGGCTGCAATGACGGGGCTTAGCGAAAAAGTACTACAGCGAAGTTCAATCGCTTACGAGAAGGTTTACATCCACCCATCGGATCATGCTGGTTACTATCCCGGTGCTCAACCGCTGACATTAAAGTTACTTTTCGATCCAAAATCCGGCGTGGTTTTGGGGGCTCAGTGCGTAGGAACTAGCGGCGTCGACAAACGAATCGACGTGATCGCGATGGCGATTCAAGCGGGCATGACGGTATTCGATTTGGAAGAGGTCGAGTTGTGCTACGCGCCGCAATACGGACACGCAAAAGATCCAGTGAACATGGCTGGGTTTGTTGCTTCGGGAGTCGTTCGCGGTGATCAACCTTTAGTTCACGCAAACGCTTTGGCTGGCGACAACGGTGCGTTCTTGCTCGATGTTCGAAGCGAGAGTGAGTTTGCAGCAGGGCATATTCCCGGGGCCACCAATATCCCACTGGAAAGTCTTCGCGAACGAAAATCAGAATTGCCGCAAGGTCAGAAGATTAACGCGTACTGCAAAGTGGGACAGCGAGGATATGTGGCAACACGAATCCTTATGCAACACCGGTTTGATGTAGCAAACGTCAGTGGCGGCTACACGTCGTGGGGACATCACCAACACTGATTTGTCGTTTCGCTAGGTTGGCTCAGCGATTTTGCATCGCTGAGTTAGTGCATTTCGGTTTCGCAAACCCCGATACCAGATCGAAGAAGCGTGAAACAGACATCGTCGTGTTCGGCCAGCAGCGACATCGGAACCGAGGCATCAGCGATGCCCTGCGAGATCATCAGCGTGGTAAGGCGGATGCCGAATGGGTTGTCGTGCATGCCGGCTTGCCAAATGGAAACGCATTTCGATTTCCAAGTTTCAACTGGTCCGACCGTGGCCGCTTGAGTGGGCACGAGTGCAACTTGGCCACCACCACTGGTGCGAGCGTTTTGAATGATCGTCATGGGGTGCAAGTCGGTCACGCGAGTCTTAAGCTGACGATACTCGGCGGCTGATGGCGGCGCATTGAGATGCTCGCCTTCTCGTTTCGGCGGGTCATTGAACGCCCAATGTTTGACTTCGCCTTGTCCGCCCTGCATCACCAAGCAGTCGATTTCGTCAAACGTCTTGGAGTAGGCGTCTAGGTCCCCGGCGGGGAAATGCAAGTGAGAGTCAGGCATTCGCAATTTGGGATTGATCTTGTTGAAGCACATTTCCATGTCCGCTTTGGCAAAGCTCAACGGGTGCTCGATTGAGACAGGCTTGCCATGCTCATCAACCCATTCGTCCATGCCCCAGAAGTGGGCAGCACGAATGTCGATCTCAAGGTCGTTGACTAAACGGGCAACCAGAGGCAATTGTTCGGTCGGACCGATTGGCCCGCAGATGCCGGTAGGTCGATCATCGGTGGATTGCTTCCACGCGTTGATGTACTCGAGTGCTTCGGCTAGGTAGAACTCTTCGAGGGTATCGATGATACGAACCGAAAATCCTGGGCGTGACATCGACGATAGGTCTTCGGCTGAGAGTTTGGCCGCATCAGCTAGCAGCGTTGGGTCAAGGGTTGTGTAGTCCCACCAACTTGGGGCAATCTTACTAAGCGGGCGTGTCATGGGGTATCTCCAGAGAAATGGCTTCCGTTCGAGCCGCTCAATATACAAAACGGTTCGACGGAGATGGGGCTAGGTTAGAGCTGATGCTTCAACAAGTTCAATCGATACAATCGTGATGGGTGTCAAATAATCCCTGAACGTTCAGGTCAATCTAAGTGAAGAAGCGTCTTGGCGGTGAAATGCGTGTAAGAGTTAGGGCGGTAACCTAACCCCTGATCCAAGGAAGAGAGATGAAGAAACGACTATTCATCGGTCTGATTTTGGTCGCTGGATTTGCGACTGTCACTGAAGCACGTAACCCATTTGGCCGCCGAACGACCTCGCGTTACAACACGCCGAGTCAGCGTGCCACCCAGTCGACTCCGACGCAACGGGTGAATACTCCATCCGTCATGCAAGAGAACCTTCTTTCGCCTGAGCGAATGGAGAAGGTCTACGGACCGAGCATTCTAATTCGCGAAACCACTACTCCCGTTAACACGGTGGCACAGCCTGAGTAGTCACTCACGGTTGTTCACTCGATTGCCAAAGTAATCCACGCCATGAAAATTCGTATCACCGTTTTAGTTCTGTTGTTCGCAATGGTTGCGCAGAGCGCCGACGCTCAAAATCGCACTCATCGTCGTCGCGGAGCTCTACTGGGCGGTCTCGCAGGTGCTGCCATTGGCGTCGCGATCGGAGACAAAGGGAACAATGAAACGGCGGGAGCCTTGATCGGTGGTGCCGTTGGTGCAGTTGCCGGTGGTGCCATTGGCGATGCCAAAGACCAGCGAATTGAACACAACCATCGCTACCACAGCGGACATCATTCCGATCATCACATCTATCGCGAATACAAACCTTACTACGGGCCACAACCCGTTTACCCGCAACCGGTCTATCCCCAACCGATTTACAGTCCTTCGGTCGTTGTTCCTCACGTGGCCGTTCCCCACGGTCCACAACCGATGGGGACGCAAGATGTGCTGGGAATGTTGCACAGCGGATTGAGCGAGAACATCATTGTTCAACAACTCCAACATCGCGGTATGGATCACGAAGTCAGCGTTGCAGAGATCATTGAGTTGCACAATCTTGGTGTCAGCGAACGAATCCTTCAGGCAATGCAGGGCCTGCCGTATCCTCGCTAGAACGCGATTTGATCCATTCTCGACGGGATACTGCACGAGAGTGCATTCAAGGCCCGAGAGTGCATTCATGGATCGAGAGTGCATTCATGGATCGACGACGAATTACTTAGGCGTTACTTGAAAGTCAATGACGCGGACCTTGTCGAGTACAGGGCCGAGTACCTTCACGAACGCTTGGTGATCGGGGTGAGGCAGGTAGACTTTGCGACCGTCGTCGTCGGCAAACGTAACCATGAAGCAATGGGTGAATCCATCGTCATGAGTTTCCGGGCTATTGTTCGTTCCCCACTCAAATGCCTTGATCGTATCGATCTTTGACGGCAACGCCGCAAAGGCATCTTCGACGTTCTTCACGGCTTCGCTCGATGCGTCGTCTTTGAACTTGAAGAACACGGCGTGCTTGATCTCGCCTTGAAGGTCCTCGGTTGACTTGCTTCCCCAGTAATCGACGACAAAAACGTCGGCCATGTGAGGGCGAAGGACGTTGCCGAATTCTTTGTGCGCTGGATGAGGGAGGTATTCTTCTCGTCCGCTTTCGTCGTTGAACGTTAGCAGGAACGCGTGAGTGAATCCATCATCGAGACCTTCGGGACTGTTGTTTGTTCCCCATTGGAAATTAACAATCGAATCAATCTTGGTCGGTAGAGCAACGAACGCATCGACGACTGATTGAATATCTTTTTCGCTGGAAGTTTCTTTGAACTTGAAGAATACGGCGTGACGGAGCACACGCTCAGATTCATCTTGTGCCAATGCAGGAAGTGGAGCCATGCCAATCACGATGCCGAGAAATAAGATGCTGGTAAGAATAGCAATTTTCATGTTCTTCGTTTCGGTTCTTGATGATGAATGTTTGGTGATAGATCAGGTTAATTGAGTGCTTCGATTGTAGTGAAATCGCGAGGCCAATGAGATCGGATACACTAAATTAAGTGAGCTTGGTTCCTGATACGCCGTGGTTGGGAACTCGAAATCTTGGGTGACTTGCGATCTTGGCGGATAGCCATCCCAATCGGTCATCCCAGTCCACGAGCGTGATCTCCGATAAAACTTTCGATGAAGGGTGGAATTGAATGCCTCGAAGCATACTGGGCAGTCTTACTTGCCTTCTCTTTAGCGTTGTTAGCTGTTCGGACGCCTTGGCTGTCGACAAGGTCCAATTGCAGCCTGTGCTGCTTCAAATGATTCGCGATACCGCGATACACGAAGAATTGTCGTTGTCGTCGGATCAGGTTGGAACGGTGCTTGGCCAGTTGCCCGAAATTGATGGTCCGTGGTTTCGTGCACGGAACTTGCAGCCCGCTGAGCAAACGCGAGTCATTAACGAACTTACTGACGCATTGAGATCGCGGTTGGCTGATACGTTGACTCCACAACAGTCAAACCGATTACGGCAACTCGAACGTCAGGCCTTGGGAACTCGGATGGTGCTTCGCCAGGATGTCGTCGACGAGTTGGACATCAGCGACGACCAACTGAGTCGTTTCAACGAAGCGGCTGCGAAAACGGAAACGGAAGCGGCTGCTGTTCAGAAAGAGGTGTTCGATGGCAAGATTGACAACCGTGCCGCAGGCAAGCGTGTCGAGGCGTTGCAGAAAGAAGAGCGAACTCACATGGTGGCGACGCTCAATGAGAACCAACGAGCGATGCTAAGTAAGCTAACGGGTAAACCTTTTGACTTTGGCAAGATCAAGCGAATGTACCCTCTAGCACCAGAACTTGAAGACGATGGTGTGACCTGGATACAGGGGGGACCGTTGACCTTGTCCGAATTAAGGGGCAAAGTCGTGGCTGTTCATTTTTACGCGTTTCAATGCATCAACTGTCAACGCAATTTTCCGCACTACAAAGCATGGCACAAAGATTACGAAGATGACGGTTTGGTCGTGATCGGGATTCAGACGCCGGAGACTCCGGCGGAACGACGACTAGAAAAGGTTTCCGCAGCGGTGAAGAACGATGGGTTTGAATTTCCTACCATGCTGGATGCGGAGAGTTCGAACTGGAAAGCCTGGCACAATACGATGTGGCCGACGGTTTATTTGATCGACAAGGAAGGCTTTTTGCGGCGATGGTGGCAAGGTGAGTTGAACTGGAACGGCACACCGGGTGAACAGCAAATGAGAGACACAATCGAGATATTGCTCGCCGAGTAACTTTGACTAGCTTTCCTTAGCATCAGGCGTCGGATCGTCGTCTGGTTCCGTCTTGTCTTTGCTGAATTTCCGATACGTTGCTCCAAGGCGAGACGCCAGCCGCTTGATGCCATCCCCGACGATTGCAAACGGCGCTCTTCGCAAGTGCCCGTGCCGGTCCGCTTGAATGCAGTCAAGAGTGTCGAGGTTGAACGCGGTTAGATATCCCCCACCGAAGCAATAAGTGTCCAGGCAAACTAGGTGACCCAAATCAAGGATGTCGCCAGAACCTTGTGGCGAGTGACCCACATACACTCGTTTTCCGCTGACGTGAGGCGGCGGAAACGGGAATGCTAGGTGCATCCAATAGGTGTTCATCTCGGGTTGTCGATGCATTTCGAGCGAGTGATCATACCCAGCATGCACGAAGATGGATTCGCCAGTTTCATGATACGCTCGCAAGCCATGAAAAAAATCCATATGCGAATCAGGGATCTTGGCAATTTTTCCACCGTAGCTGGTAAGCGTCGCCCGACCTCCGTTGGCTAACCACAATTGTTCGTCGAGACCATGCAGGGCCACGCCTTGAAGCATGATTTCATGATTGCCACGCAACGTGATCACTTGGCATTCGCTCGTGAGCTTCAGTAGCTGTTCAATCACCCCTTTGGAATTGGGGCCACGATCGATGTAGTCGCCAAGAAAGATGATTTCGTCGGAGGGATTGGGAGCGATCGTATCGATGATTGTTCGCAGCGCTTTATCGCATCCGTGAATGTCACCAATCACGAACCTTCGCATCGATACACCTTGCTAGAAAAAAGAGAGTGTCATTCCAGCCTTTGATGCGGAACAACCAACGACGATGATCAAAAATCAAACGTCAAGTCTAGCGAATTATTCGAAAAGTGTTAGTTCAAACTAGGGTCACCAAAGGCAACGCCTGGTGCAATTTCACTCAGCACTTGCTGCCCGCATTGCTTAACGGCTTTCTCCCAAACATCATCCGCGTTTCCGAAGATCAAATCGGGATCGGCATCGCCGGCAAGCCAGCCGCCGACTCTAAGTTCTTCGTCAAGTTGGCCCGGTCCCCACCCCGCGTAGTGAGCCACATAACGGACTCGCGCGTCGCTGCGACGAAGCAAAATTCGCAAGTGGTCATCGTCGCCGGTGATCCAAGCGGGTGGATTGCCTAGTTCAATCGACATCGCACCCCAAGCATCCGAGGGCGAAGGCAGCACCGTGAACTTAGATCCATGCATCGCGTTGTTTTGGGAAGTCGGTTCATGCGACGGGTCATACGGACCACATGGTTCGCCCACACCAGCAAGATCGTGTAGGGCAAGAAGCGGGCCATCGACCGGGCCCCCGCGGAAGATGAAATCGTCTTCGCGAGGCTTTCCGTCAACGGAACTTGAATCGACTAGGTCTCGGAAGCGACGCGAGGTTGGACGGTTGATGGTCAACCCGAAGGCGCCTTCGACGTCGTGCCGGATCATAAAAATTACGCTACGTAAAAAATTTCCGTCACTCAGATGTGGAGAAGCGATGAGCAATCGACCGGTGAGATTATTGTTCATGGCTAGGTGGCTCCGACAAAAAGAGGGGGGACGGAAGTTCAATCACGATTCCTTGAGTATAGGTGATTGAGAGCCTTGTGACGCTACTAAAAATTTGATCGAGGCCTAGCCGCCCCATTGCGTCAAACCTTCCAGAGGCATCCCGCCCAAGACAACCCAACGCCAAATCCCACCAGCATTTGCGTCGTTCCGTCCGCCAATTCGCCGCGACTTCGCAATCTTTGGATCAAGATTGGCAGCGTGCAAGAGACGGTATTGCCGATATCGGCCATGTCAATTGGCAGCCGGTCTTCTGCCACGCCCATCCGCGTTCGAAGCTGATCCAGCATTTTCCAGGTGGCCTGGTGCATCAGATACTTGTCGATCTCGGCGTCGGTTAGTCCATTGGTTTCCAGAATTTCGTCGACCAGGCGAGGAATTGCTTCCACGGTGAAGTTGATCAAGCTGGGGCCATCCATGTACAAACGGCTCTTCCATCGCTTTCGATGGCGAGGTTGGATTGCGTCGGTCGCCGGTCTGGCTCCTCCATCGCCGACGACAAGCATGTCGCCGCCGCTGCCATCGCTGCCAAATTGGAAGCCCCACAAAGTTGGTTCGTCACCGGCCGTTATGAGTGTCGCGGCCGCCCCGTCGCCAAAGATGGTTCGTAAGCTGCGATCGTCATCGTCAATGTACTTGCTGTACGTTTCCGCCGTGAGCAACAGCACGTTCTTCGCCACCCCGCTTTGGATTAAGCCATCGGCCACAGCAAGTCCGTAAACAAAACCGCTGCAACCCAGATTGAAATCCAAAGCACCGCATCGAGTGGAAAGTCCCAACCGATCTTGAATCAGGCAGCTTGTTGTCGGCAGTGGGTAATCAGGTGTTTGCGTGCACAACAGCAAGAAGTCGATGCTGTCGCGATCGATGTCTGATTCGGCGAACAACTTTTCAGCCGCCTTCACGGCCAAGTCACTTGCCGTCTCGTCTGGCTTAGCAATGTGACGTTGAGAAATTCCGGTCTTCTCTTCGATCAGACTCAGATCCCAACGAGGGAACTGCTTTTGCAATTCGTCGTTGGACTCGATCCGTTCGGGAAGGTGAACGGCGATAGGGCCAAGATTGGCGTGCTTTCCGCGGCGGTTGGTTGGCGCCACGAGTTCGGGCACGACGGGTTCAGGCACGAGGGATCCAGAGCAAAGGTGCCGTGGTGGCCAAAAGACTAGAAAGAGCGGCTGATCGGATTCGAACCGACGACAATCACGTTGGCAACGTGATGCTCTACCAACTGAGCTACAGCCGCTGATTGGTCAGGTAAGTCGCAGATTATAGAACCGAAGCTGTCGACGACAAGACCTCTTTGGCCTCTGCGCAACGGATTTTATCTCGATTGCTCGCCAAGAAATTTTCTGGTGCCAAAACACCAGAATCACCAACGACTGGCCTTGTAGAATGACGGGATGAAATTTCACGCCAGGATTGTTCTTTTTCCACTATTGCTTGTTCTCGCGACTGGCTGTGGTGAACGTGTCACTGACGACGTTTCCACCACGGCCGACGTGGTTGAACCACAGGTTGATCGTCGAGAAAAGTTGTTTGAGTCAGCACTCGCTCTGATTGAAAATGACTCAACGCCAGAAAGAGATGTTCAAAACTCCTTGGCGTCCATCCGACGTCTAGCGATGGGTCGGCCTCCGTACTTGCCTGCGCAGCGCTATCTTGTCGATCGGATGTTGGACGAGGGCTACCAATCGGGAACGGTCCAGCAGCAACGAATCTTAATTGAGAACCTGACGATCGTCGCCGATGCCGGTGATGAGTCCGCTCAAGCTGTTCTAGGGCTGATGCACCTGGCACGCAAGGATTTGGCAGCGGCGATCGAGCGACTACGACCTGCGGTTCACGACCAGCCGGGCTTGCTACTGACGTTCGCGCGAACGCTGTTGCTAGACGGTCAATCCGATGAGGCCGTGGAGGTCGGCAATCAGGCCGTGCAGCATTACCGGCAACAACTCAGTGATTCGAAATCGAACGAATCAGCGACCATCGGGCTAGCCCAGGCCTATACCCTGCTGGAACGTTACGATGAAGCGTTGGCGGCGCTGGATGCACTGGAATTGGAGGGCGGTCCTACAATTTCCACGACAAGAACGAACATCAAGCTCGCTCAAATTCGCCATTGGCATCGTGTCAATCCAGAGGACCCGCGGGTTGCCACTTCGTTACGAACGATGTTTGATCAAGAGCCTGGTTCGCTACTGATCTGGAGTAACGTTTACGAACTGAGTCTTGGCGACTGGGTACAGGCTAGCGAGTTGAAGCGGTGGGTAAAAGATGCGATCATCACTCATTCGTCCGGTGGCACCGTTGAGCTAATTCGAGCGGCTCACATGCATTCACAAGGAAAGGTCGGTGACGCCATCGAGCTTCTCGAAGACGTACTCGAAAACGAAGTTGAACTCGAGCGACCAGAAATTCTAAACAATCTGGCTTCTTACCTAGCGAATGCTGAGCCTCCGGAGCTTGAGCGAGCGCTCGCCCATGCCGACCGTCTGATTGAACTAGCACCGCAGAATTTGATGTATCGCGAAACTCGGGGGCAAGTGCTGGCCAAGCTCGGTCGCGTAGAAGAAGCGATAACGGAATTGGAAGCGGCGCGAACGGTGATGGCGAACTATGAACCGCTTCTTGAAACACTCGCTTCCCTTTATGACGACCAGCAGGAATACGCTAAGGCTGACGCGGTACGAAACGGCTTGAAGAACAAGTTGCTCGGTTTAGAAATAGACCCTGATACGGACACGCTGATTGGCGAGTTGATGAAACGATAACCGGCCGGGCAGGTTGCTTTCGCGCGTGCTTCACGCTTCTCGAGCGAGGCTCATCGGCCAAACGCAGCGGATTTCCGCTCGCCCGGCCATCGGATAATCATTGGTTCGAAAGCGGCCTAGAGACCTAGGTCGCCGAACAACGGCGTGCTCAGATAACGCTCGCCTAGGCTGCACATGATCGTGACGATCCGTTTACCCTTCATGTCGGGCCGAGCAGCAACTTGGGCGGCTGCCCACATGTTTGCACCGCTGCTAATGCCGCCAACAATTCCTTCTTCCTTGGCCAATCGTCGACCCCATTCAAACGCGTCCTCGTCGTCGACTTGTACGACGTCGTCGATGATCGAAGTGTCAAGGTTCTTGGGGATGAACCCAGCTCCAATGCCTTGAATGCGGTGCTTGCCTGGGTCTCCGCCGCTGATCACAGGTGAATGTTTGGGTTCAACAGCAAAGGCTTTGAAGTTTGGGTTCTTGGACTTCAGGAACCGCGAAACACCCGTGATCGTTCCGCCGGTTCCTACGCCGGCAACGATCGCGTCGATGTCATTGCCGCTGTCGGCCCAAATTTCAGGACCGGTGGTTGATTCGTGGATCGCAGGGTTGGCTGGGTTTTCAAACTGCTGCGGCATGAAGGCACTGGAATCCTTCGCAACGATTTCAGCGGCTGTATTGATGGCTCCCTTCATGCCTTCGCCTGCGGGCGTGAGCACAAGTTCGGCACCCATCGCACGTAGCAGTGCTCGGCGTTCAACCGACATGGATTCGGGCATCGTCAGGGTGAGCTTGTAACCCTTCGCTGCGCAAACAAATGCGAGCGCAATTCCAGTATTGCCGCTGGTAGGTTCAACGATGTGGGTGCCTTTGGTGATCTTGCCGTCGCGTTCGCCCGCTTCGATCATGGCCACACCGATACGATCTTTCACGCTGTTGAGTGGCTGAAAGAACTCGCACTTCGCGAACACAGTCGCGCCGCCCGATGGCACCAAACGATTAATTTGGATCATCGGGGTATCGCCGATGGCCTTCGTTGCGTCGCTGTAAAACTTTCCACGTGGCATGGTCAATTCCTTTGAAGATGTGAATCGTGAAGTTCGGTGTTATTGATCGTGCATCAGACGCAGGTGTTGAGTTGCCGCGTTTGAGTTGCCGCATTTGGTTTGCCTTGAGTCGCTATCGCAGGTTCACCATTTCAATCTGCGTTTGGTAGTCTTCGCAATGAGTGTCTTATCTAGCGACCCTTTAGCTGACGACCCATTAGCTGACGACCCATTAGCTGACGACCCAGGTGTCACCCGAGGTAAATAGTTTATCAAGATCGCCTTCGCCACGCTTTTCTCTCGCGAGGTCAACCTGAGCGTTGATTTGATCGTCGTACGTCGGGACGCCTTCGACGCATCGAAGCACGCCGATCGGCTCGGGCATCTCGGGGTATGACATTCGAGCAAGCATCATCTGGATGGACGGGTTGTGAGCCTTTTCATCGTGAATCAACAAATCATCAACGGCAACGTCGGCTGTGTTGACAACTTCGAGGCCACTGCCAACCAAGCGAACGCCCTTGGTGCCTTTGGCGAAGACAAGCGGCTTGCCGTGTTCGAGTTCGATCACGTTGTCGTCACGTTGTTTCTTTTCTTGCGCGTAGGCCATCGCGCCATCGTTGAACACGTTGCAGTTTTGGTAGACCTCAAGCAACGACGTTCCCTTGTGAGCAGCAGCACGAGTGAGCATTTCGCCGAGGTGCTTGACGTGGGCATCAACGCTTCGTGCAACGAACGTTGCTTCGGCAGCAAGGGCTACTGACAACGGGCTTAGCGGGTGGTCGATCGAACCCATGGGCGTGCTCTTGGTGATCTGCCCTTCGGTGCTGGTGGGGCTGTACTGACCTTTGGTCAAGCCATAGATGCGGTTATTGAACAGGACGATGTTAACGTCCAGGTTTCGTCGCAGCACATGGATGAAGTGGTTGCCACCGATCGACAACGCGTCTCCGTCACCGGTAATGACCCAAACCATCAAATCGGGACGTGTGGATTTCAGGCCCGTGGCAAACCCGGGGGCACGTCCATGGATGCTATGCATTCCATACGTGTTCATGTAGTACGGAAAGCGGCTGCTGCAACCGATGCCGCTAACGAACACGATCTTTTCGCGAGGCACGCCGAGTTCCGGCAAGACCTTCTTCATCTGAGCCAAGATGGAGTAGTCTCCACATCCAGGGCACCATCGAACATCTTGGTCGGAAGCGAAGTCGGCAGCTTTGAGTACAGGAAGCGACATGAGAATATAGGTATCTAAATTGCAGGTTTTCGGAAGGATTCAATAGAGGCAGGTGGATACCAGCCCAATAGCCAAAAGGCGAAAGAGTAACCATCGCTGCGATTTTCACCGCAGCTAATCTTCTTAGCCGGCTTTGTTGCGAACGTTGTTGGACGCCGGCAATTGCTCGCCAATCTGTTCGACAAGTTCAGTCACCGAGAACGGTTTGCCTTGCACTTTGTTGATGCCAATGCAATCGACCAGATACTCACTGCGAAGCAGCATGCGAAGTTGCCCCTTGTTCAATTCAGGGACCACCACCTTCTTGAACGACTTAAGCAAAGTGCCGATGTTCGATGGCATGGGATTGAGGTAACGCAAGTGAATATGGCTAACCTTGTTGCCATCGGCTCGCAGGTTGGCCACCGCGGTGTGACACGAACCGTAGGTGCCGCCCCATGAAACGACAAGAACATCGCCCTCGGGTTCACCAAAGATATCTTGTTCGGGAACTCGCTCGGCAATCTTCGCAACCTTGGCTGCGCGAGTGTCGGTCATGTGTTGGTGGTTCGCCGGGTCATAGCTGACGTTGCCGGTGACATCTTCCTTTTCCAAACCGCCGACGCGATGCATTAAGCCAGGCGTTCCAGGGATTGCCCATGGACGAGCCAAGTTTTCATCGCGTGCGTATGGCATGAACGGTTCGTCACCCTGCGTGCCTTCGGGATGCTTGATCTTGATCTCGGGTAGCTCGTCCATCGTCGGGATCTTCCAAGGCTCGCTACCATTGGCGATGTAGCCGTCGGAAAGAATGATGACGGGCAACATGCACTCCACCGCCAACCGCCAAGCTTCCACCGCAATGGCGAAGCAATCACCAGGGGATCGTGGTGCAAGGATCGGCAGTGGCGCTTCGCCGTTGCGGCCGTACATCGCCTGCAGGAGGTCGCTTTGCTCAGTCTTGGTGGGCAACCCGGTGCTCGGTCCACCCCGCTGCACGTTGATGATGATCATCGGCAGTTCCAGCATCATGCCTAGTCCCATTGCCTCGCCCTTTAAGGCGATTCCAGGACCACTTGAAGCCGTCACGCCCATGCTGCCACCGAACGCGGCGCCAATGGTGGAACAGATTGCCGCAATTTCGTCCTCTGCTTGGAACGTTCGCACGCCGCAGTTCTTGTACTTGGTCAATTCGTGCAAGATGTCACTAGCGGGTGTGATCGGATAAGTTCCGTAAAACATATCCTTGCCGCTTTTCTTGGAAGCGGCGATCAATCCCCAAGCCAACGCTTGGTTGCCCATGATGTTGCGATAAGTGCCAGGTGGTAACTCGGCGGCTTCGACTTGGTAACTCTCACCGAAAGCTTCGGTTGTTTCACCGAATGCCCATCCCGCACGCAAAGCCGCGACATTGGCGGCGGCCACTTCGGGTTTCTTACCAAACTTCGCCTCGATGAAACGCAAGGTTGGATCGAGGGAGCGTCCAAAGAGCCAGTACACCATTCCCATCGCAAAGAAGTTCTTGCAACGATCGGCGATCTTGGTACCCAGGCCAAACTCAGCGACTGCGTCTCGGGTCAACTGGGTCATCGGGACCTTGATCACCCGATAGGTTTCTTCAATAACGCTTGCGTCGAGCGGATTGGATTCCACTTTGGCCAGCTTGAATTCTTTATCATTGAAGCCATCCTCGTTGGCGATCAGGATTCCGCCTTTTCGAAGGTCTCCCAGGTTCGTCACCATGGCAGCCGGATTCATCACGACCAAGGCGTCAAGCACGTCACCGGGGGTGAAGATCTCTTCGCTGGCGAACTGAACCTGGAACCCTGACACTCCAGCACGAGTTCCGCGAGGGGCGCGGATCTCGGCAGGGAAGTCGGGGAAAGTCGCGACGTCGTTGCCAGCGAGCGCACTGGTGTTGGTAAGCTGGGTACCCAGCAATTGCATTCCGTCGCCTGAGTCACCGCACAATCGAACAGTGATGCCAGAAACGGAATTGACTTTTTTGGAGGTCGTGGACGTGCCAGTGGCCATTACGCGCAGGGGGGGAATTAGAGAGTGCGGGTGAAAATACCGACGTCCACGGATCTGGATAAACCCATGCATTGGACGTGGTCGAGTGGGACTTTACCGGTTGTATCGATCTTTCCGGTGAAAATGCTTACCGAAATTCTATGAATTCCCCGCGTTTTGGTAACGGGCAGTCTGGGCGGGATGCGTCATTATTTCACTAAAACACCCCGGATTTCGCTAAAACGCCCCGGATTTCAATAAAACAACTTCGAACGCCTACCTGCGGCCACGTCCCAGGAATATCTTCGCGAAATAAAGAGCCTGGACGATCGCCCCGAGGGCCGCAACAACGTAGGTCATCGCCGCCCAAAAGAGCGCTTTGCGGGCCCCGGAGTACTTCTCGCCGGTCGCTATCCCCGCATCTTCCAACCAATTGAGCGCCCGACGGCTGGCGTTAAATTCCACTGGCAAGGTGACCAAACTGAACATAGTTGGTGCTCCCAAGCCTACGAGGCAAAGAATTGCGGTGCCGTGGTTGCCAGCAATTTGCGATATCCCGGCTCCGCCGAACGCCAACACAGGAATCGCAAAATTGCTAATCCTTAACAATGGAACCATCTTGGAACGCATGGTCAGCATCGTATAGCCGGTCGCGTCTTGAACCGCATGGCCGCATTCATGAGTTGCCACGGCCACCGCGGCGACATTGCTTTGGTTGTAGACGACTTCGCTAAGGTTGACCGTTTTTTTGCTCGGATCGTAGTGATCGGTCAGTTGCCCCGCTGTCGAGATCACGCGGACGTCGATAATCCCGTTTTCCGCCAGCATCCGCTCGGCTGCCTGCTTGCCGGTTAACGGCATTGGGTCCGCAGAGTGCTCGACAAAACGCTTCCGCATTTGACTCGACACCACTTGGCTAATGACGGGAATGCCAAAGAGCAACAACAGGAAAAACGGGTCGTCCACGAATCAAGCCTTTCAGGCGGTGGCATTGGAAGCAAGGAACTGCAGCAGAGGCTAACAGGTCCGCGCTAGGCCATCGATAGGAGCAACATCGTTCTGGCCGCCACGGATCGAATTGCCAATGGTCAAAGCTTCGCGCGACGCCCAATGCCTAACGACCATCTCTCCATCTCTCCAGCGCTTATCGTCTGATCGGTTATCGCCTCTGCGACCAGCGTCTAATGACCAGCGTCTAATCACCAACACCTAATGAGCAGCAACTTACCACCTACTCATCCGCGGTCATGTCGGATTTGCCAAGCGATTCGTGAGACATGGTATTGAGCCATTCAATCATAGCGCTGGCGTAGATCTTTAAAAACTCGCCGCACTCTTCGCGAGTGATTGCGGTTCGGTTCCAGTTGGCTGAAATACAGATCTGGCCCCAATTGATACACAGTCCCATGGTGATGTTTGTGTTCTCGCGAGCAGGCGGTGCGATCAGAATGTTTTCGAGATACGAGTCGCCGATCTTCCGCCGACCATCCTCTTCGGGAAAGTGGTTCTTCATGCCTCGAGCGATATCGCCCGTATACGTCAACACGCTAGTGGTCATGTTGCGATTGATACCGATTGCTCGAGCAAATCGCTTAGGATGTTTGACCGCGGTGGCCAAACCGTTAAGGAAATCCATGTAGACGCGGCTTGACTTGATCGCGTTGGTTTCTTTTTGAACGCTCGAGAGCAAAGTAACCCAATCGTCGCATTGGGAATGAGTGCGGCCGAGAAACGAGAAGCTAAGTCGGTTGGTCGCAGGAGTCTGCAGGTCCGAACGCCCGCGCAAATCAATAGGCATCAGCACACGGATGCGAGTCTTTGCTTTCGTTAGTCCGTGGAGTTCGTTCCAGTGGCGACAGGCCCGAAACAAAATAGTTAAAGCCAAGTCGTTGAATGCAATCTCGTTTTTACGACAACATTCCGTTAGCTTCGTCGAAGTTTCCACGTCAAAGATATGATGGCGAAGCGGCGCGTTGTTTTCAGATGATGAACTCGCAACTGGGGTTCCGACTAAGGGTTGCGGTTTCAAGAAGTAGAAATAGAAGTTGTTCTTCATGCGCTGCCATCCGCTTATCGGATGCGTCACTGGCTTCTGATCGATTTCCGAAAAGTCGGCTCGGGCGAGTAGCCTCTTCGCGTCGAGTTGATCGCGTTTTTTCTTTTTCTTAGGTTCCTCGCCTTCAACCGGCGGTGTTGAGAGTTTGGCGTAGGCAGTCAAGGTGTCGATGATTACTCGTCGCAAACCAACACCATCACAGGCTGCATGATGCAATTGAATCGTCAAGCAACTCTTGCCCGTGACCTCGTTGACGCCGTACCAATATCGGCATCCAGGTTCGCGGCGCAAGTCTATTGGTCGTGGGCTTGGTTCATGGTCAGCGTCTCGCGTTGCCAAAATTGGAACGAGGGTCGGGTCTCGCAACTGAGGTTCGAAATCGGGATCGTAGTTCCAATGCATCTCGCCATCGAGTGTGACTAGTCTCGACGCCAAGAACGGATGTTGATGCACGGTTTGCGTGAGTGCCTGAGACAACAGGTCTCGTTGTAACTCCGATGCAAAATGGAGTTCAATGAAGCTGGTCATCGGGCAATCGGGCCGATCGTCAAGCACCAAGAACTGTTCGATGGGTGCAAGCGGAATAGGAAATAAATCCTTGCCAATTGTACTGGGGCGTCGCTGCTTAATTTGTTCGTCGTGACCTGTACTTCCCTGTGTCGATTGCAATTGATCTTCACGCGGAGGCAGCAAACTCATAACAGAACACCGAGACGAAAAGGAGGAGATGTGTGATCAATACTGCGTCACAACCTTCGTAATGATTGTCATGACGCCACTATCCACGCTAATCTGGTGCATCTTTGCTTCAATAGAATGGCAGGCTTTGAACTCAAATCCGACGTGTTTTCGTGCACCTGAGTTCCCGTACAGGTGCCGATTCTTTCGGATATTCCAATGACGACCAATAGGGAGGCCAGTGGTGAGATCGAGTGTGACCTTTTTCCAACCTACCAAAACACCTGAAATCTATGGGTCTTGAAAGCCGAGATTACTACCGAAACTCGAGCGGTCGTGGGCAAGGAGCGTCAGGCTTTGCTGATATGCCAACGGTTTGTAAGACGATTTTGGTTGCGAACATCATTGTCTTCGTGCTGCAAATTCTTTTGACGCGCCCCGTGGGGCCTGCCGAAATGCAGCATCGTATTGATGCAATTGCACAGCAGTATGAAAGCCGAGATAGATTTGACGACATTGATGCCCGTTCATTGGCACAAGCAGCATCGATGATGCCTCGGCAATCGATCGTGCAAGAAGCTTTTGAACTGGATTCACGCAAGGTGATGCAGGGGCAAGTATGGCGACTGGTGACGTCGGCGTTCTGTCATGATCGATTCGGAATTTGGCATTTGCTTTTCAACATGCTGTTTTTGTTTTGGTTTGGTTCACGTCTCGAGAACATGTATGGGCCGCGCGAGTTTGCGCTGTTTTATTTTGCTTCGGCAATTGCAGCCAGCGTCGCCTTTATTGCGTTGGGTTTTTATACCGGCGACATGACCCCGGCGATCGGTGCTTCGGGTGCAATTTGGGGAGTGCTTGTCTTATACGCCATCCACTATCCCTATGAACGAATTCGCATTTACTTTCTGTTTCCGATCGAGATACGTTGGTTGGTGTTGCTGTACTTCGTTTTTGATTTGCATCCGGTACTGTTAACGCTTAGCGGCGACGCGATGCACAGCGGTGTTGCTCACGCGGCGCATCTCGGCGGCGCAGTGTTTGGTTTTGGTTACTTCAAAGCCGGGTGGCGATTGGAACGCTATTGGGACCGAGTCCCTTGGTTGGGAGAACTTGGGAATCCAAAGCAAAAGAGTTGGAAGCCATCAATTGGGGGAAGCCAGGGGCGATCTGGTCGTCGACGAGTGAAGTCTCCGGCGACCATCCGGCTGCACACACCTGAAACTCATGCAGAGCTTCAATCGAAAGTTGAACCGAAATTGTTGGATCAACTCGCCGCCAAGCCTCGACTCGATCCTGAGCTTGAGCGTTTAGAATTGTCGCTCGACCAAGTGCTCGAAAAAATACACCTTCAGGGTCGCGAGTCGCTGACGGATGCTGAGGTTGCCGTTCTCGAAAAAGCAAGTCGCAAATACCGCGGTGACGATTGATCCGTTCAAGGTTTCAGCACGATCCAACATGTGCAGCGCGAGCGTAGGTGCTGGTGACCCACGGCGACTTACAACCTCGTGCCGCAGCGGTAGCAATACGCAGCATCTTCGCGGACGTCTTCGACGCCACAATGTTCGCACGTGATTTTTGATTCATGCGTCGTGTGACTCATGATTTCAGCAGTGACGAACGTCGATGGGACGATGATCAGGCTGTACCCCAGCAAGATCAGTGCAGCGGCGATAACCTTGCCCACGATCGTCTGGGGCACGACATCGCCGTATCCCACCGTGGTCATGGTCACGATAGCCCAGTACATCGCTTGCGGTATGGAAGTGAACTGAGTTGTTTTGACGTTTTCTGGATCAAACTCTACCGCCGCAACAGATTCAATGTGGAACATCAACGTTCCGCTAATCGTAACAGCCACCAAAACGACCGCTAGGAAAACAACGATTTTGTTGCGGGCTCGCCAAACCGCGGTTCCCAATTCGTCGGCCTCGTCCATCATCCGCCACAGTTTCAGTACGCGAAACACACGCAACAATCGAATACTGCGCAGGATTACGAACGAGCGAGACGAGCGTCCCAAGAACAAGCCGACATAGGATGGCAAGATGCTCAGCAAATCAATGATGCCCCAAAAGCTGCGGGCGTACTTCAGCGGGTGCCTTACGCAAGCCAACCGCATCAGGTACTCAAGCGTGAACAACGCCGTCAGTGTCCATTCGCCGGCTTCCAAAAAGCTGACGGAACTCCAGCCTTCGACCGTTTCTAAAGACACGATAGCGATGCTAAGCAAGATCGCGATCAGCAGTACGATATCGAACCAGCGTCCCGAGGGCGTTTCGGCTTCAAAGATGATGTCGTAGAGCTCTTGACGCCAACCCGCGTCGGTCGGACGTTGCTGATCGCGGCGACGCTGGATGCTGGCTTTCTTCGTAACGCTCATGAGCTGCTTAAGTTCCGCGGAATCGTTTCAAACTAGAACTTCCAACGATACTCCATTCGCGTCCCATATACATCGTCGAGTCCTCGTCGCCATCCGTGCATGACGTCAAAACGTAGCAAGCTGCGGTGCGATATCGGAAATTGATATCGAGAACCGATGCCGAATTGGTCATCGGGCACTTGTCGGTTCAGATTGCCGTGCGGGGTCAGGTAGGATGCCTCGAGCAGCCATTGGCGGTCCAGGTCGTCACCCAGGATGTCGATGCCGATACTGCCGCCGGCTGTATCGCTAGCGGTCGGATCGAGTGTCGCGAAACCGCTAAGTCCATCGGTGTCGAAATTGATTCCCGTGTTTCGAAGGATTCCCCCAGAAACACCCGCGCGAGCGACGGATTGAGGGCGATCCCAACCAACAAAGAAGTTCGCGTACGGAACTACTCGAAGCGGCGATGAGGTGATCCAACTATTTTCAACCAACAGCAACGCTCCGTCCGCCGTGCGATTTGCCTTCGGCCCTTCTTGGCCCGTGTTGACGATCACACGCACACTGTTGCTGATTCGATCAAAGTACCGGCGCGTGAAGCTGGTTGTGATGTTGTGGTAGCTGCGATCGGAGTTATTGCGATCATTCAGGTAGGCATAACCTGATTCGATGTACCCGCCATAAGCTTCGATAAACCAAGCAGTCCCGAAGGCCTGGGCTGCGTGTTCATCGGCACCAAACGCGGTCGAATTGATTTGGTCAAAGGCGGCGAAGAAAGTGGCGTCGTAGTTCGACCAGTTGAACAAACGCGAATGACGCGAAGGTAGCGAGAACGCAGCACCCGTGACTGCGTCTTCCATCCAAATTCCGTTTTGAAACAGCAGTGGGACTAGTCCCAGAGTGATTGGTAACTCCATGGGAGACGATTGACCTGTGACGCCACCCCACATCGCACCTAAGTCGCCTTCGAAGAATCCCGTCACGGGGGTGAAATCAATTTCGTCTTCGAAACGCCAATCGCCAGCCACCCTTTCCCAACGCGTGAATCTTCCGCCGCTATCGATCGGTCCCACGAACGCGTGGAAACGTTCGGTGTCTGTGATCCGCAAATCGAGATCCAAGTTCAGCCGGTTGGCCCAGTTGTCGGTCCGCCCCGCCGCATTACGTCCGGTGGCGATACCCGATCGAAAGTCACCGTACATGTAGAATTCAGGTCGCACCATGTTCGTCTTGCCGAACCAATTGCGACCGCGAGGCGTGATGCCGTCACCGTAGAAGATTCGTCCCCATTCGATCCACGGATGCTGTGTCGGGACAGCACGCTTGGCATCGTAAACCCACTGTTCACGATCTCCATCGTGATACATCGCGGCGTTTGGCAACGGAGTCGCAGAGAAATCGTTGTATGCAAATTCCGTATCGCAGGCGTTCACCGGACCGCCAGGAAGGCTTAGTTTGAACGGCAATGGGTAGTGAGAAGATTCGTCCGAGAATGATTCCGACATCGGTTGGGTTGGCGAGTTCGATGCGGGCCTCGCTAAAAAATCCGACGTCGAGTTTGGCGGCAAACTCGCTGGTAAATGGCTTTGAGCCGAGGGGGCAACATAGTGCGGGTTGCGTACAAGGTTTCCCGTTCCGGCAACCTTGAAGGGCACAGTCGGATATTCAAGCTGACTGAACGGCGGCATGAACTGCGGCATGAACTGCGGCACGAAGGTTGGGCTGGTCGTCGTTTCGGTTTGCTCGGTAAGAACAAAGCCGCCGTCGACCTTCTTCACGACGCGATGAGGTGCCGGCGCTTCAACGCGCGGCAATCGCATGGGAACGGTATCCGGTGCTTCTTGCGCCGACGCGGAAGCAGCCTGCAGGCCAATCGCTAACGCTACGAGTGTGTTGTGTATCTTGGCCATCACTTCACCATGAACGTGTGGCTGCTGGTGCAAAGGTCCAACATGTTTTCGTTCATCCGACGAATCATGTCAGGTGTGCATCCAATTTGACGCATGAAGTACATCGGTTCGGTGCGATTCCTCATGCGAACACTTAAGCGGTAAGTCCCTCGTCGTTGCATCGCTGATGCGGGAATGTGAAATTTCGGATTGCGATGGTCTAGCGGGGCAATGGAATGCGCTTCCATTCGAATCAAGGGAGGGTGATTCAGCACGGATACCGGAACGGCTCCTGGTCGCAAGAACACCAACTGGTCCAAACTAAAGTTCAGCGGAAGGGCGGCTTCGCGATCAGTCCCGCGAACGTTGTTGATCAGAAACTTAGTTTGCAAGTTGAACAGGTCTTTGTCGCGAGGAATTCGATGCTTCGCTACTTCGACCGAGTGCATGTCGGCGAGGTCAGCGTTGCGGTCGAGATAACCGCTTTCCCAAACTCGTTTTCCGGTTGGGTCAATCAGTGCGACATTGAGCCATAATTGCGGCTGAGCCCCGAGCGAACCCGTTGGCAGATTATGCCCTTCGCTTGAGTTTTCGACTCGATACGAGATTGTCATGCCTTGGCCCGCTCGTGGTTTTGTGATGAAGTGCGGACCTTTGACCTTTAGTCCGGCTTCCATCGTCATCACCGCGTTGGATCGCTTTTCATGAGCCTTCGCTAGGTTCTCGTCGATAACCTTTCGTCCGTCCCGACGATCATCGGTGTTGTCCCAAGGCGCAGGGAAATGCATCCCCGGCGGCACGTTGCGTTCAAACTCTTCGGTTCCCCAGCCAGCTTCGTAATCAAATTCCAACCACTCTCTTGGTGAGTAGTCTTTGGCTTTGTGGTTAAGAGGAAAAATTCCTGGGTGAGCGATTGAATATCCCGGACCCCAAAATCCGTGATAGGACCGTTTCTTGGGTTCGCCATATGGCTTACCGCTTAGTTCCGCGATCGTTCCGCATTCGTAGCCGGCGGGCTTACCAGGGACGGCGCCCATGTGGCAATCCGCACAAGAGATTCCTTTGGCAGCCGCCGGCCCGTTTCGATATTGGCCATGGACCACTTCGAGGAAAATACCGGGATGGACCGCGACTTGGTGACAGGAGACGCAGATGTCGCTGTTCTTCAACGGTTCAAAGAAATAGCTCGATCCGTGAATGTCTTGGCCGGGGCCGGTTTGTCCGGCTGCGGGTTTCAACTTGAGTTTTTCGGATTGCGAAAGCGCGGTTGCCAGTCCATGGCCGCCCGTTGCGCCACCGACGGGTGCGTGGATATCACCAGGTTCGATGCGCCGATCGCCGTTGCTTCCGCGCCAGTAGTGTTCGCGAACACGATGACAGGCGATGCATGTCACGCCCTCACGCACTACGGGCGGTGCGTCGAGGATGCTTGCGTGTCGCGGGATCTTGAGTTGTGTTTGAACGGGGGAGTGACATCGAACGCAGAACGAACCGACGGTGCCCTGTGTCAATTCAGTCATTGCTTGTTCAAAGCGATTGAACATTGGCGATACTGCCGCGTAAGCATGACCGCTCGAACGCCACTCATCGTAATGGCCAGGGTGGCACGCGCGACACGATTCGGCCGAGGGATAGCAGTTTTCGGTCCACAATTTTTCGTGAGGATCCGGCGCGCTTGGGGCCTGCTTGATCGGCTCGGGCACGGCTGCCGAAAATTGGCTTAGCGGGTCGTCCCCTCCGAAACCTTGGTCGAGTAAGTCACCGCCACTTAGCAGGTCATTCCTGCCGAGCAGGTCATCTCCACCGACTAGATCGTTTCCCCCAAGCAAATCATCGCCGCTTAGATCACCGCCGCCCAACAGGTCGTCTTGTTCGGATACGTCCTTATCGGGACGCAGGGCGAGGCGATAAGGAGTTCCGGTCGATCGATAAGCATCGGCCCGTTTCCCGTTGGAAGATTGCCAGTGCGGGTTTTGCGCAATCGCTACTGAACCGTTTGAAAAATCGCTGATGGCTGCCAAGCACGTTAACGCGATCACAACCGCCATGCGTTTCGACAGGGCTGAAGGCTGGTACATTGGCAGTTAGGAAATCGCGTACGGGGGCACGGTGACGGGTCCGTTTTACCCATCGACACGAAACGACCCCTGTAATGGGATTGTTGGGTCTTGGCGGAGCAATCGGCATCACCGTCAAGGGTTGCCAGTGGTAATGCCCATTTGGCGTTCGTTCTTTAGAGATTGGCTAAAGTTTCCGGCCTAATCGGCAGAGATGGGGTAGGCTTCCTGTGAGAGCGATTCCCTGGGATGAAAAACTAGTGATCGCACTTTTTAACGCTCCACGGGGGGAGCCGTTTCCTTATCTACGCCCACCCATGGGAACGTTTGGCATCGCCCAAGCTTTCCTAGCGCCCGACGCGCGGAGTCTCGACACGATGACGACCCAGAATTTGACTGACGGAATGATCGAACACGATTTCTTTCGCTGTGCCCTGGACGAAGCCCATAGTCGCGGGCGGATCACCGTCGGACGTAAAACCGCTACGGTCCAAGTTCAAGACACATCGATCGACGGTTTCACTGTTCTGATTTCGAAAAAAGAGGCTGGCAAGTTAAAGGTCGGCCAGTCGTGGATACTCGAACACGACGGAACACGCTTCGAAGTCAACGCCCAGTGGTTCTTCAATGCACCCGATGGAACCGTGCAGGTAGGACTTCGACGACTTCGTGATCTCACGCCTCCACCGAAACTTCAGTGTGCATCACTGTGGGGACGTTTGGGTGGCGGAGTTTCGCAATCGGCAACCTCGGCAGCCGGCTTCGGTGGATTTGTGATGGTGTTGTTCTGTGCTATGGCTTTGCCGGGCCTGGGAGAACAGCTTGGCACTGCTGCTCGCATCCAGGGAGCCGTTCGCTGGCTCTTTTTCGAAGCTAGCTCAGTCTTCACTTCGTAGTCATGACTTCATAACTGGGACCAATTTACAACTGCGACGATCGACACCGCTTTTACCGCACTTGTCGGTGGTCCTTCCCAAGTAATAGATGGCTGCGGTCCTGCTTGGTCCGATACGGGCGGGCTGCCACGTTGCCAAGCTTGCGCACACTGCGATTGGTCAGTTTCGGTCTTGTCGCCAAGCCTCGATTTTGACATCCTGCCGACGTGAAACTGGAACCTCGTCGAGTAGGGAGACTACGAACGTGAAATTGCGTGCCTTGAAGATCGCTTGTTGGTTTGTTGCCGTTGGATTGGTGATTGCACCGGCCGTTGCCAAACCAGCCGCCGCTGCAGATCCCGAAACGTACCAGCTTCGCTACAAGCTTAAGGCTGGCGAAAAGATTCGTTACGAAGTCACTCACGTCGCCAAGACCAAGACACGGATTCGCGGCGAAGAAGAAATTAGTAACGTTCATACGGTCAGCGAACGGCACTGGGATGTTTCCGAGGCAAACGAGACGGATTTCACATTCAATCACATCATCGATTCCGTCGAAATGACGCAGCAGCAGGGCGACCAAGAAGAGCTCCGCTGGGATAGCGCCAGTGGCGAGGAACCCAATCAAGTGTTCGAAAAGGTTGCTGAGCAAATTGGGCAGAAACTGGCGACCATCAAGATTGATACTCGCGGCGAAGAGTTAGAGCGAGAAGACTTTGGCGGTACGAAAGCTCAGCTCGGCATGGGGTCGCTTGCACTCGCGCTCCCCGAGCAGGCACTTGCTATCGACGACACGTGGACCGTGCCTCGCGAAGTTAAGGCTCGTACCGATGACGGCGAAGTGAAGACGATCAAGATTCAAGAGGTTTACAAGCTCGAGCAAGTGAAGACGGGTGTTGCAACCATCTCCATTCGCAGCGAACCGCTCACGCCTATGGGCAGCGATTCAATCAAGGCTCAAGTCATTCAGCAACTCAGCAACGGCGAAATTCGCTTCGATATCGATGCCGGCCGCATGATTAGTAAGAAACTGGATTGGGATGAAACCGTAGTTGGATTTCAGGGGCCTAACAGCATGATGGAATACCGGGCGCGGATGACCGAGCAACTGCAAGACGGTGCGCAACGCACGGCTCGTCTGCCTAAATAGCAAATAGCCTGGTCCAGAGACCTTCAAAGCCTTCAAGTTCCACCGACGCCTCAAACCAATTGTGCCGAGTGCATTTTGCACTCGGCATTCGTTTTATCAAGAATGGGTGTCTTGCTGAGGCTTGGGTGTTGAGGTGATCGAGATTGCCACCGCCACGGCGGCAACTTGCAAGATCGCGAACGTTAAAGGTGGCAATCGCCGCACGGCATCGAGTGTCGCTTGGACCCAATGTGGTTCACGATTCTTCTGCACTTCGATCCAGCGATTGATCGACTTCGTCATTACCGGAGTCTGGTATTGCGATTCGTCATGCCAGTCCGACGCGAATTCCCAGCCCTGCGAAGTTCGGCGCCATCCCTCGGGGACATACGCGTAGGACGCAACCTCACGCATCGAAGGTTCTTGGGACTCAGTGACAAGAGTCTCTCGATACAAGGTGTCTGTGTCCTGAGACTCTGTTTGCAAAAACTCTGGAGCGTCGGTTTCCGAGGGCCAAGCTAGCGCGTTGGACGATTCGAGATCCCTCATCGAATGGCTCTGCTCTGCATAGCCCGGTGGTCGCGAGTACGCGCCAAGCAAGCTGACAACCAAAAACACGAGCGTGCATATGGTTGCTTGTTGAGTTGCCCATCGCTTCAGTCGTGATCGATCAGCAGGGTGAATGTGAGGCAAGTGCATGCCAGACACTTACGCACATGGTGATCCGCTTATTTGAGGAATCGACGCAAGTTCAGCGATGTCAAGCGTTTAGCGTTGGGGACGAGAACAAGGCCAGGACACCGTGTGGAGGCCAAGCAACGTTCATGATGCGATTTCGCCTCATATGTTGAAGAAACGGCCAAGGCTGCTCCGTCGTTACCACCGGTACGACCGGCAAACCACCAGATCGATTTGATGAACAGAATGATTTCTCTTTGGCGTCCATTCCGCTTCAGAGCCGGGATCAAGCTAGGTTTCTTTTGCAGCAATCCTTCCTGGCTACCCCTCACTATCTAACAACGAATAAGTCTTGCGATGACGACCATTACAAAAATCCAACTTGAAGACGTCTTTCGCAGTGAAGTCCTGCCGGCATTGCCCAGCAGTGCCATCAGCCTCTTGCAGATGTCTCAGAATTCACAGTGCGGTCCCAACGATTTTGCTAAGCCGATCGAGGCGGACCCCGGCTTGATGGGGCAAGTGTTGAAGTTCGTCAATTCGTCTTACTTCGGGTTCAGCCGTGAAATCGTCAGCGTGAACCAAGCGTTGACCTTGGTGGGAACGCGAGCGGTTACCAACTTTGCACTTTGGAACGCCGTCTTCAGCGTTATCCCGAATCCAAAGTTCGGTCCCTTCGATTTGAAGGCTCTGTGGCAAGACTCACTTCGCCGCGCCATCTTCGCTCGAAAATTAGGCCGAGCGCTTTCGGTTTCTAACTCAGAAGATTTGTTCGCCGGAGCATTGTTGCAGGACATGGCGATTCCCTTGTTGCTTAAGGAACTGCCTGCCGAATACGAAGGGTTGGTTCAACGTCGTGCCAGCGAAGGTCGTCGCTTGAGCGGACTTGAAAAAGAGATGTTCGGTTGGGATCACGCGGAAGCAGCCGCGATGTTGGCCGAGCGATGGAACCTTCCCGAGGACTTTGTCGCGTTGATCAAGATGCACACGCACTTGGACGACTTGCTCGAAGCGGACTGCAAGTCACTTAACGAAAAGCAAATCGGAGCTGCCTGTGTTGCGCTCGCTTCGCTGCTACCGTCGTGCAACGATCTTGAATGGGACGAACAAGCCGAGTTTCAATCTGGCTACGAACGACTCAGCGGCAAGTCCAGTGAAACGTTGGCCGAGCTGTTCGATGAAGTCGACGAATCCAATGCTGACTTCGCACCTCTGATGAAGTTGCCTGCCGCCAAGAAATCTCTTCGAGAATTTGTCTAAGTCCAACGGTAAATTTCCGGCCGGTTTGAAATAGCGAAAACCGCATTGGTAGCATCTTTTCGTCGGTGGTTTGGGGGCATTCCACCATCGATAAGCTGCCAATGCGGTTTTTCAGTTTACAAGCAAGATCCACCGGTGTTTTGCACGCGCGCGTCAGCGGAATGCAGTGCTAGTGGACGGCTCATTGAGCCTTATCCATTTCAGCCTTATCCATTTCAGCCTCATCTATTTTAGCCTCGTCTATTTTAGCCTCATCATGGCGGCAAGTTCGGTGAGATGACCAATGCTGTCGCAAAACGCGGTGTAGCGTAAACGAGGTCGAATTTGGTCGGTAAGAGCTTGGCCGCCAATCAACATCGTTACGTTTTCCCCCAAGGAATCAGCCAGCCGATTCTGCTCGATTACAAATGATGGTGCGTCGTCAATATGCGACACGCTCAACCACATCATTTCAGGTTGATAGTCATGGGAGGCTTGGACAAAGCTATCCCAAGGCAAATTGCAGCCGAGATTGACGGCATTCCAGCCCACTTCTCGAAGTGCCAACTCCACTAGCGCCGTCGGTAGCTGGTAGATATCACCAGTGGGTGTACCGCCAATCGCGATCGGTGCATCGTCGCGAAGGGGAGGCAAACCGGCACGCAATTCACTAATCAACCGAATGCAGATTTCGCAGCCTCGTCTCTCTTGATAGACGTCTACCGAATTGCATTGCCACGCGGCCCCCACTTCATGCATCGCGTCGGCGATAAAGAACTCTGCCGCTTCGCTCCTTAGCATCCCCTGATCCAAACGATGCTGCAGGACCTTCCGGCAAGCCTCCTCGTCGCCGTTAACGATGGCCTTGCGGAATGCCCGCTGGTCCGGGTCGTCGCTGCCGGAAATTTCACTCGACCGTCCGACTCCCAGCTTGGGGAGTCCTAGAACTTGAGGGGCTAACAATTCACGACCTGACGTTTCCAAAAAATCTCTTAGCCCGTCCAACGTGATTCGCCGGTGTCCGCCCACCGTGCGGATGGTGGCGATGGCGCCCCGATCACACCAACGTTTCAGCGACGATTCGCTGGCGCCTAAGGCTTCAGCGACTTGCTTGGGTGAATACTGGGGTTGGCGGGCTGCCATGGCGGAATGACCTTCGGGGTCGATCGGACGGACGTTTTGGACGATTGCATGGACGATTTCAGATTGCGTTGGATTGTAGGCGACCAGTCAATGATGGGCAGCGAGGGACAAATCGCGACCTAATCAGTTTTGTCGAAAAGCCGCACTGCGAATCAATTTAGAGGGATATCGGCGAAAAAATAAAGACTTTGTTGGATAATTCGCTTGCCGAGGTTGCGAATCACCGATATACCTAGTGGACGTTTTGGATGAAAAAAACGTTCACACCGTCCATCTTGGCATGTTGTTTGTTGTTGCTCAGGTGAACGTTCATTGAAGTTGTTGAAAGTCTCGCTCACCAGACAAGCCTCGGAGCTCCTCAAATGCCAGCCGCCACCTCACTCAAGCGAGTGCCTGCGAAAAAGTCGCGTGCCAGTGCTCAAACCACGCCTTCGAAGACGCCCGCTCGGATCCCGGCCTGGGTTCGCTGCTCCGAGTTAGAAGTCGCTAACCACGACGTTGATCAGCAGTGTCGAGACTACCGGGATGCCGATAACGAAACCCTGCGGGCTGCCACCAAACTTTGGCTCAAACGAGAATTGGCATTCATTACCAATACGCGGTTCTCGGATCCTGGGATGGGAGCCGAGGTGTTTGCTGGAACGCTTGGTCTATCGCCGCGAAAGACCGAATTGGGCATGGCGACGTTGCGTAAAAGCGGGATTGATCTACCCATTCACCTCAGTCGTCTCTGCGAGGCTCCGTTGCTGAAGCCTGAGCAAGAAGTGATGTTGTTCCAGCGAATGAACTTTCTGATGCACCAAGCGTCCGTGCACCGCAGTTTGCTCAACCCTGAACGTCCTTCGCGAGTTCGCTTGGAACTGATCGAACGTCTGGTGGCACTGGCGGAATGGCACCGTGATCGCATTGTCGAAGCGAATTTGCGGTTAGTGTTCTCGATCGTCAAGAAGTTTGTGAACCCCAACAATACCTTCGACGATCTTCTTAGCGATGGCATCATCGGATTGATGCGAGCAGTCGAAAAGTTCGACTTCGGGCGAGGTTTCCGTTTCAGCACTTACGCAACCCAGGTCGTTCGCCGAAATTCGTATCGCACTGTTGTGGAAAATCAAGAAGACCGACAAAAGGTGCTTGGTGGTCTGCAGGATATGGAGATCGAGATCAGCGACGAGAAGCGTTCCAGCGCGATCAGCGAAAAACGCTGGCATGAGCTAAGGGCACGCATGGCTGTGATGCTTAACGACTTGGATCGAAGAGAAAAGCTAATCATCCGTGCTCGATTTTCCCTGGGATCGCATCGAAAAGTCCACACGCTTCAATCGCTGGCTGATCGACTAGGAATTTCGAAAGAACGAGTTCGTCAATTGGAGCGCCGGGCGATGGAAAAGCTGCGTCAAATGGCCGGCGATATCGAATTGCCGGATTTGCCCGTCGACGCAGCTTAAAGAGAAATCCAGTCCAACGTAGGCGTCCGTCACCCACGCGTCGCCCACAGACCCGATCGTGCTTTTTGGCAAAATTCGTGGGTTTTGACTCACGTTTTTAGCCTTTCCCTAGTTTGCTGAATTGCCCTACACTCCCGCAGGTCTGATTTCGAGCGGGATGCACGAATGCTCCTTCTGTCAGGCACTACCCACTGATGGAGTCTCCGCGGCATGGATGCCCGAACCTCTGTGTGCCTTCGTGGCATACCCGCAGCCGGCTTGCTTTTTCTACTTGCCCTGGTTGGCACCACCGCAGAAGCCGCTGGGTTTCGCACTCAGAACTTCATCATTCAAGCTCCAACGCCTGCCTTGGCTCGATCGGTGGGCGAAGCGGCCGAAAACTACCGCGATCAACTCGCCGAATACTGGCTCGGCCAACGATTGCCGCCATGGCCTACGCCCTGTCCTGTTCGAGTGGTATCGGGACCAAACTTGGCTGCGCAAGGGGTCACGACGTACAACCGATCGCCGGTGCGAGATTTCCAAATGGAGGTCGTTGGCACGCCTGAGCGGATTCTCGACAGCGTGTTGCCGCATGAAGTAACGCACACTGTGCTCGCAACTCATTTTGGTCGTCCATTGCCCCGCTGGGCTGACGAAGGAATCTGCACAACGGTTGAGCACGAATCCGAACGAAGTAAGCACGAAGCGAAGTTGCGGGAGTTTTTAGGTTCACGCCGAGGCATCGCAATGAACCGTTTGTTTCTGTTAACGGAATACCCTAGCGATGTGCTGCCGATGTACGCCCAGGGATACTCGGTGTGCCGATTTTTGATCGAACAGCAAGACGCGCAGACGTTCATCACGTTCCTGCAAGACTACATGCAGAACCCATCCTGGACGGCGAATATTAAGAAGCATTACGGATACGACTCGCTCGCTCAGTTGCAGGAGTACTGGTTGGCTTGGGTGGCCGAAGGCAGTGGCCCGGTCGCAAAATTTGCCAAACTGCAACCTCGGACTTCCAACCCCGGATCCCGTTCATCCAATCCCAACTTAGCGCCATCCTCGCCGCAATCTGCGATCGCACTGGCAAGTGGTCAATCGCCACCATTCCAGCAGCAGCCCGATCGCCTCAATGCTCCTACGGTGCCTCGCGATATCGCATCTCAAGATTCCCAAGCGACCGCTCTGGCAAGCCTTTCTGACGGAGGTTGGTACAAACGCCAACAACAAATTCATCAAACTGGTGCTGCTGTTCCTGTGGCGGCGAATCAGCCGAACGCCGGAGCGGGGCTCGCCAGCAATGCGATTTCGAGACCGCCAGAAAACCGCCAAGGACCTGACAACCGCCAAGGGGTCAATGATCCACGTGCCAACGGACAACAATCCCGGGTTGCCACCTCGGGAAACCAAGACGATTGGCAAAGCCAAGCGATCGTTCGTCAACGAAACCAGCAACCGATCGCACCCATGATGCCACCCTCGGTTCGCAATAGCGGACGATACAGTTCGGCCCAGCCTCAACCTGAAATGGGGATGTCCCGGGGTGGTTCAGATCTAAATTCGGCGGCAAATTGGGCTGATGGTACCGCTCGATACCGCTAGTGTCGCCTCACCGAATCACGTATGTTTCGCGAAAATTCCTGACTTTGGCCCACGCGTCCGTGGGTACACGTCGCGGGCATTTCATGCTATCTTTCTCGATTCGGGTACCGTCGACATCATTCGGCCCAACCCGTTTCCAACGTTTCCTCTATCCAGTTTGAGATCATGGCGAAGCCACACCATAAACTTAAAAAAGCCAACCACGGCCGACGTCCGGCAAGCGCCAAGGCGCGTAAGGCCAAGCGTCGAAAGGTGAAGACCTAAACAAGTTGGTTTTCCAGCTTGCCGCAGTCATCCTCTTTCCACAGTCTCGCACAAATGACTTTTGAAGACGGCCGTGAAGAGTAAATTCATCATCGACCCCTCGCTGCTTGACCTCGATAATCCCATTGCGGACATCGAGGCGATTCGCAAATTGAATCCGCAGCGATTTGAAATGGAACAGCTCACCGCGATCCTTTACGAGGATCTCGAGACGAACTGCTGCGCCGCCCTTAAAGAAATTACGGACCAAGAGTTTTGGGTCCGTGGCCACATGCCCGGAATGCCGTTGATGCCCGGCGTGGTCATGTTGGAATGTGTGGCTCAGCTTTCGAGCTACTTCACCCAAAAGAACGATCTGCTTGGCGCCGAGATTGTCGGTTTTGGCGGAGTCGACGATGTGCGGTTTCGCGGCGTCGTAATGCCTGGCGATAAATTGATCCTGATGGTCAAGCTGGTTAAGGCTCGCCGAAATCGAATGATCGTCGCTTCCTTCCAAGGAGTCGTGGGTGATTTGATTGTCGTTGAGGGAACTTTGAAGGGGATCCCGATCCCGGTCGAAGCAATCGAAAACGCGATGGCTGAGAAGCTTTCTTCCTAGAAGCAGCGGTCTAGAGCAGCGGTCTACAGCGGCGCTCTCGAGCATCGGTTCGTGACGCTGTCTTCGTTCGATCCGCTTATGTTTCGATCCGCTTTATGCTTTGGACTTTGCGAGAATCGCATTCAAGAGTGGTGGCGAAAGTCGATCGGCATAGACAAGTGCCTTCCCACCAAGGCTCAACACAACCTCGCTGCGCCGCCAGCGGATTGCAGCAATCGTTGAGCGGGCCACTTTTTGGGGAGACCAGCTTCCCAGGCTTTTAGATGAGCTGTCGGAAGCGGTGTCGATGAGCGAGTCAAAAAATTCGCTGCGGGTCGTGCTAGGGCTCACCAAGGTGACCTGAATTCCGTCGCACGCTAGTTCGGCACGAAGCGAATCGCTGAACCCGTGAATGGCAAACTTACTGGCGCAGTATTCGCTTTTGTTCGGAACTGCTCGGTGACCTAGTACGCTGCTGATGTTGCAGATCACCGGTGAACGCCCGAGTCGCAAAGCTGGGATGCAAATGCGGGTCAGTTCAACGGGAGCGAAAAAGTTCACTTCCATGATTTGCCGCAGTCGTTCCGGGGAAGCGTCCGAGAACGGTCCGATCGCTCCGATGCCCGCGTTATTGATCAGCAAGTCAAGTCGGCCGTCGCCTTGGGTTGTCGCCACGTCTAAAACGCGTGATCGCGTTTCCGGTTGGGTGATGTCACCTACAACGGTGGACAGCGATCCATTGGGAACGGTACCCGCAAGCTCTTCTAATCGTTCGGCCCGACGAGCAACCGCGACCACGTGACAACCAGCCTGGCACAGCAATTGGCTAAGCGAGGACCCAATTCCACTGCTCGCACCCGTCACAATCGCAATCGAGTTTTTCGGTTTCCAGTGCATCAGCAAATCCCTGTCGTCATTAGGCGGCCACGCTAGGTACAATAGCGGTAACGTAACGTTCTACAAATGCGTCTGGAATTACTGAGCTCTTACGAGAAATCAACATGCCTCGAAACACTCACGCTCAAAGTCTGTCCCGCCGAACCGTCTTGCGGGGGATGGGGACCGCCGTTGCGTTGCCGCTGCTAAACGTTATGTCTCCCACCCGTTTACTTGCTGCGTCGGCGTCCGACGGAAAGCCGCCATTGCGGATGGGATTTTTCTACGTTCCCAATGGCATGCACATGCCTGACTGGACGCCGAAGCAAGACGGATTCAAGTTCGATCTTCCTCCCACTCTAGCTCGAATTGCTGATCACCAAAAAGACATCAACGTCCTAACGGGGCTTACTCTCGACGGAGCCCGCGCACATGGGGACGGGGGCGGTGACCATGCTCGAAGTGTTGCTGCTTTCTTGACCGGGTCGCATCCTCGCAAAACCAATGGGGCGGACATTCAAAACGGCATCTCGGTTGACCAGATGACCGCGAAGTACGTTGGCGACAAGACGCGTTTTGCGTCGCTTGAACTTGGTCTCGAAACAAGTGCCCAAGCTGGCAATTGTGACAGCGGATACAGTTGCGCCTACGCATCGAACATGTCGTGGCGAGGCCCGACCAACCCAATGGCGAAAGAGATTGATCCGGGCGCCTTATTTGATCGATTGTTTTCGGGCCAAGTCGTCAAGGAAACGAAGCAAGCCATTAGTGTTCGCGAAAAGTATCGCAAGAGCATCCTTGACTTTGTGCTTGAGGATGCGAAACAACTTCACAAAACGCTGCCGCCCGTGGACCAGCGCAAGCTTGATGAATACCTGTACTCGGTTCGCGACGTTGAAAAACGTGTCGGCGGTGCAGAGAAGCTCCGCATGAGTGAAGACGGCGTGCCGGATTACCCAAGGCCGAGCGGCGTGCCGAAAGAACTAAGCAAGCATGCCGAACTAATGATGGACATGGTCACGCTGGCGTACCAAACCGATAGCACGCGTATTCTTTCGTTCATGTTCACTAACGCTGGTAGCAACCGATCGTATCCGGATATCGGAGTCACCGAGGGGCATCATGAATCCTCGCACCATGGCAAGAGTCCGCATAAGCAAGATAACATTGCGAGGATCAATCGATACCACATCGATCGCTTCAATTACCTGTTAAGCCGCATGAAGCAGGTCCCCGAAGGCAACGGTACGTTGCTGGATAATTGCATGTTGGTTTACGGCAGCGGCATCAGTGACGGTGATCGCCACAATCATGACGATTTGCCGATCATCTTGGCCGGCGGTGCCGGCGGGCGAATCAAAACCGGTCGACACATCCGATACCAGAAAGAAACGCCTCTGTGCAATCTTTACGTATGGATGATGCAACAGATGGGTGCGAAAGCCGATAGTTTTGGAGACAGCAAGGGACCGCTGGACAAGCTAAGTTAACCGAGCTTGATGGTTTTTCCCGTTGCCGCGCTGTCGTAGATAGCGCGGATCACTTCAACACTGCGGCGACCTTCGTGACCATCTAGGATCGATGGCCGATCCTCGTTGATGGAAGCGACAACTTCTTCAAACAGCAGGCTATGTCCGTGATGGCCGATCGCTTTGGGATCACCAGCACCACCACCGGTCTTGGTTTTGCCAGCCATGGTCTGGCGCACCTGTTCATCGTCGGCTGTTTCTTCGGCAAATTCCCATTGCTTGATGTCTTCTTCTTCCAAGATAGCCGTGCCATGCGAGCCACTGATTTCAATTCGTTTCAGTGATCCCGGATACGCAGTCGTGGTGGCTTCGATCACACCAAGGGCACCGTTTTTAAAACGCAACGTCGCAACGGCAACGTCTTCGACTTCAATGCGCTCGTGAGTCATTGTCGCGGTCATCGCACTGATTTCAGCAACATCACCCATCAACCAAAGCAACAAGTCCACGGAATGGATCGCTTGGTTCATCAACGCTCCACCGCCGTCGAGTTTCCAGGTCCCGCGCCAGGCACCGCTGTCGTAGTACTCTTGGCTTCGATACCACTTCACGTAAGCATCGCCCATGGTGATTTTGCCAAAGCGTCCCTGCTCGACGGCAGTCTTCATTAATTGGCTAGATTCGTGAAAGCGACTTTGGAAGGTGACTGCCAATCGCACGCCAGCCTCATCGCACGCCTGGATGATCTCGTCGCAGCGTTCGGTGGTAACTTCTAGTGGTTTCTCAACCACCACATGCTTGCCCGCGCGAGCGGCCGCCACTGCGGGATCCAAATGAGCGCCGCTTGGCGTGCAAACCGAAATCACCTGAATCGAAGGATCGGCAAGCATCGATTCAATGGATTCAAAGGCTTTCACGTTGTGCTGAGCGGCAAATTCCGCTGCCGCATCTGGACGCCTAGCCGCCACGCCCACGAGATGAGCACCTTTTGCGTCCGCGATTGCGCGAGCGTGAAAGTTCGCGATCATGCCGCAACCGATGATTCCGATGCCAATACTCATAGTGCTTTTATCTAACAGGGAGGGGATAAGGGAGGAGGGGAAAGCGGAGGTTTCTTGAGAGGACCGAGTAGCTTACTTGACGACCAAGTTGACCAAACGTCCTGGCACTACGATCTGCTTCACAATCGTTTTACCTTCGATCAGATCCTTGATTGCGGAATCAGCCAACGCGACTTTGGCGAGGTCATCCTTTCCGATGTCTGCGGCAACCTGCAGCTTGGCCTTGATCTTTCCGTTTACCTGAACCGGGACTTCAATCGTCGATGAGGCTATCGCTGATTCGTCCCAGGTCGGCCAAGGCTGACGAGCGATCGAACCGGTCCCACCAAGTTTCGACCACAGTTCCTCTGCCAAGTGAGGAGCGTAAGGCGCTAGCAAAATCAGGAATGTGTTCATTGTCGCTCTTGGACGAGAATCACTCTTGCTGAAGTGATTGGTGAACTCCATCATTCGCGCGATCGCGGTGTTGAAGCTCATCGCTTCGGTGTCTTCGGTGACTTTCTTGATCGTTTGGTGAAGAACCCGATTGTCGTCTTCGTTTAGCGATTCGTCGTTGATGGCTGAATTCAAATCGTCGTTGTCGGATCGAGAATCGACGATCATCCGCCAAACGCGATCAAGGAAGTTGCGTACTCCGCCGACTCCATCCATCGACCATGGTTTGGTTGCTTCGAGTGGCCCCATGAACATTTCGTAAAGTCTTAACGAGTCGGCACCATACTCGCGCACGATGTCGTCGGGGTTTACCACGTTTCCACGGCTCTTGGACATCTTGTCAGCCTTCGCCAACACGCCAATGTCTGTGCCCGAAATGGTGGTCTTGCCTTTCTTCTTTTCCGTTTCGTCGTCACGAAGATCCGAATGGTCATCGATGTGACGAAGAACAACGGTCGCTTTGTCACCTTCGCCAACGGTTGTTCCCTCCAAGCCAATATCGGCAAGCGTCGACTTGGATTCTTGGTAGGCGGTTGGCGACATGTGGTACTGGGGCGCACCCAAGATCATGCCTTGGTTGACCAGTCGGCCAAATGGCTCGGGTGTCGAAACATGACCTCGGTCGTACAGGACCTTGTGCCAAAACCGCGAGTAGAGCAAATGCAAAACCGCGTGTTCCGCGCCGCCGACATAGAGGTCCACGGGCATCCAAGCCTTCTCAAGTTCGGGGTCGACCATTGCGGTCTTGTTCTTGGGATCGATGTACCGCAAGAAGTACCAGCAAGATCCTGCCCACTGAGGCATCGTATTAGTCTCGCGACGATAGCGTTTGCCGTCGATCGTGGTGTACAACCAATCGTCGTCCGCCTTAGCCAATGGTGGTTCGGGCCGACCGTGCGGTTTGAAGTCTTCCAAATCGGGAAGCGTTACGGGTAATTGATCAAACGGGACCGCTCGCTTGATACCGGTGGGTTCGTTATCAGCGTCAACTTCATGCAAGATGGGAAAAGGTTCGCCCCAGAAACGTTGGCGACTGAATAGCCAATCTCGCAATTTGAAATTGACGGCTTCGCGTCCCAAGCCATCGTTGGCCAGCGAAGCCGTTACTGCTGCCTTAACTTGTTCGGTGGTTTGCCCATCAAATTCACCGCTGTTGATAGCTTGACCTTCGGCGACGAAGCAGACTTCGCCAGCGAGGATCGCTTCACGGTCTTCGAGGTCCGCCGGTGGATCAACGACGGGAATCACGGGCAATTCGAATTGCTTAGCAAATTCAAAGTCGCGATCATCGTGCGCCGGTACCGCCATGATCGCGCCGGTTCCATAGCCCGCCAGAACATAATCAGCAATCCAAACTGGAATCGGTTTGCCGGTGACCGGATTGATCGCGTGTGACCCAGTGAAGACGCCCGTTTTTTCCTTGCCGCCATCCGTGCGTTCGCGATCGCTCTTGAAGGACGCTTTTTCGCGGTAATCGCTTACAGCTTGGCGTTGTGCATCTACGGTCAACTTGTCCACGAGCGGATGCTCTGGCGAGACGACCATGTAGGTCGCACCAAAAAGCGTATCGGGGCGGGTGGTGTAGACACGAAGCGAATCGTCGTCTGCGACCTCGGGCAGTCCACCCGATTTCCGTTGGCTGCGCCATGTCGAGTCGTCGGTGCCACCGATGTAAAAGTCGACCTCGGCTCCTGTGCTACGGCCGATCCAATCCTGTTGCAACTTCTTAATCCCGACTGGCCAATCGAGGTCGTCGAGCCCTTCGAGCAATCGTTCGGCGTAGGCGGTAATCCGCAGCATCCATTGTCGAAGGGGGATTCGTTGGACGGGATGGTCGCCACGGTCGCTCAGTCCGTCTTTGACTTCCTCGTTAGCGAGGACTGTGCCCAAGGCGGGACACCAGTTCACCAATGCATCATCCTGGTAGGCCAAACGCTTTGAATCCCGATAGGCCTCGATGCTAGCTTGGCCTTCCTGGCGGATTGGGTCCGGAATCGGCAGTTCCGAAATGGGGCGACCTTTGTTGGATTCCTCGTCGAACCAGGTGTCAAAGAGTTCTAGGAAGATCCACTGGGTCCACTTGAAGTAATCCTCGTCGGTAGTAGAGAGAACACGATCCCAGTCGTAACTGAAACCCAGCATTTTCAGTTGCCGAGTAAAGTTGTCTATGTTTCGCTGAGTTTGAATTCGCGGGTGTTCGCCCGTCTTTATCGCGTGTTCCTCGGCGGGTAAACCAAATGCATCGAACCCCATCGGATGCAGAACGCTGATCCCACGGGCTCGACAGAAGCGAGAAACGATGTCGGTAGCGGTGTAGCCCTCCGGATGCCCCACATGCAATCCGTCACCACTGGGGTAGGGAAACATGTCCAAAATATACCGTTTTGACGCCTTGGGCAGCCTGTCGGTCGCAAATGTTTGATCTGAGTCCCAAAAAGACTGCCATTTCGGTTCAATTTCGGACGGGTTGTAGCGTGCCATGTAAGAAGTGGGCCAACAAAGGAGAATTGAACACGCAGCGTGTGTTGCTGTGGATTGTTCAGATGCGAACGGTATATATCTGCGATTGCTGGTGGATTTTAGGCGTTTAGTCCCGTGGCGAAAGGTAGGATTGAGCAAGAGAATAGAAGTTGCATGGCGCAGGCTGTTAGATTTGGCAGGTTGACCGAAGAATTCGGTGGCCTTGACGCAGTCACCAAAGCGTCGAGGGCTCTGCATCGAATTGTGTCAGTCTCAATTCCCTAGATGTGACCTTGGTACGATAGGGATAACCGGCACCTTCAATTCGACATTCGACGAAAAACGGGAAAACTCGCAAGTGAAATCAGTGATGGACAGCAGCTTAGAAAAACGTCAACTCTGCGAAAAAGTGACGACCGCACTGCGCCGAAATGGACTCGAGCATGTGCAATGCGTCGAGGACGTGCAGGGTCTAAAGCTAACCGGCCATGTCGAACGGGAAGAAGACCGTTCAGTGGCATTCGCACTTGCCCGTACCACTATGGGTACCGAAAAACTGATCAACGCGATCGAAGTGCGATCGGAATAATTGGTTCACGTTCAGCTTTGGCTAGAAAGAGAATGTCGTTACTTCGACAGCTTTTCGTTTAGCCTCAGCAGTTCAAGGATGGCTTCTGCGGATTCGTTGCCTTTATTGCCAACGTTACCCCCGCTGCGCTGAATCGCCTGCTCGAGTGTGTTGCAGGTCAGCAGTCCAAAAGCGATCGGGATTCCCGTGTCGACTCCCATTTCCATCAACGACAAGCTCACAGCTCGATTGATGTGTTCGTCGTGAGTGGTCTCGCCCTTGATCACGCACCCCAACGCAATTGCCGCGATGACGTCTTGATGATCAAGCACGGTTTGCACAATCGTGGGAAGTTCCCAAGCACCCGGAACACGCACCACTAGGATTGAACTTTCGGGGTAGCCTGCTTCGGTTAGCGTTGCGACCGCGCCCGCGACTAGTTTGTCGCAGATGGCCGGGTTGTAACGACTGGCGATGATCGCAATTTTTCCCTCTGGCAAATCACCGTCCAATCCGGTGATCTCAGGTAACGATGAATTCATAGGTGCTTAGTCTTCGTCTTTCACGCTGAGCAGAAATTCTGCGTTGTTTTGAGTCTTCGCCAGTTGCTTCACCAAACTGTGCATCGCATCGGCGGGCGATTGGTCAGCGATCGATCGGCGAAGCGCTGATATGCGTTTGTACTCGTTCGGGTCCAGTAACATTTCTTCGCGACGGGTACCGCTTCGCGAAATATCAATCGCTGGCCATATCCGTCGATCCACTAAGTCTCGATCAAGTACGATTTCAAGGTTACCGGTACCCTTGAACTCTTCAAAGATTACATCGTCCATCCGGCTTCCCGTATCAACCAAGGCGGTCGCGAGAATGGTCAACGAACCGCCCTCTTCGACTTTTCTTGCTGACCCAAAAAAGGCTTTCGGTTTCTGCAGTGCTCCCGCGTCTAAACCACCGGTGAGTAGTTTGCCCGTGGATTCACCCTCGCTGTTGTGGGCTCGAGCGAACCGAGTGATGGAATCAAGAAAGATAACGACGTCCGTCCCCGATTCAACCATCCGCTTCGCTTTCTCGATCACCATCTGGGCGACCTGGATGTGTCGCTGGGCCGGTTCGTCAAATGTGCTGCTGATCACTTCACACTGAGGACCGCGGACCTCGCGTTCCATATCCGTGACCTCTTCGGGACGCTCATCGATCAACAAGATGAATACGTAGGCGTTAGGATAATTCGTCAATACCGATCGCGCCATCTGCTGCATCAGGATCGTTTTTCCTGCGCGAGGTGGGCTAACGATCAGCCCCCGTTGCCCAAAACCAATCGGTGTTAGCATGTCGACAATGCGAGTGGACATATCGCTTGAGGCATGCTCCATGATGATTCGCTTGTCAGGATGCAGCGGAGTCAAATCGTCAAACGGAACTGTCTTTCGGCGTGCCGATGGATCAAGTCGATTGATCGCTTCGATACGCAGCAAGGCAAAGTAACGCTCGTTCTCTTTCGGTGGGCGAATCTGACCGGCGACGTGACTTCCCGTTTGCAAACCGAATCGACGAATTTGACTTGGCGAAACGTAGATATCATCAGGGCACGATAAGTAGTGGTAGTTTGATGATCGCAGGAACCCGAACCCATCGGGAAGTATCTCTAGGGTTCCCTCGCCGAACATCAAGCCGTTAGCTTTCATCCGAGACTTTAGGATCTCGAAGATTAGCTCTTGCTTACTTGCGCCATCGCTAGGTGCGATCCCGAACGTACCCGCAATTGCTTTTAGGGTTTCAAGCGGCGATTGTTGCAGGTCAGAGATATTCCATTGGGCATCATCTTGCCGCGTAAGTGGAATCCCAACACGTTGGCCGGCCTTGGTCGCTTCGCTAACGATCTCCTCTGGCAACGAAAGTGGATCTCTTTCGGCGTCGAGTTCTCGGACGCGCTTGTCCACTTCCTTGTCAGGATGTCGTGGGCGTCCACGATTGTTTTTGTAGTCGCGATACTCTCGCTGGCCACTGCGGGGGCTGTCGTTTGATGACGACGACGTGTGTTCTGAATGTCCACGCTTTTCGGGGCCCCGGTCATCTCGGGGTGTATGGCGTTGGGAAGGCATGATGGAATGAAGAGAAAGGGAGAAGGGATTGGCGATGTCGCCAGGTGGGAAGAGAAGAGGTAAGAGCGGGAGGTTCCCGTTTCAAGCTATGAGTCAAAGACAATGGGAGTCATGGACTACTGAAGTGTTCACTTCACCGATCGGCGAAAGTGATTGCATGAGGGATTGCCAATGTTGGCGAATAATATTGGTGAAGTAGGTGATGGATGAGTTGTTATCGATTACCAAATCACTGAGTGCACGCTTTCGATCAATGCTCAGTTGGTTCGCTTCTCGGCGAATCAATTCATCGGCCGACCAGCCTCGCTGTTGAACTCGGGTGATTCTGGTTTGCAGTGGTGCGTCGATGCACCAAATAGAATCGCACGCGACGTCCCAGTGCGATTCGAAAAGTAACGGTACATCTAGCAATGCAACTTGAACTTGTTGCTGGCTGCACTGTTTTAGAATCGACATGATTTCGTGGCGAACGATCGGGTGAACGACACTTTCTAAGTATAGTAAGGCTAAACGCTTGGAATCGTCATCCCCGAAAACAAGCTTTCCAAGCGCGGCGCGGTCTATTTGGGGGTGTGTACCCTGTTTCGGGGGACTCTTTAGGACGATGGAATCACCGAAATAACCGATCAATTTCTCAACGACTTCGGGGCGATCGAGGACGGATCGGGCGATCGCATCAGCGTTGATCCAAGTGGCACCGAGTTCCTGTAATATCGCGCTAGCGGTGGATTTGCCGCCCGCGATGCTCCCAATGATGCCAAGAACAAACATGATCAGATTCCTCAGAGGGGCTTCATAATTGAGGGTCAAGATCGTAAGGTCGGGCCATCCGAATTGCAGATTCGTTCCCCCAAGGAGCAATTGAAAATTTGTTGAAAAAATTTTGGCTCAATGGACTATTTCACCCGGCGGTCTTCAGGCAGGTATAGGAATGCGTGGCAACTTGGACATCGGGTTAACTTTGACATCCGCAGTTGTTCTACGTACTGAGTGGTTAGGGTTTGGCAGCAGCATCCACAGGAGTCTTCGTCGACGGGAGCCAGCGCGTCTTCGCCCTTTGCCCCTACAACGCGATCGTAATCGCTTCGAACGACCGCAGGAATTTCTGTTTCGCTGCTCTCTAATTCTGCTTCGGCGCGTTTCAGGTCGCCTTCGGCAACTTCCTGACGTGCTTTGATTTCGCTGACGCGTTTTTCGTGATCGCTTTTCTCTGACTCAAGGTCTTTGGTAACACCTTCGAGTTGAGCGTTGATCTCGTCAATTTGTTCCAGCACCTCAAAGACCTCATCGCTGAGTACTTCGTTGGCCTTTCGATCGGCAGCGATTTGTTCTTGGAAGGTGGTGAATTCAACGTTGCTGGCTGCTTCGTTGAGCTTTCGCTCAAGCGTCACAATTCGGTCTTCTCGCTCTTTAAGTTGCAGTTGCTTTTGGTCCGCAGTCTTCTTCGCCTGCTTAAGTCTCTCTTTGGCATCCTCGACTTTTGCTTCCGCCTGATCGACGCGGGCTTGGCTGGCCTTGATCTGAATCGGTGCTCGTTTGACCTGAGACCTTAAATCCGCCAATTGGCGATGGATGCGGTGGAGTCTTCGGAGTAACTGCGGCGAAAGTTCAATCTTGGATTGGCTAGACATGGAGCATATTGGGAGCGTGAAACCGAAACAGAAAAGCGAAATGAGGCAGCAACGTCGTTTCAATCGTTGCTAGTCTCTAGCATATCCGCTCAAGCGATGTTCGACACGACGCCACAGCAGTCCAGCAGCAGGTTGTGGCAAAGAAATACACAATCGGCGGGCACGCATTTACATTTGCACGCGATTACTTTTGATGGAATGGGCGTACGTCGACGCAATCCATGCCCGCACGAAAGGCCGCGGTAAACCCCAGAGGTGAATCCTCAAACACGATGCATCTTTCTGGTGGAATGTTCAGGCGTCTGGCCGCTTCCAGGAATACATCCGGTTCAGGTTTGTGACGTTCCGTGTCCTCGGCGGTTACGATCGCGGCAAAAATCGAGTCCAACCCGATCTGCTGAAGCTGCTGATCGATGATTGGCCGAATGCCGCCGCTAGCTACCGACATGGGCAATCGACCCACGTGCTGGCGAACTACTTCAACGATCGCAGTCACCGGCATCAGGTCTAAAATCTGATCCGCAAAGGCTGCTTCTTTTTCTGCGGCAGCCTGATCCGTAGGAACGGAAACGTTTTGTTCTTGGGAAAGGATTGCGATAATCTGCTCACTGGGCATTCCACCCATGGAATAGAATCGGTCTTCCAAAAACTCAATCCCGTATCGAGCCATAGTGTCGCGCCACGCGATGTAATGAAGCGGCATCGAGTGCGATAGCGTGCCGTCGCAATCGAAGATAAGTCCGTCATAGCGTTCGGCGTAATTCGCTAACAGTTCAGTGGTCAGCGATGGTTCGGTGTTGGTGCTCATAGGAAAGAGTGTTGATGGGACAAAGGTTTCATGCAACCGGAAATTCGAAGCTCTCGCGTGGCAACGCCTTGAGAGGTTGCCAGTGGTGTTCTAAGTTGCCTAAGCATTGGTTTCCTTCTGACTCAGCGAATCGCGAACATGGCTACTCGAACAATCACACTCGCCCGCGATTCCATTGCACTCGCAATCGGGGGATCGGATCCCAGTGGCGGCGCAGGTATTCAGGCTGATCTGAAAGCGTTTCAGCAAAACGGCGTCTATGGAATGACCGTGTTGACGATGGTTACGGTGCAAAACACGGTTGGTGTGCATCGCATCGAACTTCTCGACGTCGGACTAATCGAACAGCAGTTGGATTGTGTGCTTAACGACATTCCTCCTTTGGCGATTAAGACCGGTGCGTTGGGCAACGCAGACGCGATTGCTGCGATTGCGGGAAAACTCGAGGGCTATGGCGGGGACCTGATCATCGATCCCGTGCTGGTGAGTAAGCACGGGGACTTGCTCGCTGATGATACCGCCGTCTCTGCGTACCGTGATTATTTGTTGCCACAAGCAACATTGGCAACTCCGAACGCTTTGGAATTACAGCGCCTGATAGGCCGTGATGTCGATGGACTCGACGAGATGGTGCAAGCCGCGGCGGAACTGCGAGAGCTAGGACCATCGGCCGTTTTAGTAAAGGCGGGAATCATTGACGGATCGCGAGTGCATGTGTTAGCCGACGAAGAGAAAGTCGCAACGATCGAAACGCAAAACCACCCGACCAACCAAACGCATGGAGCCGGTTGTTCGCTGGCAGCCACAATCACGGCCCGTATGACGCTCACGACCGATGGAAACGGCAAGGTGCCGCAAGTGGAGTCGGCAATCCAGTTTGCGATCATGGCCGTAAACCACGCAATCAGTATCGCACCGGGGTTTGGCAAAGGAGTCGGCCCCATTGAATCGAGAATCTTGCACGACGGTTTGCCAGACGATCCCGCCTGACCCGGGTGAACGAGTTACAATGAATCGCAATTGACATGCGATGCGAGGATTCTTTCGTTTCAAAAGGTGACGTGATGGAAATCAACGCGGAAGACATAGCGATTCGATTGTTCGTTCCGGATGACCAAAGTGAGTCTGCGGCGATCAAGCTGACGCATAAAAAGAATCGCGAAGAAGTGATTTATGACCAGACGATTTCCCAGCGAGAGAATCTGCGACGCGCTTTGAAGGCTCTTTGCGAGCGAATGAATCCGCACCCCGATCACATCGAGGCACCGGCGCTTTTTCTCTATGATGATGTTCGGATTCATCTACCTGAATCCGTTCACCAAGGTGTGATCACCAAGCAATCTTGGGATTACGTTGCGAAACGATGGAAGTATTTCGTCGACTGTCACAACCATACCATTTCGGCTTGGTACGATTTCGATGACTTGATCCTGGATGAACCCATTGATGACGACGAATAAGTTTGGACTGCCTTCACGCGTAGTCTGCATTGCCGTTTGGCTGCTAGTGACGGATCGATTGCTGACTGGTGCATTGATGGCTGATGATTCAGTTGCCAGGGACGATGCCCGTCAAGATTCCTCGCCGCCCAATGTTGTCCTGATCATTTCGGACGATCAAGCCTGGAATGATTACGGCTTCATGGGGCATTCTGAAATTGAAACGCCGAATCTAGATCGCTTGGCTCGTGAGGGGGCGAGATTTGATCGTGGCTATGTTCCCACCGCCTTGTGCCGGCCATCCCTGGCGACCTTGTTGACGGGACATTACGCATCGTCACACGGCATTACCGGGAATGACCCTTCACCGAAGTACGCAGCGGTCGGTAGCGACTTGTATAAGGTTAGGTGCGAAGAACTGATTTCAAACATTGATCGGTTTAAGACCCTTCCCGCTCGCTTGAAGGAAGTGGGATACCTTTCGCACCAAAGCGGCAAGCTATGGGAAGGCAGCTTCCAACGTAGTGGATTCACGCATGGAATGACGCGAGGGTTTCCGCAACAGGGCGGTCGACACGGTGACGATGGATTAACGATTGGGCGAAAAGGAATCGAGCCAATCAGGGATTTTCTGGACGAAGCTCAGGAACAATCGAAGCCGTTTTTTCTTTGGTACGCTCCGTTCCTACCCCACGAGCCTCACAATCCTCCGCCGCGATTACTCAAGAAGTACACCGCTAAGACTGACTCATTGCCGCTTGCGAAGTACCACGCGATGTGTGAATGGTTTGACGAAACTTGCGGAGAGTTGATTGGCGAGATCGAGCAACGCAAGCTCAGTGAGAATACTTTGATCGTCTACGTTACCGACAACGGCTGGATTCAAAACGTCGACCGACGCGGGTTTGCACCTCGATCCAAACAGTCTCCCAATGAAGGAGGAATTCGCACACCGATTCTCTATCATTGGCCTAATAAGATTGCACCACAGCAGCGCCAAGAACTTGCGACAAGCTTGGACATCCCCGCCACCATTTTGGCTGTGGCTGGGGCAGAGGTTCCTGCAGAATTCCCAGGGCTCAACCTCTTGCCTCATTTGCTAGATCAATCTGAAATTCAACGTGATCAAATTTACGGAGAGGGCTTCGCGCATGATATCGCCGACCTAAACGATCCATCGGCTTCGCTGTTGTACCTTTGGACGATCAAAGGACGGTGGAAGCTATTGATGGGCCAGGATGGCGAAGTGAATCGGTATGCGTCCGCTCACGCAGATCGTTCGTCTTCCCCCCAACTATTCGATTTGCAAAGTGATCCAAGCGAAATGGAAAATGTCGCTGAAGATCATCCAAAGTTGGTTGCTGAGATGACGAAAGATATTGCGGACTATTGGAAACCGTAATCGCACGGTCGGCCCAGCTCTTTAAGGCTGGGACGAAGTGTTTTTTGCTGCGGGACGAAATCGGTTGACGGTGTAATACGCGGCATCATGCAACAGGGGCAGCCCTTCGCGACTTCGCAGGCCTTGGCAATGCAGTTCGTGGACGTGGTCAATCTGCAGTCCGTCGATGAGTAGTCGAAGCGTTAAGCCGTCTTCGGAAAGCGTTGCCGAAGTAATCGTCGGGGTGGTCGCGTCGACCTCGGGGCTTCCGTATTCCGAGCGGTATTCGTATGTGTAAGTCGATATTTGGTAGCTCGCCAAATCTGTTGCAGACTCTTGCGTCATCGGTTGGGTGAACGTCAGATCAAATCCTTCGGACCCATCGGCCGCCAATCTCATCGAATGAATTTCGGTGGGAAGCTCGCCAGTCCAATTCAATCGTTCAACGGCAAAGGGACGATTCCCAACACTGCCCCAGCCGCGACTCGTTCCACCGACAAAAAGCGATCCGCTGGGGCCCATTTCCACTCCTACGTTCCCGGACGCGAAACCTTTTCGGAAAGGAAAGCAGGCTCCTTGATAGAGCCCGTCGACCACTTCTAAGTCCACCCGCATGATCATGCTTTGCGTTTGGTCACCGACGAACAGTTGGCCAGCAAATGGCCCAAACTTTCCTTCGCTCGTATCGCAGGCAATTCCCGATGCGCTCTTTCCCATCTTGTCATAGGGAAACTTGATCGCCGGTGGAATCAACTCGGGGATTCGTTTCATTTCAACATTCAACCGACTGCCGCTGACGGGTTCAGTTGGCGTTGCACCCATGACGTCTCGGCAATCGTCGTACCACTTCCATCCACCGGGATGTCCAACAAACATACCTTGCTTGAGCAGTTTCAGCCCACAGGTTCCGTTCCAAGGGCCTTGGTTGTCCGTGTAGAAGATGTCGCCGTTTGCGTTTTTGCCGACACCACCGGGCGAACGAACGCCGCTTGTCATCGGTATCGTTTTCCCATCGGGAGTGATACGCATCGCCCATCCGCGAAAGGGAACGTCACTGTTAAACGAACCGGTCAGGCAGAGCGTCACCACCATTGAACCATCCGCTTCAGGTTTGCTGCCGAACGCGTACTCGTGGTAGTCGCCGGACACGCCCCATCCGTCGGCAACGGTTTCAAATTCGTCTGCTCTACCATCACCATCCGAATCTCTCATGCGAGTAACCTCGGGACGTTGAGTGGCGTACAACCACCCGTCATGCCAACCGAGACTCAGTGGTTCGTGCAGACCGCGAGCGTACAAGCTGAATTGGCTCGCTGAAACAGTATCCGACAATGGATCGGTAACCATGAAAACGTCACCTCGACGAGTGCAGATGGCAAGGTTTCCGTTGGGGATCACTTGCAATCCACATGCTTCAATCGTTTCACCCTCGGGTAGCTCGAACGTCGTCAAACGATAGTAGTCGGACTCGTTAGGTTGTTCTTGGCCAACGGCAAGTGTGGGAACGCTTAGCAAGGGCAAGATACTGACGGCAATGATTGCGGCTTTAAAACGCATGGAGATCACAGAATCAAGAGTGTTGGAATGGGGAAGGCAGCAGAACGGGAAATGGTCACCAGGCAATCATCTGCGATAAAATGATTTTGGCGTCGCCCGGAACGCTTGCGCGAATCTCATCGTGATCGCCGATCTTCATAACGGATGCATCAACCCCGTCGATCAGCACTTCGGCGCCGGCGACCGTAAAGTGATTCTTCGCGATCACTTCAACATTGTTCGAACCGATTCGCCAAACTAGCTTGTCTGCGGTTTCGCCTACCGGTGAGACTTCGAGAGTGCGGGCCAATTGAACAGGCCGGCGAAGTTGGTCCGCTTTGGGATCTTGTGGTTGTAGTGTCGCGGCGGGAACAATGCGATCAACGATCTCGAAATCACCCATTCGGTAACGAAACTGAGGATTTCCATCGCTGTCCAACCGGTAGCCGATGAACTTGACGCCACGATCGCGCGCCGATTCCGTTGGCCACTCGGCATCGACGCGACTGAGCAATGCCAACGGCGATGATGACTCGAACGAGACGACGGCGTCGCCAAGCGGTCTGTTACGTCCTTGCCCGCGCCCAACCCAGTGAATTGAAGCGTCGACGAAGCTGTTCTTCCACACTTTTGCCAACGCCATTTGCTCGGTGTCCCAGATCAAATTGACCATTGCGGGGTAGCCGACCGCGACGGATCGGTTGCTGACGTCACTAAAGAAGTTGCGATGAATGCGAGGTCGCTCACTGGCGGTTAGCAAGATGGCTTCTGCTTTGAGTCCGATCGGTTCGCGCGCTGATTCGCCTTGCGAAAGGTAGGTCCACATCGCCTCAATTTGCTTGGCGGGGTCACCGTCAAAAGCAGACTCAAAGGCCGAGATTCCTTCGGGGAAACTATTGGGCATGCGTGTTCCAGGTCGGTACTTTGTCGGGTCCATCAGATATCGGTGGAACCAATCGCGTCGCAGGCGTACCGGCATCTTCAACATGTCGATCGCGCCAATGCCTGTTCCGACTTCGTCGCCGAAACGATGGCACTTCACGCAAGACAACCCACCACTGCCCACACATTCGCGGCCCGTGATGACGATTTCATCGGGTGATACATTCCATTCGATATTGTCGACTTCATTTCGTCGATCGGTGCGAACTAGCGATTGCTGGAAGCCTTTCAACGACTCGTCTGAATACCTAGGCATCCGGGTTTTCATGTAGGGTCGATCATTGGCACCATTGGCAAACACTTTCGCCAGGTATTGGTCGTTCAGCTTGTCGCCGACACCGTCGAGGGTCGGTGGAAGGCGACCTTCTTCACCCATTTCAGGAACGGTCGAATGAAATAGACCGTTGCGTGTTGATTCGGGCCCGCCCCATTCGCCCCGCCGATGACACGCGTAGCAATTCAAAGCGGCCATCGTTAAGTGTTGCAATCGTTGGTCGTCTGTTTCGCGAATCGGGTCGCGATAGGAGCGAAGAGCCTGGGCAATTGCCATGCGTTGATTGCCGGTGAGTTCATAATTGGGAAGTGTGTCAGCAACGTCGGTTGCGAGACAACCGCGTTCTATATTGGCATCAGCAAGGGCAGGCCCCTTCTTCGTTGAGGCAAACGCTTCCTTGGACATCGCATGGCAGTTCACGCAGCCGCTCTCGGCGAACCAGATTCGACCTTGCTGGACTAGTTCGGGGGCAGGCTGTTGATGGTTAGTGGTCCAATCATGTGCATCCGTGGCTATGCTCGTCGTCAGTACGTTTGCTAAGTCGGTCCAGCCATAGTCGGGATGGTTGATTTCCACGGCCAAACCGATTCCCCCACCTCGTTGCCAATACTGAAGCTCAAAGTTCTGACGACCAGCTTCAAGATTGAACGTGCCGATCATCGGCGACATTCTGCTATTCCAATTTTGCATCTCGTTGTCACCAATGATTAGCTTTGCTTGATCATCGTTGGACAATCGAAATTGGATTTTGCCTGATTTCTTTAAATCGAAACTGCCGCGGAAACGCAGCACAAATTCAACCTTGGGCTCAATGTCGTCGATCTTAAATCCAGTGACCTGGGAAGTTGCTTCGGCGGTCAAGCGATGGAACTCGGGCAGCGAGTCATACACGCCATGAAAAACTTCACGTTGCATTTGACCCGGCTGCAGAATCGATGTCACATCCCGCAGCAAATACGCGGCGATCTTCTTAGCGTCCAAGGGTGGACCCGCAACTCCGGGCATCCGAAGTCCTTTCCGAACGTGATCAGGGTTCTGAAGAAACGCCGCCAGCGAAGCTAACGAATACTTGTTGGCGGGATCACCCAGTCCCACCGTCGTCGACGCGTTCACCTGCGATCCATCAAATGATTGATGACAAGCCACACAGCCGACTGAGTGATACAAGGCTTCACCGTCCGCTATCCACTCGGGAGCCGCCTTTTGTTCTTCCGGGCGGCGCGGTTGGCCAGCAGCTTTGGTGTCGGCAAAGCTGAGGTAACTCGCGATTGCACGACCTCGCAGATTTCGCTCGTCTGTCGAAAGCGTGCCCCAGGGATCGGGCATGGTAGTGTGTGGCTTAGCAGTGTGGGGATCAGCGATCATCGCAACCAACGCATCCGTTCGGACACGCGTCGCGACATCGCTCAAATCAGGTCCACGCTGCGTCGGTAAATCGACACTCGTTGCATGTTCATGGCACGCCGAACATGCCAATCCACTGATCAATAACTCACCCGCATCCGCGGATGGTTCACTTCGCGAAGCATAAAAACGCTCGTAGCCTATCACGATCGGACGGCGAGCTTCGGCTTGCAAATCGCGGGGAACCAACCAAATGTTTCGGAATCGAACCGGATTGCCGTGATCTTGAAGGTAGATCGGACCGGGTTCAGGCCCTTCGTTCATTATCGAAGCGCGAGTGGCATAAGACGCGGCGACATCCGATTGGACCAAGATTCCATTGAGTCGAACTGTGAGTCGTGCGTCCGATGTTTTCTGCCCCGTCTCGTCAAACCGTGCTGCGGTAAAATCAACATCGTAAGTTTGCCAACGCATCGGAGGAAAGCAAACGTTGGTCGATGGAGCGCTAATCGTATAGATCGACCCTGTTTCGTTGTCCAACCCTTCAAGACCGAAAGAATCCAAGACTTGTGTTTCGTAACGACCTTGGTGATAGACACCACTGTTACCACGCTTTTGGCCTTCATCCTTTGGCATCCAAGGTGTGCGGAATTCAAGGTGCAGTCGATAGTCTTGGAAGTTCTCTCGTGTGGTGGTGCCTTCACACAGCAATCCGTCCTCGACCCGTCCACCCTTCCAGTTCTTTTCAACGGACTCTTTTGTTCCATCGAACAACACAATGGCGTTGGGTGGGGGCTTGGCACCTTCGGTTGAACTTACTCGCTCAACACGCGTCATTTCCATTGACTCGATTAACTGCTCGACAACGTCAATGTCACCGTCGATTCGTCGCGGTGGTTCGCTGGACATGCCAGCACCCGGAAGGCCGCCTTCATAGATCACGATTTCAAAATCGCCGTCACCGCGCGCGATCACATGCATGCCACGATTATCGGTGACGTATTCGCCTTGGACTGCGAAGTCGGGGTCACTAACAGAGTCGGTGTTTTCGCCTGCTATGGCTGGGCAGGTCATAGCAAGGAACAAAAACGCTATGATGAAACTTGGGCTGCGACCTAACGCGGATGGCATAGTTGCACTCGGTGGGACGATGAGCGGGACAAACTGGTGGCCCCTATCTTACTTCCCACGCAATAAAAAACATGCCCCCACATCACGTGCGATCTCATGGATGAAGGACGGTGCTATTGCTCGTAGAAAACCGACGGTTTCATGATTGTGGAAGCGGGCGCGATCCCAAGCTACTGATCGCCGTTTCGTACGCCTTTTGCATTTGATCAGGGCTTTCAACACTGATCTGCAAGTCCTGTAAACGTCCGTCGGTGAGTGCATAGATCCAACCGTGTACGGCTAACGATTGGCCTTGTCGCCACGCGTCCCGGGTGATGGTGGTTCTGCATACATTCATCACCTGTTCGATAACGTTGATCTCACATAGTCGATTTGTTCGATCGCGCGGGCATTCAAGGGAGTCAAGCAATTGCTCATGAACGCCAATGGTGTCTTGGATATGCCGAAGCCAGTTTTCGATCAACCCAAGTTCTTTGTGGAACAATGCCGCCGTCACGCCGCCGCAACCGTAGTGTCCACAGACGATGATATGCTTGACCTTCAGCACTTGGACCGCGAACTGAATCACGGACAGGCAATTTAGGTCTGTGTGCACAACCAAGTTGGCCACATTGCGGTGAACAAACAATTCGCCCGGTGCCATGCCAACAATCTGGTTTGCGGGGACGCGACTGTCGGCGCATCCAATCCAAAGATACTCGGGCGCCTGAATTTGAGATAAGCGTTGAAAGAACTCTGGGTCATCAGCGATCTGCTGGTCAGCCCATGATTGATTGTTGTGAAGCAATTGCGAGATGTTCATGGTGAGTTCTTCCGGTCGATGAGCTGGATTGCGATTTTACAATCGGTATCCTGACAAGGTTGTGTGGTCCGGCCAGTCTAACGCATCGACGCGGCAAGATCGACACTTCCCAACACATGCCGTGTGGTGGGCAACCAAAACTTGAACAAATGAATTGTTGCTTTGGTTCAAGCTTCAATTTCGATGTCGCTGACGGGGCGGGCCGCACAAAGAACGACTTCATCCTCACCAAATTCACACTCTGGAAGTTCAGGATATTCAACGCTTCCTCGGATCAATCGATGAACGCATGATCCGCATTGACCCGAACGGCACGAAGAGTCGACCGAGACGCCCGCGGACTCTGCAACCTCAAGCAGCGTGTCGTCGCTAGAATTGAATTCGCTAGAGATTTGGCTCTTCGTAAACTGCACCTTGAATTTCGCATCGGAACTGTTTGACGATGTTGAATCTTCAGTTTTCGCACCATTCCGTACAGCGATAGCCCCTCGTCCTGCCGGTTGTCCGCCAAAGGACTCATATTGCACTGACGACTCGATGACTCCTGAATCTATTAAGCCTTCGGCAATGGTGGACATGAACTCGGCAGGTCCGCAAATGCGATAGTCGCCATCGGTGCTATTGAGTCGTGAAACAATTTGATCGGCGGTGATTCGTCCGACTGCGTCTGAGTGATTTGCTTTATTGTCCGCAGTGGGGCGACTAAACCAGACGTGCAGTTTGAATCGCTCTTTCCCATCGGCTGTGCGTGCCAATTGGCGAAGAAACGAAAGGAACGGCGTGTTGTCGTGATCGCGAAGCTGATAGTAAAGGTGCACTTGCCGTTGCGGAGTTTCCGACAGACTCTGAAGCAGCATCGATAGCATCGGGGTGATCCCTATTCCCGCAGCGATCAGGAGCAAAGGACGGTCGGTGCGATGAGTGTCGATGACGAATCGTCCACGTGGCGACTGGACTTCGATCAAATCACCCAGCTTGATTGTGTCGTGCAGTTGGCGACTCATCCGTCCGTCGGGTACCCGTTTGACGGTAATGCGATACATGGGGTCCGCCGGGGCACTCGACAAGCTGTAGCATCGAGACACTGAACGCGGAGTGCTTGGTTCAGTCGCGTTCGCAGTGTCACGGTTGGCGACAGGGTTGGCGACAGGGTTGGCGACAGGGTTGGCGACAGGGTTGGCGACAGGGTTGGCGACAGGGCATCGAACCAAGATGGATTGTCCGCCCATGAACCTCGGTAGCGATTGCATGTCCCTTGGCGTTAAGTAGAACGAGCGACAATCGGGCGATTCATCCTTGATCGCTGCGACCACCATTTCACGCCAACCCTTCCATCCCTCGGTGGCGACCTGCGTGGAATCGTCGACCGGTTTGGACTCGTCGTTCCGTTTAGACTCGTCGTTCAGTGCGGAGGTCGGTTTCGCGATCGTAAGAATATTTTTACCGTCCTCGCCCAAGTCGGTCCGGTATCGACGCTCGGTATCTCGATAGACGAACTCGGCGACCAAAAGGTAGGCAACGACCGATCCAATTAGAATTATCCCTACCATCGCTGCGACTAAATCCCAGAAGCGTGCGTCTATGAAACAAGTTGTAAAAACTTAGCTCGCCCTTCTTTCAAAACGCTTCTCTGCTCTTCGATTGAACCAATTTTGGCAGATCTTTTGGAGTCTCGTTGACGCTTCATAAAGATTGAAAGCCGAAAGCCTTCCGATCCAGCACGCCGGCCCTTCTCATCCAGCACACTGGGCCTTCCGATCCAGCTTACTGGGCCCTTAATCCACCACGCCGGGCACCAGTTTGGGGACAACCAGCGACGAGCGAACTGGATGTGTTGTTGCGACCGAGTCGACTCAGTTCCAGCAACGACGGCTTGAAGTGGCAGCGATATTTCATGGCTAAAAGTTCGCTCTGCGCAGCCTGCACTGATCTTGGTATCCGCTTTGCACATCAGCCATCGCAACACACCTTGCCCAAGTTTCTTGTTCGTATGAGACAGTTCGCGCATGTTGTGTGAGGTTTCAGCACTACCAAATTCAACGCAAGGCAATTCTATGTCCGCTACGATCGCTGAACTGCTGGGTGAGGACGCGGCGTCTCTCCTGGAACATCAGTGCCAAACCATTCCGCGAAGTCGTATGCACGTGCCAGGGCCTGATTTCCTCGATCGTGTCGTGTGTCATTCCGATCGAAGCCAACGTGTGATCAACAACTTGGCACGTCTGTTTACCCACGGACGACTGGCGCAAACCGGCTACGTGTCGATCTTGCCAGTCGACCAGGGGATTGAGCACTCAGGCGGAGCGTCGTTCGCACCCAACCCCGACTACTTTGATCCAGAGAACATTGTGCGGTTGGCTATGGAAGGTGGGTGCAACGCGGTCGCATCGACACTGGGCGTATTAGGCGCAGTGTCGCGCAAGTTCGCACACCGAATCCCTTTCATCGTGAAGATTAACCACAACGAATTGCTCACTTATCCAAACTCGTACGATCAAGTTCTATTCGGTAGCGTCGATCGAGCGTTTGACATGGGAGCGGTGGCGGTTGGAGCAACAATTTACTTCGGTTCGTCAGAATCGCGACGACAGATTGTAGAAGTTTCCGCCGCGTTTGAACGCGCTCACGATTTGGGCATGGCGACGGTGCTTTGGTGCTACCTTCGGAATTCAGCCTTCAAGACTGACAAGGACTATCACACGTCCGCCGACCTGACAGGCCAAGCGAATCATCTGGGCGTAACATTGCAAGCCGACATTATCAAGCAGAAGCTCGCAACGAATAATGGAGGATTCACAGCGATCAAGTTTGGTAAGACGTCGCCCCTCGTATACGAAAAGCTGACTTCCGATCATCCGATTGATCTGTGTCGCTATCAAGTTGCAAATTGCTACATGGGACGAGCGGGGTTAATCAATTCAGGTGGAGCCTCATCGGGAGCATCGGACCTAGCCGACGCGGTGAAGACGGCAGTCGTCAATAAACGCGCCGGTGGAACGGGGCTCATTTCAGGACGCAAAGCTTTTCAACGGCCAATGGCTGACGGCATTGAACTGCTCAATCGAATTCAGGACGTGTACTTGGACTCCAACATAACGGTTGCATGATGAACGATAGTTTTATGAACTCAGAATGGCAAAGCCTCTGCGATCATCTTGATGAGGTTTCAAAACATCTAGGGGGATCAAGAGAAGAGGTCATGCAATTTCGAGATCAACCACCTCCCCAGCGCTATCCGGAGTTGCTCGAACGGGTCCGCCAAGCTGCAGCGCTGGCGACTCGCTGGCGCGGCGAATCAGCGACGCATCAACAGGATGACGAGCTGATCGACGAAGCAGGTCGCGAGAGTTTTCCGGCCAGCGATCCTCCGACGTTTAGTCATGCCCACGCTTGATTGGAGTCAACACGCTAACTTCGCGAATAGTGATTCGCCATTAGCTACTTGCAGAGGGGCTTATGAATCTGCCGTTTGCTCAAAAATTACCGGTTGTCGGCGAGACGAGAGATCATCTCAGCAGATCCTTGGCTGGGGAGCACCCTGAGGTTGGTCAAGCGGTTGAGGGCGACCGAACATCCGAGTGATCGTGACGGGGGTGGCTTGCCTTGTGATGGCCGTGCCGATCTTGGCGGAATACTGTGTCTCGGGAAGCGATCGAAGTGCTTCGAGAGCATCCTCGCTTGCTCCCGATTCGACAGCGATTAGCATCGTGCCTTCGTTGGCGATGTGAATCGGATCCAGTCCCAGCAATTCACTCGCGCCGCGGACGTCGGGCGAAACGGGAATGTCTTTCTCGTTAACTGCTAGAGTCAATCCACTCGATTCGGACCATTCATGCAGCACCGCACCGACGCCGCCGCGTGTCGCGTCGCGCATCGTCCGCAGTCGCGTACCAAGGCGATGACGAAGTTGCATGGTCGCTGCCACCAGCGATCCACAATCGCTTGTCGGTGCAGGTTGCAGGGCTAGTTCTTCTCTTGCACACAAAACAGCGATGCCGTGACGACCGACCGGGCCGGTGACAATCAATTCGTCACCTTCGCAAAGAGCTTGCGGTCCTGGCGGCACGGGATCGACCAATTCACCGATTCCGGTCGTGTTGATGAATAACCCATCGGCGGCCCCGCGCGGTACGACCTTCGTGTCGCCCGCGACAATTTTGATGCCGGTCTGATTCGCTGCTCGTGCAACGCTTTGCAAAACCTCTTGCAAGACCGCGATCGGCAGGCCTTCTTCCAGGATCAAAGACAGCGTCAGGTAGAGCGGTTTTGCGCCGCTAACGGCCAAGTCATTGACCGTTCCGTAAACGCATAAAGATCCGATGTCTCCTCCAGGAAAAAAGAGCGGCGAGACTACGAAGCTGTCCGTTGTCATGGCCAGCGGTCCGTCGATCGCCGGCAATCTTGCTGCGTCATCCATCTCAGCGAGTGATTCGCTCGAAAGGATGTCAACGATCGTCTCGCGAATCAACTTTCGCATCATCCGCCCACCTTCGCCGTGAGCAAGCATGACACGCGGGCTGTCGTTGTTGACGGCCACGGGACAGTGAAGTTCCCAAGAGGTTTGATTCATGGTGTGTGCCATTTGTAGTACGCGGCGCAGGCTCCTTCGGATGAAACCATCGGTGCTCCCATTGGTGCGTCGGGCGTGCAAGCCTTTCCAAACGCAGCACACTCGGGCGGTTTGATGCGTCCGGCCAATACATGAGCACTTTCGCATTCCGCCGGTTCGATCACTGGCAGACTGCGAATGAAATCGAAGCGCGATCTCGCGTCAAAGTGCCGCCAATCTTGGTTAAGCTGCAATCCACCATTCGTGACGATACCAAAGCCACGCCAGGGACGGTCGCAAACTTCATAGACTTCACGAACGATGTCCTGAGCCGCTTGGTTACCTTGGCGGCTGACGCCGCGCGAGTAGGCGTTGTCAACGCGAGCTTCGCCCTGTTCGAGTTGTCGGACACAATTCAAAATGCCTTCGAGCAGATCAAGTGGCTCGAATCCAGTCACAACGATTGGCAAGCGGTAGCGCTCGACCATCGGTTCATAGGACTCGTAGCCCATCACGGCGCAAACATGACCGGCCGCCAAGAACGCTTGCACTCGGTTGTGCGGCGACTGCAGTAGAGCTTCCATCGCCGGTTGCACACGAACGTGCGAAACCAGCAAGCTGAAATTGTGGATGCCATCGTTGGCCGCTTGCTTCACCGCCAACGCAGTCGCCGGAGCCGTCGTTTCAAAACCGACGGCAAAGAACACGACCTGTTTCTCCGGATGACGTTTCGCCAACTCGACAGCGTCCAGTGGTGAGTACACTGTTTTCACATTCCCGCCATTGGCCTTGGTGTCCAGCAGCGAACCGTGGCTACCAGGGACTCGCATCATGTCGCCAAAGCTAGCCAGGACCACGTTGTTGGTCGAAGTCGTATGCAGCATGGCAAGCTGCTGAGCAAAATCAATCGACTCCATCGCCGTGACACAAACGGGGCATCCGGGGCCGTGAATCAATTCGACCGTTCCTTGCAGCTCTGCTTCAATCCCGTTTCGTAGCAAGCCATGAGTTTGTCCGCCACAGACCTCCATCAACGTCCACGGGCGAGTCACTTGGCGACGGATCGCTTCGACTAACTTCTTGGCCGAAGCGGGATCACGATATTCGTCTAAGTACTTCATTACGGCTCGTCCTTCCAGCCATCGTCGTCATCCAGCTTCGCCAGCTCTTGGAAAACACGCTGCGCCTCGTCGGCATCTATCCGGCTAATCGCGATGCCCGCGTGAACGATGACGTAGTCGCCAACCTCGGCTTCGGGAACACACGCCATGTGGCAGACGCGACGCACGCCATCGAACTCGATCTCGGCTTTCGCAAACGGAGTTTCTTGCTGAGTGAATTGAACGACCTTGCCGGGAATGCCTAAGCACATAGTTGCGAACTCCCTTGACGTGCCAATGCATCGGCGATGAGTAATTGACCAGCAGCAAGCCCGCCGTCGCCGACGGGAATCATCCCTGGCAGGCCAAGCGGTCGTGCTCGCATTTGGTCAGCCAGCAATTCGACCAAGATTCGATTTTGAAACACTCCGCCACCGAGAACCACCGATAGCGGCGAATACGCGTCACAGAATTCAGTGATCGCGATCGCTAGACCGCGGTGAAAACGCATCGCCATCACATCAGGTGGAACTCCATCGGCGCGATCTTGCATCAGCTCACGAATCATCGGACGCCAGTCGACAATTTTGGGTTGCCCTTGGATGATCGGAAAGCGGTAGTGCCCAAGTGCCGATTGATCGCACACTGCTTCCAACGATATCGCTGCTTGACCTTCGTACTGACAACTTTCGATTTGCAATACTAACGCGGCCACTCCGTCAAACAATCGTCCCGCGCTAGTGGTGACAGTCGACAAAGCGGGACGCGACAATAGCGGAATCAGCGTCCGTGCATCACGCGATTGGAACGACAATTCGGCTGCTTGCGAATCACCCAAGGCGTCTCGCACGAGCGACGTCGCCACTCGCCAAGGTTCACGAATCGCTTGATCTCCGCCGACCAAACCGAACTGCCTGAGATGTCCAACTCGCTCGAAACTGCTTGCCGTGCATCGCAGAAACTCGCCGCCCCAAATCGTTCCGTCAGTTCCGTATCCCGTGCCGTCAAACGCCACACCCAGGACTTGCTGATCCTGCCAACCGTGCTGCAACATACCGGCAGCGATATGAGCGTGATGATGCTGCACTTGCACGCAACGGTTGGGCTGATTCTGTGACCACTGGGTCGTAAAATAGTCCGGGTGCAAATCACAGACGATGTCAAAATCATGCACCCCGTATAGTTCGGTCAGGTCATGGACTTGATCTGCAAAACGTTGGCGTGCGGCAATCGTATTCATGTCGCCGATGTGAGGACCAAGAAGGGATTGCCTACCATTGCTCAGTGCAATCGCCACTTTTTGATGTCCGCCCACTGCGATCGTTGGACGCTCGATGACGATGTTAAGGTTCAACGGGGCATAGCCACGTGCGAGTCGCAGCGAAACAGCACGACCGGCAATCACTCGCACAACACTGTCGTCGATCGGTCGGGTAATCGGGCGGTCATGGTGCAACCACACGTCAGCGATCGAGTGTAAATCGTCCATCGCAGCATCGCGTTCAAACGCCAACGGTTCGCCTTCGAGGTTCCCGCTGGTGCAAACCAACGGGCCATCGACACGGTCAAGTAACCGTTGATGCAATGGAGTGGTGGGCAAGAACAAACCAATCGTTCCCAACTCCTGAATTGCGGATTGAGCAGAGGATTCAGAAGCGAATTGCGTGACGGCCCGGCAAATGCGGGCGTTCGCTGTTGCCGCTGCGACCACAATTGGACCCGCGGAACACGTCAATTGTTCGCGTTCCACATCATTCATGGTCGCAAACGGTTCCGCCTTCGACAGACTGCCCACCATCACGGCCAGCGGTTTGCCCTGGCGTTGTTTGCGACGGCGTAGTCGCTCGATCGCGGATTGAGAGCCTGCGTCGACGATCAATTGATAACCGCCCAGCCCACGCAGCGCCACGATTTGTCCGTTGCGAATGGCCGTCGCGGCTAGTTCGATCGCATCGTGACCGCCGGCGATTGTGCGATGGTTTGCGTCGCACGCCCATAGCTGCGGACCGCATTTTGAACACGCGTTGGTCTGCGAATGAAAACGTCGATCCGATGCAGATGCGTATTCTGCTTGGCAAGTTTCGCATAACGCGAACTCGGTCATACTTGTTTGCGATCGTTCGTAGGGCATCCGCTGGATGATGGAATACCGCGGTCCGCAGTCGGTGCAGCTTGTGAACGGATAATCGTATCGCCGATTCGCTGCATCACGAATCTCTTCGCGGCAACGATCGCAGACGACCAAATCGGCTGGCACTCGAGTCGTTAAGCTGTCTTGCTGGTTCAGCTCACTTGGCTGGATGATCGCGAAGGAGTCGAACTGCTCGACTTCGGCGGCGATTTGCTGCAGCGAATCTAGTTCTGAAGCGGTCGGCAGGTGACTGCGAAGTGCGTCGGTGAACCGGGCGACAGATTCGGTATCGCCCTCGACATGTACTTCGACGCCGCTACACGTGTTGCGAACGAAGCCGTGTACCCGCGACTGTTCGGCAAGACGTGCGATCGCGGGGCGCATGCCGATTCCTTGCACACTGCCAGTCAGGGTCAATCGTTTGGCGACCCGCAGTTGGGGCGAAGTTACTGTTTTCATAGAAACTCGGCCAATCGTTTTGATCGTTCCCGCTGCAGAAATTCGCACCATTGGGCAATGCCGGTATTGTCCAGCGAGCAAACTTCGATCGCTTCCAAATCGGGCTGGATTCGCCTGGCATCATCGACGACCGCAGTCACCGAGAATGGGACGTGCGGCAACAAATCCGTTTTCGTTACCACCATTGCTGCACTGGTGCGAAACATCTTTGGGTACTTGCCAGGCTTGTCGTCGCCTTCGGTGGTGCTGACCAAGACGATCCGCAAGTGTTCGCCCAGATCGTGCGACGCAGGACAAACCAGATTGCCGATGTTTTCAATGAACAGGAAATCAACTTGCGGATCACCCAGAGCGTCCAAGCCGCGACGCACCAAAGGCAATTCCAAATGGCACGCGCCGCCCGTGGTCAGTTGCGCGGTAGGCACCAACGGAGAAAGTCGGCGTGCATCACGGTCGGTTTCCAAGTCGCCTACCAACACCGCCATGCTATGTCGCCCCGCAAAGTAGCGAGCGGTCGCTTCCAACAAACTGGTCTTGCCTGAACCAGGCGACGACAAGAGATTGACCACCAACGTGCCTCGCTTGCCAAGCCGCGTTCGCTCCATCGCAGCGTCTTGCTTTGCTTCGGCAGCCACGTCGCGGCGGACGGTAATCGTTTCAGTCGTCATCGCGTCTTTCCTGTGGTGGCGGGTTCGTCGCTCGCTAGCGACACGCTGACCAACTGCAGTTCATCGCCGCGAATCACATCCACACCGCGTCCGCAATCGGCACAGCGAAAGTCGAAGTCGTGGATCACAAATTGCTTTTCGCACGCATTGCACCGGGCAACCAATTCGACTTGGTCAATGATCAGTTGTGCGTTGCAAAATATTTCTTCGCAAGCAAGTTGCTTAAACGCACTAGCCAGCAACAACGGTTCGACGCCCGAAAGCGGTCCGATCTCCACACGAATCTCGTCAACACGCTTGGCATCATGTTGCCGACGAATCGCATCGGCTTGTCGGAGCAGGTTTTTGACGAGCGAGTGTTCATGCATGATGTGGTTCGATGCAGTCCTTGGCCATTTCCTGTTTGATTTGCTGAACGAAGTCTGGGATGGCCGAAGCGACGCTAGGTGAAAGTGTGTCGCCGACGCGGTTGGTGTCAATTTCGATCGCCCACACGACGACTTGCGGTGGCAAACGGTTTAATCGTTCACCCAACTGCAGGGTTGCGATCAGCGAAAAGTCGTGCGTTCCGGACCAATTCACCTGACCGAATTCTGACGATGGCCATTGCCAACGTCGCGTGTCACCGGGGCTGCCCAGTCCGCTGCAACCATCGCACAGGATCAGTCGCTCGCAATCGTCGATCGCGTTGAAAATCTCAATCGGCGATGCTGCTTTTTCGATCCGAGTCTCACCGCCGTCGGTGCTTTCTTTTAGTGCGTCGGCAACCAGCCAACCAATGGCGTCGTCGCCATGGGGGCTGCCGATACCGACGACCAAAGTTTTCGGTTTCGTCATACGCGGTCGACCTTCAGTTTCAAAAAATGAGTCGAGCAACTGATGCAGGGGTCGTAGCAACGCACCAGGTTTTCGCACTTCCTAGCCGTGGCCGCGTCGTCGTCAGTCAGAATTTGCGTGACCCAGCGTCGTAAGTCGGATTCGATCTGAGGCTGGTTTTGGGATGTCGGCGGGACAATCTTGGCTTCGGCAATTTTTCCGTCGTCGTCGAAGTGGTAGCGATGGTACAGCAAACCGCGTGGGGCTTCCGTTGCGGCGCACCCTTCCCCGCTCTGAATTTCATAGTTGATCTTGGCCGGACGAGCCGGTTGGTACTCGCGCAAGATCGCGAGGGCTTCTTCAAAAGCGTGAACCAATTCCAGGCTGCGGGCCACGATGCTTTGAAATGGGTTGTAACAAGGCCACGTGATGCCTACTTCATCGGCCAAACGTTTCGCCGTCGGTGAAAGACGATCCGTGTTCAAGCCAACTCGCGCGAGAGGACCAAGAAAGTACGCTGCGCCGGTTTTCTTACGCAACGAGTGCAAGGCCGTCGAGTGCGCGACTTGACGTTCTTCAAACTCGTTCTCGAAATCCGAAACAGCAATCGACTCGCCAAGCGACGTCGCGATACGACCTTCGTTCATCGGGTACTCGTCGTCGTGCGATAACGAAACGAGTTGATAGTCGCTTTGGAAATTTGGAAAATCGAAAGTCGCTACCCAGCGAGTCGTTTCGATCGCCGCGTCTAGGCACCATTGCAGATCAGGAATCAAACGTTGCAGTTCGTCGCGTCGAGGACAACGATAGAATCCTCCGACGGCCACGTTGATCGGATGGATCGCGCGACCACCGAGGGCTTCCAGAATTTGGTTGCCGTGCTTCTTCATTCGCAAGCCACGATTGACTTCGTCGGGATACTCGGCGGCCATGTCCAACCCGCTGTCGTACCCCAGGAAATCGGGCGCGTTGAGCAAATAAACATGCAACGCGTGGCTTTCAATCCATTCGCCGCAGTACAGTAATCGGCGTAGCTTGCGAATTTCCGGGCTGATGGTCATGCCCAGCGCGGACTCCAACGCATGGATGCTGCTCATCTGATACGCGACCGGACAGATCCCGCAAATCCGCGCCGTGATGTCGGGGACTTCCTCCAGCGGTCGACCGCGAAGAAAGGCCTCGAAAAATCGCGGCGGTTCGTAGATCTCCAACCGAATTTCTTCCACCACATTGCCGCGTAGTTTCAGGTACAAGCCGCCTTCGCCTTCGACTCGCGTCATTGCGTTGACTTTGATCGTTCGCTGCGTCATTCGCCCGACTCCTGCGACGCGTCCAAACGATCGCCCTCGACACGGAACTCCGGCGCGTAACCATTGAAGCTGCGCAGGCTGCGAACGATTTGTTCTTTCGGTACCCCGTCACTTGCGAATTGATTGGTAATGCTGACCAAGTTTGGTTGTGCCGCGGGGCCGTGGCAACCGTAGCAGCCGCGATTAAACGACGGGCAAATCGCATTGCATCCCGCTTGCGTGACAGGCCCAAGGCATGCTGTGCCTTGGGCAACCATCACGCACACGGTGCCACGTCGCTTGCATTCCAGACAAACCGAGTGCACCCGAGTTCGCGGTCGGCGGCCAGCTAAAAGTGATCCGATGACCTCGATCAATTGGTACTGGTTGATCGGGCAACCTCGCAATTCAAAGTCGACGCTGACGTGATCAGCGATCGCGGTCGATGTCGCAAGTGTCGAGATAAATTGAGGCGAAGCGTAAACGGCCTGCACAAATTCGTCGCAGTCGGCCCAGTTGCGAAGTGCTTGGATGCCGCCAGCGGTCGCACAAGCACCGATCGTGATTAAGAACTTGCAGTCGCGTCGAACTTGCTGAATCCGCTCGACGTCATGAGGCGTGGTGATCGAACCTTCCACCAATGCAATGTCGTAAGGCCCCGGCGCAATCTTGCTGGTCGCTTCTAAGAAATATCCGATTTCAACCGCACCGGCCAATTCCAACAATTGATCCTCAGCCGACAGCAGCGACAACTGACAACCATCACAGGATGCGAACTTAAAAACGCCGAGTTTCGGTTTGCTCATTACAATCCCTCGACGTCCAATAGAGAAGCGATTTGGTCGTAGCGGAAGATCGGTCCGTCCTTGCAAACAAAGGCTGGGCCGAGTTGGCAATGCCCGCACAAGCCAACGGCACATTGCATGTTGCGTTCCATCGAAATCCAAATTTGTTGCGGCGAAAGTCCACGAGACATCGCGGCCAATACCGTAAACCGCATCATCACTTCAGGACCGCAGCACAACAGAATTGTGTTTCGCGGATCAAAGGTGCGCAATTGTTCCAGCAATGTCGTCACCACGCCAACATTTCCTAACCATCCCGCCTGCGATCGGTCGACCGTGGTATGGATAATCAGTCCGCGGCGCGTCCAATCATCGTACTGATCATGGTACAGAATCGTGTCAGGCGAGCGGGCTCCATACAGTAGGTTTAAACGACCGAACTGACGTCTTTCGTTTAGCAGAGTGTGGATAACAGGACGTAGTGGTGCCAGTCCGATTCCTCCGGCGACAATCACAACATCTCGTCCAACGCTTTGGGCCATTGGCCAGCTTGTTCCAAATGGTCCTCTTAATCCAAGTGTCTGACCGACGCTCATGCCCGCCAACGATCGCGTCACATTTCCAGCGACGCGGATCGTGTGCGCAAGGCTGTCGGTGCGTTTCGGATCGTCGCTTATCGAAATCGCTATCTCCCCCGCGCTAGGCAAGTACAGCATGTTGAATTGCCCGGGTGCAAACCGATACGATTCCTGCAATGCTGCATCTCGAAACGTCAGATCGTACGTCGCTACACCGTCGATCTCTTGCCGAATGCTCCGGATCGAAACCGTGTGAGTTTGCCAAGGATTGGCACCCGAATTGATGTTCGGTAGATGAGTTGATTGAAGGCTCACGAGGTTTCTCCGCGAATGGCGGCTACTTCTTCAGTCAGGTCGATGCCGACGGGACACCACGTGATGCAGCGACCGCAACCAACACAGCCCGATGTGTCGAATTGGTCGATCCATGAAGCCAGTTTGTGGGTCAACCATTGACGGTATCGCGATCGAACATTGTCGCGAACATTGCCACCGTTCATGTAGCTAAAGTCGACATTGAAACACGAATCCCACGTTCGCTCACGCTGCACATGTTCACCGGCGAGGTCGCTGACCTCAGTGACACTACTGCAAAAGCATGTCGGGCAAACCATGGTGCAATTAGTACAGGAAAGGCATCGCTCGGCGACTTCGTCCCATCGAGGGTGGTCCAGGTTCGACATCAATGTGTCGCAAATGTTGGTTGTGTCTAGTTTGCGAGTGATCTGAACGACGGCTTGTTGCCGAGCGGTTTGAGCCGATCGCAGTTGCTCGATTGTCACTTCGTGGGTTCTTAGAGCAGCAGCGATCTCGGCGCCATCCGTGGTGGCCGATTCAACGACGAAACCGTCGGGCAATTCAGTTAGCGCTAGATCGAAACCGCTAGTGCATTCGGGACCCGTGTTCATCGAGGTACAGAAGCATGTCGAAGCGGCCTGTGTGCAATTTACCGCAACGATCAATGTGTTATTGCGACGCCCTTGGTAGATGGGATCGACGTAGGCTCCCGAAAGAAAGACCCGATCTTGCACTCGCATCGCGGCCAGTTCACAGGCACGCACTCCTAAGAAGGCGTACTTTGGCGGATCGTCCTCTATGCTAGAAAACTGCCAGCCTTCGTCGGTTTTGTCAGCTTCCGATAGCACAGCTCGGGGTGGGAATAAAAACTGTTTCCACGAGTGTGGTCCCACGACGTAGCCGAAAAGAGCGTCATCGTCGCGCTGTTTCAAGCGATACTGTCCCGGCGATTGATCGTCGGTCCATCCACGTGGTAGGTCATCAGCGGATTGTATTTCAGCGTAGACGATGGCTTGTTGATCGATCGTGGGGCCGATCACGGTGTAACCTTGCTGCCGCAGCAGCGCGAAGAGATCACCGAAGCTCGCTTTGCTCAAAAACCGCCGGTCATGTCGTCGGTCGTTCTGCGTCGTCATGCGTCGCTCATCGGTTTGCCGGAGGTTGCATTGCTCGTGCTGGTGTGGTCCGCGAACAGGTCAAGCATTTGCAACCTTGTCGCAACCAAGCGTTTGGAAAGCGCATCTGCCATTTGATGCATCAACCGATAGCCGAACTCATGATTCGCTTCGCATAGGTCGTGAAGTTGCTTGGCCGGAGCAACCACAGCCTCCACCTCTTCGATCGCGATTGCGCTTGCCGTCATACGTCCCTCGCTCAACAACGCCGACCAGCCCGCCATCTCGCCGGGGCCGATCGTTACGATGCGCACTGCCCCGCGTTGAGGAACAAGCATCTCCAAGGCCAAACGCCCACGTCGAACTAAAAACAGATCACGGACGATCGCACTTTCACGAAACACTAATGAACCAATGGCAAAGGTTTGAAGCGACGAAATGCAGGCAATCTGTTGTAACATCTCATCCGGTAGTGCAGCGGAAAAACGCAGTTCTTCAAGGATGAACTTAAGTTGATGCGTGTCCATTGTTGAAGTTCGTCCTTCACGTGTTGATATCGCGCTTAAATCAGGCCAAGCCAAGGAACGTCCACTGGTGCTTTTTCGCCGAAGCACTTTTGCTCATGCACCCTTAGCATTGCACACCTAAGGATGCACTTCGTGTACCGTCAAAAAATACCCGCAATGTGAGTTATGAATGAGCGTCAGGGCTCATGGTTTCGTGCGGATGAGCACGAATTGCGTCGCCAGAGGTCCCATCTTATCGTTCCGATCGCTGGCACGTTGGTTGCATTGCAAATCGCTTGAGTAAGCCGACCAATAACAAGTCTTCCTCTTTAGCGAGTTACCAGTCATGAGCGTTGCTAGTGTTCCATCCACCTCTGCGACCGACTTGGTTCGCTGGTTTGACCAAATCTCGATGGCTGACGTTTCGACCGTCGGCGGAAAGAACGCATCACTTGGTGAAATGTGTCGCCAACTGACGCCCCGCGGTGTTCGCATCCCCAACGGTTTCGCCACCACCGCGGACGCGTACCGCACGTTCTTGCATGATTCCGGGCTTGACGAAAAAATCGCACAAGTTCTTAGTGGGATGAACGTCAGCGATGTGGGAAGCTTGCAGCACCACGGACAAATTGTGCGGCACATGATTCTCGATACACCGCTTCCCGCTGAACTGTCCCACGCGATCACGGACGCCTATCACCACCTTTGCAAAGGACAAGATCATCTAGCGGACGTGGCGGTTCGCAGCAGTGCGACAGCCGAGGATCTGCCCGATGCCAGTTTTGCCGGTCAGCAAGAAACGTACTTGAACGTGCGTGGGCAAGCGTCGGTGCTAGATGCCTGTCGACGTTGCTTCGCTTCGTTGTTTACCGATCGCGCAATCTCGTACCGGGCTCGTCATGGCTATGATTCAATGCAAGTGGCATTGTCGATTGGCATTCAAAAGATGGTCCGGTCAGATTTGGCAACTTCAGGCGTGATGTTTTCTATCGACACGGAAAGTGGATTCAGCGACGTTGTCCTGATCAACGCTGCATACGGGTTGGGCGAAAACGTCGTCCAAGGGAGCGTGAATCCGGACGAATACTACGTTTACAAGCCGACGCTTCGTCAGGGATTTCGTCCGATTCTTAAGAAAGCAATTGGTCGCAAAGAACTGAAAATGATCTATGACTGCGGCGGCAGCAAGATGACCAAGAACGTGCCGGTCGACCCTGAACAAGCGAATCGTTTTGCTTTGAGTGACGATGATATTCTGCAGCTTGCTCGATGGGCCTGCGAAATCGAAGACCATTACAGCCAACTTCGCGGTGACATTTGCCCGATGGATATGGAATGGGCCAAAGACGGACAAACCGGCGAGCTGTTTATCGTGCAAGCTCGACCGGAAACGGTACAGTCGCGGAAGCAGGTGACGGCGATTGAGCGTTACCACCTGAAAGAGACGTCGGCGAAAATCTTGACTGGTCGCAGCGTCGGTGAACGCATCGCATCGGGACCGGTGCGTTTGGTCCACGACGTGGGACGGTTGGCTGATTTCCAAGAAGGGGAAATCCTGGTCACGGACAAAACTGACCCCGACTGGGAACCCGTGATGAAGCGCGCTGCAGGCATCATCACCAATCGCGGTGGTCGAACCTGTCACGCTGCCATCGTCAGTCGTGAACTGAATTTACCGGCGATCGTGGGAACCATTCATGCGACAGATCGTTTGCAAGACGGTCAGATCGTCACGATCAACTGCGCCGAGGGGGACGAAGGTGTCGTCTACGAAGGTGAATTAGCATTTGATGTCGAAACAATCGACGCAACCGGAATGCAGCGACCAAGAACCAAGATGATGATGAACGTCGGTTCGCCCGACGAAGCGTTCTCGCTAGCCGCCATTCCCAACGACGGCGTGGGGCTTGCTCGTGAAGAGTTCATCATCAGCACGTACGTGAAGGTCCACCCCCAAGCCTTGCTTGACTACGACAAATTGGACGGGGCAACTCGCCGGCAAGTCGACGAGGCAACGCTGGGCTACGACAACAAACCACAATTCTACATTGACCGTCTTGCCGAAGGCGTTGGGTTGATTGCTGCGGCGTTTGCACCCAACGATGTAATTGTACGGCTCAGTGATTTTAAGACGAACGAGTATGCGAACCTGATCGGCGGTGCAGCGTACGAACCGCACGAAGAGAATCCTATGCTTGGTTTTCGTGGCGCGTCTCGATACTACGATGAATCATTTCGAGATGCGTTCGGCCTCGAATGCAAGGCCATGCACAAGGTTCGCAACCAGATGGGGTTGAAGAACGTTAAGCTGATGATTCCATTTTGTCGTACGGTTGAAGAAGGCCGCAAAGTCCAGGAAGAGATGGCCAAGTACGATCTGGTCCGCGGACAAGACGGCTTAGAATTTTATGTCATGTGCGAAATTCCCAGCAACGTGATCTTGGCGGATCAGTTTGCTGAGATATTCGACGGATTTTCGATCGGTTCTAATGACCTGACACAACTTACTCTCGGCGTGGACCGCGACTCCGCCATTGTTGCACACGTTTTCGATGAGCGCAACGACGCAGTCAAACGCTTGATCGCATCAGTCATCCAAACCGCCAAGATTCACAATGTCAAAATTGGCATTTGCGGACAAGCGCCGAGCGACTATCCCGACTTTGCAGAGTTTCTGGTCCAGCAGGGCATCGACAGCATTTCGCTTACACCGGACGCGATTCTTAAAACCACACTGCAGGTTTTGGACGTGGAACGCAGTGCCGTTTAGTTCGCGGTTTAGTCTCGAAAGCACGTCTTCGCAATTTTGGATGCAGTCGATTGAGCGCGGTGGGACTGACACCAATGGACGTCGGTTTTCATCAAATTGAACAGACGAGGCTTTGCGGAACGGCGATTGCATCTGTCGGTGTTTGTACGAATCTTTTACAAGCGGTGTTGTCATGTCCTCTGAACTATCGGCCAATTACCTGGGTCTTCAATTGGATTCACCTGTGATCGTCGGATCCTGTCCGCTCACGATGTCTCCTGAATCGGTTCGCCAATTCGTTCTCGCCGGAGCTGGTGCAATCGTCTTGCCCTCGATACTGCAAGAGCAGATCGTTCACCAGCAGCTTCAAGCGAGCGATCCGATGGCTGCAATTGAGCAAAGCGGATATCAGCCTCAGCAGGATAAGTACAATGGTGGCGTTGATTGCTATCTCAAGACCCTTGAGCTATTGAAGCAACGTGAATCTGTTCCCATCATCGCAAGTATCAACGGAGGTGCGTCTGGAAAGTGGCTGGACTTTGCAAAGCAAATAGAATCGAGCGGTGCGGATGCTTTGGAACTGAACTGGCAACCCATCATCACGAATCCTGACGAACCTGCTGCTGAGGTTGAATCAAAGTTGTGCGATATTGTGCACAAGTTATGCGCAAGTGTGACGATTCCGGTCGCCGTTAAGTTGAATCAACGGTTTACAAACCTAGCGGCGATCGCTCATCAAATGAAAACTTGTGGTGCGAAAGGGTTGGTGCTGTTCACCCACGTGCCTCACTGGGACGTTAGTATTGATCGCATGCACTGGACGATTCGTTGGGAGCTTTCACCGACTGATTCGTTGGGCAGCATCCTGGAAGGCATTGTTCGTGCCCGAACCAATGGACTGGGCATGTCGATTGCCGCCAGTGGTGGTGTGCGGACCGGAGAAGACGCGATCAAGAGCATGATTGCTGGCGCGGACGTTGTGATGGTGACTTCGGAGATCTACCGAGAGGGACCTGACGCTATCCGAAAGATCTCGACCGCAATTGCCCGCTTCCTCGACACCAGCCGTTTCGATTCGCTTCAAAGTTTCTTGAAAGCTAGGCCAAAGGTCGAACTTGGTCCCGAGCGTTTGATGCGGTTGGAATACGTCGATCCGCTATCTCGCTCGAATCACTATTTCGATCCGACTCCCGTCGCGGACATCAATCGAGGGGACTCGTTTGGACATCTAAAGACTTAGTCACCGCACCGGCTCGATTGCAAACTCTTTGCGGTGATTTCCCCACTGCAAGCTTGAATCGCTAGGTCGCACGCCACCACTTGACGCTCTCGGTAACCAACAGGATCGGAAGCGAAAGAGCTGCGATTCGTGCCCAGTCGCCTAGGTTCAAAGGAACGGTGTGAAGAGCGTCCTGAAGAAACGGTACATACACCGCCGCGACCTGCAATGCGATGGTGAAGGCGACAGCGATCAACACCCAAGGATTGGTCAGCAATCCAAGTCGATGCAGTGGATTGGTCAACGATCGGAAGTTGAACACATTCGCTTTCTCAATCATCACAATGCAAGTGAACGCAACTGTTTGAGCAACCGCAATTTTCCTCGCATCATCGCTGATCAGGTAATTGTGGAAAAGCCACAGCGTCGCCAAGCCGATGTAGGTTCCCAGCGCAGCAATCAATGCAAATCCGTAGCCATCAATGACTGGCGAATCAGGACGCCGCGGAGGCCGTTGCATCATTGATTTGTCGGCAGGTTCCAATCCCAACGCCACAGCGCTTAGCCCGTCTGTTACCAAGTTCATCCATAGAATCTGGACAGGCAACAAGACCAGCGGACCACCGATCAGAATGTTCACGAAGATCAGCACCACCTCGCCAGTGTTGGACGACAAAAGATAGCGAACAAACTTTTGGATGTTAGCATACTGGCGACGTCCTTCTTCGATCGCGCTGATAATACTGCTGAAGTTATCGTCGGTTAGGATCATGTCCGATGCTCCCTTCGCGACATCTGTGCCTCGTCGCCCCATCGCGATGCCGATGTCCGCACGCTTTAAGGCCGGCGCGTCGTTGACACCGTCACCGGTCATGCCTACGACGTGACCGGCCGCTTGCAAGGATTCAACAATCCGCAGTTTGTGTTCGGGCGTGGTTCGAGCGAAGACAACATCTTTTTCCAGTAAACGACTCAGTTGGTCGGAATCGAACTGATCAATCTCACCGCCCGTAACCGAACGTTCGACCGGCAGTCCTATCTTTTGAGCAATCGCTGTAGCGGTCTGAGGCGAATCGCCGGTGATCATCAGCACACGAATGCCAGCGGATACAGCTAACGAGATTGCTTCAGAAACTTCCGATCTTGGCGGATCAAGCATTCCAACGATTCCTAGCAGCGTGAAGTCTTGTTCGATCTCATTCTCGTCGCATACGTTCACGTGTTCTCGGGAGAATTCGCGACGAGCGATTGCCAGCGTACGTAGACCGAGCTCAGCCATGGTTGTGATTGCAGTTTCGACTGCGTCGCGGTCCGTTTGGTTGAAGTCACGAACTTGGTCGCCATCACGAATTCGTGAGCACAAAGGCAACAGCACCTCGGGAGCCCCCTTGCTATGGGCAGTGGCATTCTGCGTTTCGCATTGAACAATTGTCATTCGTTTGCGCGACGATGTGAACGAGAACTCTTCGATCGTTTCGTGCTCGTTGACTGGGTCCAACCAAGCTTTGTGGGCAGCTACCACGATTGCAGCTTCGGTGGGTTCGCCGCTTTCGTGCCAACCATCGCTATCGTGACGAAGCTTGGCGTGGTTGCATCGTAGTCCGGATTCCAGCATGGCGATCAAATCGCTTCTTGATCGGTAGTCAAGTTTTTCACCTTGCGAAACGAAATGACCCGCTGGGTCATATCCGATTCCAGTCACATCGACCTCTCCGGCGGCAAGCCAGATCTTGCGGACGGTCATTTGGTTCTGAGTGAGCGTTCCTGTTTTGTCAGTGCAAACAATCGTGGCGGCACCAAGTGTTTCCGCTGCTCTGAGTCGTCGAAGCAGAGCTTTGCGCCTCACCATCTCTCGCACCCCAAGTGCAAGGGTAAGGGTGACAACCGCTGGCAATCCCTCGGGAACGACCGCAACCGCCAGGGAGATTCCAGTGAGGAACATGTCGAAAACGGGTTGCCCCATCCACCAACCGGCAACCGCGACTGCGATAGAAACGAAAACTGCAAACGCACCAAGTTGTTTCCCAAGTCGGCTTAGTTGAATCTGCAAAGGAGTTGTTTCGTGACCGAGCGATTCGGTCATCTTGGCAATTTGACCGAATTGAGTTTGCGGGCCGGTCGCGGTGACGACACACGCGGCGCGACCCGCCGTTACGGCAGTACCCATCCATGCCATGCAGGCACGTTCCGCTAAAGGGGCACCAGCATCAACGGCCTGAGTCTGCTTGGGAATCGAATCGGATTCGCCCGTCAAGGCAGATTCATCGACACGTACATTGCGTGCTTGAATGAAGCGCAAGTCTGCGGGAACGGAATCGCCTGTTTCCAACTGAACGATGTCGCCGGGCACCAGTTCCACCGCGTCAATTTTCTTCTCGTCTCCATCGCGAACCACGGTGCATTGTGGGCTCAGCATTTTCTGCAACGCTTCTATCGCGCGTTCTGCCTTCCACTCTTGGACAAAGCCCAGGACACCATTGAGCAAGACGATTGCGACGATCGTCAAAGCGTCCGCAACCTCTCCCACCGCAAACGAGACAACTGCCGCAATCGCCAAGATCACAATCAAAACGTCGGTAAATTGTCGACCGAGAACGTGATACCACCGTACGACCGCCGCGGATTGCAGTGCGTTAGGTCCAAACTGCTGCAATCGAGCCTTTGCCTCGTCGGATGTTAGCCCCAGAGAAACATTGGTGCCAAGTGAGTCAAGCACGGTTTCGGAAGTGGATGCGTAGACAGCTTTCGACGGAGCAGTTTCGTTATTCATTGCCAGCGAATCAGATTGATGGAAGTCTGCGGTGCAGCTCACCGGATCAGGGATGCGTTTCAAAGGTGCTGTCGCATGGGTGTGCGATGCAATTGCAATGCCAAGCAAGCTGTGGCTTGTCGGAGTCGCCCTATCGCGAAGCCGAGACATAGTTCGCCCCAAAGTCTTGCATCGTTCGCACAGTAAAGCGAGCGGATTGGCTCAGTCCGATCAACGTGCCAATCATTTGCACAAACAGCAGGACTCTGTACGAACCGCAGTTTTGAAAATTCGAACTGCATCATCATCAGGTAAATCAACCAGACCCGCATTCGCATGAGACTGCGACTGTTTAACCCTACTGGCAATGCATCGACTGGCATACCGGTTGCGAAAGTCACCCCACATTGGACATCGGTCCGTGTTCCGCATCCACCTGATCATCGTCAACGACATGTTTCCAAAGCTAATCCCGCTCGCAAGTATCCTAATGATGATGGTGTGGGGTCCGGGCGTTCTTGCTCAGGATCCGCCCGTCGCGAATCCGGATGTCAACGTGGTATTCATGGAGGTATTCGTTCGTGGTGATCTTCCATCGACGCGAACCGTCGAACGGTATGTTGAGGATCTCGCCCGCCGTGTTCCCGGGTTGGACGTTGTTGTTCATGATGTTGTCAAGGAACGCCCGCAACTCGCCCGGCTTTACAAAATTAGTAAGAAGGCTGGACGCGACAAACCCAGCGTTCCAGCTTTTTACTGCTTGGACCGCGTCTACTTCGGATTTCAAAGTGCGGCCGAAAGTGGGCCTGCGATCGAAGGACTATTTACCGCCGACGTCTACACACGAAATACGTGCCCGCGATGTGCAGACGCAAAGCAATTTCTTTCGCGGCTGCAACCGCGTTGGCCAGCCATTCGTTTTCGGATATCGGATGTCGGAAGTGATGATTTAGCTCGTGCTCGTTGGCAAGCCTTGTGCCATGCCGGTGGTAGTGTTCCGGGATTGCCTACCTTTGATCTAGCCGGGCACGTGATCGTCGGTTTCCAAGGTGACGACATTACGGGGATTCAGATCGAACAGTTGATCCAACGGAGCAATGTTCAACCAGACGGGGAATCGACAGCTTCGTCGACGATGTTGCATTTTGCCAACCTTCCCATGCAGGACGATGAACCTGAGTTCGATTTCGAATTGCCCGATGAAGCGAACGAGGATGATATAGGCATCGCATCTGTGGAATCAGTGACACAGCAGGAGGCGATGCCGGAAGAAGTGATTGATGTTCCCGTATTGGGTCGATTGCGCGTGGATGACTTGGGATTGCCCCTGTTTACCTTCGCGGTGGGAATCGTTGACGGATTTAACCCTTGCGCGATGTGGGTGTTGGTGTTCCTGCTATCGGTCTTAGTCAACATTAAAGACCGTCGCAAAATCATTCTTATTGCCGGCACGTTTGTCGTCGTCAGCGGGTTGGCTTACTACGCGTTCATGGCAACATGGTTGAACGTCTTTTTGTTGATCGGGATTGCTCGTCCTGTCCAGGTCATACTTGGCGTTTTTGCTTTGCTGATCGGAATCGTGAATGTAAAAGATTTCTTCGCCTTCAAAAAAGGGATTTCTTTTTCGATACCTGAAAGTCAAAAGCCGGGGCTATACCGGCGAGTCAGGAAGATCGTGGAGGCTAAGTACCTAAGCGTGGCGGTCGGAGGTGCTGTGGTGCTAGCCGTTGTCGTCAATACGGTGGAGTTGCTGTGCACGGCGGGACTTCCCGCGCTTTACACTCAAATTTTAACCCTGCATGGTTTGCCCGCGTGGCAGAACTACGCGTATCTCGCGTTGTACATCGCTGCCTACATGCTCGACGACGCGTTCTTGTTGACCATCGTCGTGGCAACTCTTTCTCATCGCAAGTTGCAAGAACGCGAAGGACGTTGGCTAAAACTGATTAGCGGAGTCGTGATTCTTGCTCTCGGCATTGCGATGATCTTTTTTCCGTCATCGCTGACGTGGGGCCACTAGTTGCGTACGGTATCTTGGCCGCATGGGAACTGCTTCAGTTCGAAACCGTCTTGAATCATGAAGTGGTGGGGGGATCGAGGCGGTTCGTCGACGGCAATGGTTGCGGTTGCTTCCGTGCTTCGCTTTAGAATTCGCTCGGTGCGATTGATTGGCGTGGCTTGTTGGCTCGCGGATGAGGCATTAACTATCGGGGAAGTCACGTGCCGTCGCATCCCGGGCTCAAAGAGTGACCATGGCATCTCTTCGCCCGAGACTTCCACGCGGTATACTGCTGCGATAACCCAATCACGCTAGATCAGGAATACGATGACGACGGTAATTGAAGCACGCAGAGGTGGACAGGTCACTTGTGATGAGGTGTCCGCACGATGAGCCGTTTTGTAGCAGTGGGGGATATTCACGGATGCAGTCAAACGCTGGCAAAAATGTTGGAGATTTTGGACCTCGCCCCCGGCGACACGTTCTTGTCCACGGGAGATCTTTCTTCCAAGGGCGAGGATTCTCAAGGCGTTCACGCTCAGTTGGTTGAGCTGGAAGATCGTGGCATCAATCTTATTGTATTGTTGGGGAATCACGAGGTGATGTTGTTAGCACTGCAGCAATTGGCCGGTGCGAATGTTGATCTTAGCAACATGCCCGAGTCGATCTTCAGCGGTGCCGCAATCAGTTGTTTGTTGCGGAGCAATGAGGTTTGGGCGACCTTGAAATCCTACGGTCGAGAGGTTGCGGATATTCGCGAATTTTGGGCGTTCCGAAATGACCATCCCATCAAGCACTTCGAAACGGTTTCATCAAAGCTGGATGATAAAGAGTGGCGACTTCCGCAACGTCATCTTGATTTGCTTAGCCGGTGCAGGACTCACCATATCGCGCGGAATTGTTTGTTTGTGCATTCAGGAATGCGTCCGGAACACATTGCGATGAGTGACGTTCGACAAGCGATCGAATCTCAACTGAATATGGATGCGAGTGATCTGTGTTGGAATCGCGATTGGCTGGGCCATACTCCAGGTTTTTCAGAACTTGTGATTCACGGGCATACACCGCTGTGCTATCTCTATTCATTTGTTGCTGACACGACTCCTTGGCGAGACGACGAGTTGGTTTTCAAATCCGTCATCCACGATGGCACGCTTAATTTGGATAGCGGTGTGTTTCTTGATGCGGGGCATTTAACAGCGGTTGAAATTCCCGAGAGTGGTCAACCCTCCGAATTTCGATTCTTACGTGTGCCTCGATTGGATCCTGTGTGCAAGGATCGGCTGAGCCACTTCAACTTTATGTAGGCGTTCTTGTCCTGCGAGCAAATTTCTTGTGCCGCAGATGAATGCTGGGCAGTTCGATTGACTCGATTATCGGCATCCAATTTGCGTTGAACGGTTTGGAAACAACACGCTTCCTCTTTCAAGCGAGATTCAGATGTCCACAGCTAGCCAAGACTTTTCCCTACGTCCATTGATGCGAGATGAATTGAAGCAACTCGCCGAGATCTCTGGCGATCCCTGTGTCACAATACTCATGCCCACGCATCGTTCAGGACCTGAAACTCAACAGGATATCATTCGATTTAAGAACCTCGTTGGCAAAGCAGGCCAGAAGTTGAAGGACTCTGGGCATGACCGTTCGATTCTTGACCCCATTGAGTCGTTATCAACCAACTCGAGTTTTTGGCAGCATCAAGGAGAAGGTTTGGCGGTGTTGTTGACCAAGGACGATGTCCGTTTTATCGAACTGAAACACCAAGTTGACGAACGTGTGGTCGTTGATGACTCATTTTTCCTGCTGCCGCTTCTCCGATCTGGATCATCAGACGGTGGTTTCTTCGTGCTTACCTTAACGTGGGATGAAGCAAAATTGTTTGCCAGTGATGGTGAAACAATTGAGATGGTGGAGACGGAAGCACTTCCCGCGAAATTTCACGATCTCGTACTGCCTCGTGATCCGGAAGAAAGTTTACAGAACACGAGTCATCGCAGCGTTGGCAACACTGCTGGAACGTCCACTGCGATGTTCCATGGCCACGGTGAGGGCGAAGATAAGATCGAAGCCGACCGAGACCAATATCTGTCGCTGGTAGGTGACCAAGTTGCCGGCGCGATCTACAACACCGGGGCTCCGCTAGTTGTGGTTGCTACGAAGGAGGTATCAGGGCATTTCGAATCGACGACTGGATTGTCAATCGACGCAAAGGTCGAAGGAAGTCCGTCGCACTGGTCTGACGATACGCTCCATCAACGCGTCATCGAGGCGGTAAAGAATCAAATCGGGTCGGACGATGCGAAACTATTTGAGAGACTCGGTGCCGCAATTGCGAACTCCAAAGGGTCACGAGATATGGCGGAAATTCGTGACGCAGGTCAGAAAGGACGCATCGAGTTGTTGATGATTTGCGGGTCGCCTGAAAACTCGAACGATCTCAACACAGTACTGCGAGAAACGCTGCGTCGCGGGGGCGAAGTACGGCGATTCGATGGCAATCAACGTGAAGAGAAGGTCGCTGCCATATTCAGGTTCTGAGTGGCGTTTCTTTTATTGCTATTCGTAAGGGCCGCTGAATCATCTTAGGTTCGCGTGGCGGCCCGTATGTGCACGTTTCGTCACTCGTGTTGTCTCCACATAAACAAGTCGCCAAACCGATCTTTACGCTACATCCAATTCTATAGGTCCAATCTTATGAGACTGCTCAGCATTACGTTGCTGTCTTGTCTAGCCATCGCCGGCTGCCAAGGTGAGCCCACGACGCTTCGTGAAGAGGCTGAACTTGCTCAGGAAAATCTTGACGACGCACGACAGCGAGCGGCAGAGTTGGTTGCTGAATCTGAAGCGGACGCTGTGGAGATCGTTGCTGATGCTAGAGATGCCGCTGAGGAGCGAATCCTAGACGCGAAAAGGGATGCCAATGTCATCGTCGCGGATGCTCAGGAAGAACTGACCGAAAAGTTGGACGAGCTAAGTGAGAAACGAGTGGTTGAGCCTGTTCCCGTCGATGACTCAGATCAGTCGCCCCCACCTGCGACGTCACCTAAATAGATGCGTGACAATTGATGTAGCGAGATCGAGCTAACTCAATCACCTTACCCCTCAAGGGATCAAGGATTTCTCGTCGGCGACCATCACTCGGGCGAATGTTAGCGTCCAACCAGGATGCACCCCGCTCGCGTGTTAAAGTGAGGAACTGGCCTAAGATCCTCCACGTTGGCTGACTGCCGTTCAGTGGATGGGCTAATGGCGGCCTGCGTAGACGCCATCTTTCAGCGGCATGCCATTCGCGATAGACGCGTGTTGACAGAAGTCCAGCATGCTAATGCATAACGGAGTTCTGCCAAGTCACTCCGTCCATCACGACATGTCAGGTCTTTTATGTTCCGACACACCACGCTCATTGGTGCGGTTGTTCTCGCCCTCACGCTTTCCGTCAATGCGCAAGACAACCCGGCGGACAAATCGGAGTCGGAATCTGGGCCGACCAACATGGTGGAGGTCGACGACGTTGCTGCCGACTCTGATATCGCGCAACGTCTTCGCCGAATATTTGAATCTTCGGGCTGGTATTCATCGCTTGATGTTGGTTCCGACAATGGCATCGTGACCTTGTCGGGCGTAGCCGATAACAACGAGCACCGTGAATGGGCCGCTGCTACCGCGAGTCGAACTCAAGACGTTATCGCAGTGATCAACAAGTTAGAGGTTGATGCTACCGTTGACTTAAGTTCGAGCAAAGAAGTCATCGCATTGTCCCTGGACTCGCTATGGCGAGACTTTTTGGTTCGGTCACCGCTGCTGATCGCTGCCATAATTGTCTTGGCATTTACCGCGTTGCTCGCCAAAGTCGTTGGCTGGACTCTTGTCAAAATGCTAGGCAATCGCGGGCTTCGTTCCAGCTTAAAGGACCTGATTTATCAGCTGGCCTCCATCGCAGTATGGATACTTGGGTTGTTAACGGCGGTGGTGGTCGCCTTTCCAGGCATGACGCCATCAAAGGCGTTAACCGTGCTTGGATTAGGGTCGGTCGCGATCGGTTTTGCGTTCAAGGACATCTTCGAAAACTTCTTTGCCGGAATCCTGATTCTATGGGGTTACCCGTTCGACCGCGGGGACTTCATTGCATGTGACGGAATCACCGGGAAGGTGGAACAGATCTCGATTCGTAACACAATGATTCGACGTCTCGATGGTGAGTTGGCGGTCATCCCGAACGCTACTTTGTTCAAAAACAACGTGGATGTCTTGACTGATCAGCCCCAACGACGAGTCCGCATTACCTGCGGTGTGGCCTATGACGTGGACGTTGACGAGGCTCGTGACGTGATTCGTGAAGCCGTTCAAAGTTGCGACTCGGTCCAAGGAGTCCGAACGGTCGAAGTGTTCGCTAAAGAGTTCGCTGATTCGAGTGTTAATTTCGAGGTCGCTTGGTGGACTGGATCGAAGCCTACCGAAGTTCGCCGCAGTCGCGATGTGGTTGTCGCGGCTATCAAGCGAGCACTTGATGATGCGAATATTGAGATTCCATTTCCCTATCGCACGCTCACGTTCAAGGACGCTAGCGTTGCAGAAAAACTGCAACTATGAGCAACATTCAATCCTACGTTTAGTCAAGGCTTTGGTATGCCAATTGCGATGGATGTTGCGATGGGTATCGCCAGGCTTAGGGTCGGCTTCCTCTCCTCTCAAACCACGAGGCACCAACCATGGACTTCATACGACTGTTGATCGCCTTTCTTGTACCACCCGTCTCCGTGTACATGCAGTTTGGACTCAGCAAACACTTTTGGATCAACTGTGTTCTAACGGTCTTAGGATTTGTGCCTGGTGTACTTCATGCCATCTATGTAATGGCCGCTGATCGACCCGGTCTAAAGCGTCTTTGAATATCTACCGTAACAACGACCATACTCGCTAAAGCGTCAAGGATTTCTCATGCTTAAAATATCACCCCGACAGAAAGCGTCGTCTGCAGCCAAAGATTTCCTGGCGTCGGTTTTCAGACAAAGTGATCAACTGGTCGTACGAGGTGCTCGTTTTCTTCTTCTGGCGTTGGAAAATAATGCATGGTGCCAGTCGGGTCATCGAGCAGAGCTTCCTTTATCTGCTTTGGTTATTATTCCGGTGGAATCATCGGCGGAATACAGACGGACTGGGTTGATGAATGCTAGGCGGGGTTCGGTGGTGCAATGACCGATCAGCTTAGTACACAGGCCGATACTCATCCCACGCTCCAAAAATCCGGTGTTGTTTCAGCCCGCATTTGCGCGGTGATGCTTGTGATCTACGCCTTGTACTTTGCTCGTACCTTATTCATACCAGTCGTGATGGCGTTGGTGCTCTATCTGACATTACGTCCCATCGTTCGACGGGCTCGCCGCGTCGGTGTTCCCCCATTCGTGACCGCTGCGGGAATTATTGCCGGAATCGCGTTAATGCTAGGACTTGGAACCTACGTGGTGCTTGAGCCAGCAAAGCAGACAATCGCGAATGCCCCGCAGCATCTGGCGATCGTGAAAGACAAGCTGTCGTTTGTCACGGAACGGCTGAAAGATGTTGACGAGGCAACCGAAACTCTGGCTGAAGCAGAAGGAGAAACCGCACAGGAACCGGGTGAGGAAGAACCAGTGCCAGTCGAAATTAAGCAACCGGGTTGGACGAGTGGTTGGACCTATCTAAGCGGTACTGGGAACTTCGTTTCGTTTCTAACCGTGTGCATCGTATTGCTCTACTTTCTTCTTGCAACCGGCGACAACCTTCTCAGGAGCGTGATGCATGCTCTGCCTGACTTCACGGCTCGGCGAAAGCTTGTGGAGGTGATCCAGAACGTGCAAGAAGGTTTGGGAAACTATCTCGCACGGATCGCTACCATCAACGTTTGCCTTGGTGTTTGTGTGGGCATTACAATGTGGCTGTTAGGGATGCCTTCGCCAATCCTTTGGGGAGTAATGGCGTTCGCCTTTAACTTCATTCCGTTTCTCGGAGCCATCACGGGTGCTGCAATTGTGTTTGTTGTGGCGCTCGTCAACTTTGAACATGTCTATTACGCGTTCTTGGTCACAACAGCGTTTCTTGCTTTGACATCGCTTGAAGGTCAGTTCATTACGCCGGCTATCCTTGGACGGACGATGAGTATGAGCCCTGTGATTGTATTCCTATCAATCGTTCTTTGGGGTTGGATGTGGGGCATCATGGGAGTCTTCTTGTCGGTGCCAATATTGATCGCCACACGAATGGCTTGCGAAGGTTATGACGGACTTCAGCCGCTGGCCTACATCCTCGGCGCGGAAGTGCCTGAGCCAACCCCTGACAACGAGGAACCAACCACTGACGCGACTGACGATGAGACTTCGGCGGGAAAGAACCAAACTGTACCTTCGCCTCATTTCGCTACTAAGGAAAGTTCACCATGTCATACGTAGATCCGCTTCAACTCGATGAAGCTCCCGAAGACTCAAAACCGTTGCTCAAGTCCATCGAAAAGAAGTTCGGCCAGTCACTCAATTTATTCAGCACCTTGGCTCATCAACCGGATGTACTTGGCGGTGTAACTCAGATCAACGATGGGTTGCAAAACGACCTGCCTGCAAAGTTTAGAGAGCTCGCCTACTACAAAGCGTCTCAACTGAATTCGTGTGACTATTGCTCGCACTATCACCGTCAAGCTGCTTTGAAAGCCGGCTTATCGGAAGAACAGTTGGACTCGATGAACGCGGACGCGCTCGACCTGTTCGATGAACAAGAACGGGCTGTCCTGCAGTACGCTGATCAATTAACTCAGACTGCAAATGTCGATTCGAACGTCGTGGAAAAAGTCAAAACGTTTCTCGATGATCGACAACTCGTCACACTCGCGGCGGCGGTAGCGCTTGCGAACTTCACCAATCGCGTGAATCACGGTTTAGCGATCGAGCTGCCCTAAGGCAAGGTTTCTATGCTAGTCGTCATCGCTTGAACCCCTGAAGCATCATTGCATTTCTATTCGTCGAGAGAACTCGATCAACGTCATTTAGCGAAAGCTACTAGAAGTCCATCATGGCTGTACAACATTTCGATGTAGTAGTCCTAGGTACGGGGCCATCCGGCGGAACGGTTGCCAAAAAAAGTGCCAAGGCTGGACATCGCGTGGCTATCGTTGAAGCACGTGAGTTTGGTGGCACGTGCGCATTGCGAGGTTGCAATCCCAAAAAGGTATTTACAAATGCCGGATCACTCGTCAATGGAGTCCGAAGCGCGAGTGGGAAGTTGATCGCGGAAGCGAACGTTGAAATTGACTGGTCATTGCTGCAGTCATTCAAGCGTACCTTTACCGAACCTGTCGTCAAAGAAAGCGAAGCTTCATTTCGTGAAGCGGGTATAGCGACGTTTCATGGCGCAGCAAAGTTCACAGGATCTACCCATTTAGAGGTGGGTCAAGAAAAGCTGACTGCAGATCGCATCCTAATTGCAACTGGAGCGATGCCGGCACCGCTGGAATTTTCAGGTAGCGAACATGCCATTCTTAGCGACGAATTTTTGGATCTGTCCGAGCTTCCGGGCGAACTGCTCTTCATTGGAGGAGGATACGTGTCCATGGAGTTCGCGCACGTTGTCGCTCGCACCGGCCGCCGAGTCATCGTGGTGGAACGCGGTAAATCTGTTCTTTCCGGTTTCGACCCCGACCTCGTCGCTATGCTTGTGGAGTACTCCAAATCGCAAGGTCTTGAATTTCACACAGATTGTGAAGTGAACCAGATCGATAAGCTTTCCGACGGGGCGTTTCGTGTTTCTTTAGACAATGGCGATGTTATGGACGTGGGGCTTGTTGTTCACGGTGCTGGTCGGGTGCCAAACATTTCAAGTCTGAATCTAGGGCGCGCCGATATTGATCATGACCGGGACGGGATCAAGGTAGACAAGTACATGCGCAGCACGTCTAACCCGAATGTGTTTGCTACTGGCGATTGCGCCGCCAGCGACATGCCGCGGTTGACTCCGGTGGCCAACGAAGAAGCTCGCATCGTATCGAAGAATCTGCAATCAGGTAATCTGCAAGCGATTCCCGATTACGGCCCGGTTGCCAAGGTTGCCTTTACCACACCTTCGATTGCATCCGTTGGGTTGTCGGAAGAACAAGCCGAGAAAAGCTCGGCCGATGTCAATGTACGCTTTGACGATACATCGACCTGGGGATCCGTCCGCAAACTGGGGACGATGGTCGCGGGGTACAAAGTGATCATCGACAAAGAAAGTGATCTCATTGTCGGAGCACATTTACTTGGGCCTGCGTCGCAGGAGACGATCAACCTGTTTGCACTGGCAATGAAACACGGACTTACCGCAACGGATATGAAATCAACATTGTTCGCTTTCCCTACATTCGCGTCGGATGTTCGGCGAATGTTGTAGGCTGAGCTATTGACCAAAACTGGTCCGTCCGGCAAACGACACGCTGCATTGTCGGCGGCACGTTGTCCATCTATCACTTACCAAGATCAGGATGGCTTTCGGGACCAAACTGATACATGAACGCGTCAGGGTTCAGCCAGAGAATAGCGGACACCACCAACAACGGAATGACGGACAACAAAAAGAGCGGAATTAGAATCCGAAGAAGGTAGCGTTCTTCGTCTCGATTTGAGTTACCGTTGTCTTGCTTTGCAGTTTGATTAGCAAAACGAGAACTGGAAGCAAGCACATGATCTCGACGCGGCGGCTGATTTTCGTGAGCCTTCGTATCTCGATCGAGTGAATCGCAGTAGGGTGGAACGATCAGCAACGAAATCATCGGGTGCTCCTTTGCATTGAGCGGATCGCGAAAGGAAACGTGTTCAATTTCGTTGTGTACTGCTTAACGCGTTTGCCATCTCGCTTCGACTGAACCACAAGCGGTGCAACCATTGGGCCGGAATGGTATCAACTCCATTCAAATGCAATAATACGGAGGATTTCCGGCGATTTTGATCATTCTCGCGGTACATCGCGTTGCTTCGCGTCAACCAGGGTTTCCGCTGCGTAAACGGGCGTTGTCGTTCGCTGCAAGGCATATTGAATGCGTAGAACCTTGGCAAAGTTTCCGCCCATGGACGATCGAAAGTACGTGGATCGGCTTATGGCCAGTGCCGCTGTGCCAATAGAATGAAAGGATGAAACAGACCCAATCCACCGACTGTGCGAACCCTTTGAACAATTCCGAGCCGATGCCAAAGCAGGAGTCCATGAAATCCGAAGAGATCGACCCCGAGTACTTTCGTGCGATCGCGGAGTGTACTTACGACTGGGAAAGCTGGCACGGAAGCAACGGCAAACTACTTTGGGTGAACTCGGCGGTCGAACGGTTCACTGGCTACACAGCAGAAGAGTGCTTGAAGATGGAAGATTACCCGTACCGGGTGATAGATGAATCGGACCATGCACGGATGGCTGAGTATGTGGAGCAAATGGCTAGCGGCAGCTCCGGGAACAATATCGAGTTTAAAGTATTGCATCGCGATGGATCACATCGATGGGTCGCGGTTTCCTGGCGTCCGATGACGGACGCGAACGGCCGTTCGCTAGGTTATCGGACTAGCGTTCGCGACATCGCCGATCGTCGCGCATTACGTGAGCAATTGCGATTGCACAATGAACACTTGGAACAGTTGGTTCAGGAACGAACGGCACGTGTCGCCGAATTAGAGAAGCATCGGTCAAAGATGCAACAGCTTGCGGCGCTCGGTGAATTGGCGGCCGGTGTCGCCCACGAAATCAATAATCCCTTGGCTGGAATTCGCAACGCATTGCTGTTGATTAGGCGTCACCTGCCTGCTGAAGTACGGCATTTCGAAAAATTCGAACTCATCGATCGTGAAATTGATCGTATCAGTGGAATCACTCACCAGATGTACCAGCTCTATCGGCCCAGCCAGCAGACTGCGACGCGATTTTCGATTTGTCAAACGATTGAAGAGGTCATCGCCCTTTCCCAACCTCTATCTCGCAAAACGGGGGTAAAAGTGATAACGGCGTTTGAGAAGTTAAAAGCGGACCAGGATTTGAGCGGAAGCGAAGTAGTATTGAGAGAGGGCGAGTTAAAGCAAGTTTTGTTGAACTTGATTCACAATGCGATGCAGGCGTCCAAGCCAGGGCAACTGGTGAGCGTCGCAATCGAGACAAGAAAGAATCATGTCCTCGTCGACGTTTCTGACGAAGGGCACGGGATTGCCGCCGAACATTTAGACCAGATTTTCGATCCCTTCTTTAGCACCAAGACTGAAACAGTGGGTCAGGGCATGGGGTTAGGGCTGTCTGTATCACGCAGCATCATCGAGGCGATGAGCGGATCGGTGAAGGTGACAAGTGAAGTTGGAAAAGGCACCCGGTTCACAGTGACACTGCCGAGACGATTAGCGTGAGCTATGGATTGTCGTCTCTAAATAGACCCTCGTAGGATGTCATCGAAACCTTCAGGCATAGATCGAACAATGAACAAGCTATCCGACAACGCTCGTCCTCATCGCATTCTCATTGCAGATGACGAGCCTCTGTATCGAAACACAACTGCTGAACTACTTCGCGATGAGGGGTTTGATTGCGTTTGTGTTGAGGATGCTTCCGATGCCGTTGAAGTGCTTCGCGGCCACTCGTTCGATCTGATTCTTACCGACTTGAACATGCCCGGGAACTTGAAGCTCGAACTGTTAAAGGAAGGCCGTACGAAGTATTCGCACATTCCGATGATCGTGGTCACCGGGGTTCCGTCCATCCCCAGTGCGATCGAAAGCGTTCGGCTTGGAATTGCTGACTACTTGCTTAAGCCCGTCAAGTTTGACGAACTACTCACGGCGATCGAGCGCGCCATCGAAAGACCTGTGGCGGCATCTACAGAGGCTACGACGGCGGCCAAGCCTAGCCAATCTCAGAATCGGTTTCCCGAGATCATTGGGCAAAGTGATCCCATGCTTCGGTTGATGGACATTGTCGATCGGGTAGCCGCAAGCAACACCAACGTTCTGCTCACCGGAGAAAGCGGTACCGGAAAGGAAGTGATTGCCAAGGTCATTCATGACAATGGGCCAAGATCTAATAATGCATTTCAGGTTATCGATTGCACCGCGATTCCTGAATCACTATTTGAGTCTGTGCTGTTTGGGCATGTGAAGGGATCCTTTACCGGTGCGGCGAGTGATCAACAAGGTCTGCTGCGTTATTGTGATCACGGCACCGCTTTCCTAGACGAATTGGGTGAATTGCCAGCTACGTCCCAAGCAAAGCTATTGCGTGCGGTCCAGGAGCAAACTTTCACACCGTTGGGGGACAGCAAAGCCGTCAAGGTAGACACTCGCTTCATTTGCGCAACGAATCGCGACCTGCAGGCGGAAGTAGATGCCGGACGCTTTCGCCAGGACTTGTTTTACCGCTTGGCGGTGATTCACATCGAGCTCGCACCGCTGCGCGAACGAGGTGACGACGTGTTGTTATTGGCGAATCACTTTCTTCAACGACTGCGTCCCAAGGACTCGCCCGTCATTGGATTTTCAGAGGAAACCTTGGATTGCTTTCGGCGATACCACTGGCCCGGAAACATTCGTGAGCTGCGAAATGTAATCGAGCGAACGCTTACGCTGGCACGCGGAGCCGAGATCGAAGTGGGAGATTTGCCTTCGCAACTGCGTAATTATGACCGTCGATCACATGCTGAGTTGGACATTTCAGAGATCTCTAGAGACGAGGCACTCGACAGCGCCGATCGAACCTATCTCACGGCGCTATTGAAGAAACATGGCGGCGTCATCGCGAGCGCTGCACGTCAAGCCGGACTGTCGCGTCAGGGGCTAAACAAATTACTGAAACGCCACGATATCAATGCCAGCGACTTTCGCTAAGCGTTCATCAACGCTCAATCAACTTGAGGAGCATGTTGATTGTGATGTGAGCGGCGACGCATTCGCAGCGATTGTGGACGCTTCGTTTTCGAAACGACTATCCGCCGTGCGCGACGTGCCGCCTCGCTGACCGCAGCCAGAACTTTTTCGTGTCGCGCCGATGTGGTGACAACGCCGACGCCTGGCATCAACACGTTAACGCGACAATGCTTGTCGACGCCGCCGCGAGGTCCATTCTCGTCATCTATGAGAACCGATACCTGAGCAATCTTTTCAGTGAATCTAGCAAGCGTGCTCCTTAGCATTCGTTCCGCGGAATCACGAGCTTGCGAACTGAGTTGGTTCATCGACGTTGTGACTGAAATCTTCATCAAACACTCTCCAAAAAAGAGGTGGGACCAAACCAGAAACGGATACTTACTATTCTACGTCTTAATGACAATGTTGGCGTTGTTTTTCGTGACCAATGATTCGGGAATTCTAGGCGGGAATCCCTTCTCGTTCAGGCTGATAGACAATTCGTTCAACTCGCCAACGACCTTCACCGTTGGGAATCTTCCAACGAATCGTGTCCCCAACGCGATAGCCGAGAATCGCGATTCCCAAGGGAGCCAAGATCGACAATCTTCCGTCAGCGATGTTTGCTTCATCTGGATACACCAGCGTGAACGTCTCCGTTTCTTTGCTTTTCATGTCTTTGATGACAACCGTCGAATTCATCGTGACAACATCAGCAGGAACTTCCCCTCGACCCACTACGTTGGCTTGTTCTAGTTCCTGCCTCAAATCATTCAGGTAAGGTTTGTCCAAGAAAGCAGCAGCAAGCGAACTGACGAAAAGTCGTTCGAGACGCTCACGATCTTCGCTCGTAACAGTAATCGTCTTCTTTTTTGTCATGGGAGTGACCTACGCCTCAATTGGTTTGATGAATTTGACTGATAGAATTGTTAAACGAACGGAATGCCGCCACAGTCGTGTCGCGAAGGTTCAACTTCACCAATCGAACAACGCAAAGCGATGTATCGCGGTCAACGCGTTGTCGAACGCATACGTCGAGCAACTGGTCTTGAACGCGAAGCAAGAGGGCGGTGTCAGGGAAACGATGGTGTCGCGAGCCGAGCGTCTTGGCCGTGTGTATTGCGAACTGTGCGGCATAGTAAGTTCGAGCATCGCCGCGAACGAAAATCTCGTTCGCATTGAAGTCGATCGAGATGTTTCGAATCAAATGATGAGTGCCGCGAGTGAACGCGACGCGATAGTCGTTGATCCACTGCTTTTGTAGGTCGCATCTGTAGTAGTGCATCGCTTCCATCCATGCATTCGCCGATCGATCAATGTCACGCACTCATCGAGCATCCGTGATCGAACCTGATTAAGTCGACCATCGCAGCAAGATTGCGATTACAAATAGCAACGCCAAGACAATTTGCCCGAAGAGAATCTCGCGAGATGAATATTCATTCTTGTCTTGCGAAGCTCCGGTGCCGGTGGGCGCATCCGCAGTGGTCTCGTGCAGTTTGTCGATAGACACGCTCGCATCGGCGGCGTAATCGGGATTTCGCATTAGCATGTTAATGGCTCCTTTGGACGACTTTGGTTTGTACCCCTGCGGTGCATAACGAAGAGATGCAACAAGTGTGCCGCGGGCCTGGAATTCATGCTCAGACGCGTAGAGTGGGTTGTTTTGGTGCTAGGAGTTGAGGATTACCCTAAGAAGTGACAACTCAAGGTGCGATACGGTAACCCCGGTTGTCGCCATCGAGGATCTAGGTCGTGATCCGTTTCGACGGTATGATCGTCATAGGCAACGACATTCTTAGTGATCACAACTAAGTGATCACGACTAAGTGACCACGATGTAGTGATCACGATGTAGTGTTGCAAGAGTAGAACTGTTTCGGCTTAGAACCGATCCGAGCTGTCGTCTTTAGTTGCGTTGAAATTTCGCTTAGCGCTTCCATCAAGGCTACGTTTGCCGTTCTCACTGACAGCGATCACTTGTCGCAGGTGGCGTAGAACGACGGTGGGATCTAAGTCCTTGTGAATACATAGATACGAAAGCGACTTTCCTCCGCAACTGGTATCAAGTTCCAATTCGAGAAAAATGCGAGACGTTTCAGGGTGTTCGATGATCCAATCAGGAATGCTGGTGTCTAAGTCGCAATTCATCCCTTCATGTTAGCTGAGTGAATGATCGTGGCGAAGTTCTCTGATCTCTTTACACCGCTCTGCGAACGGTTGGGGTGCCGTTTCCCGATTCTTCAAGCGGGGATGGGTGGCGTGGCGCGAGCCGAGTTGGCAGCAGCAGTTTCGCAGGCGGGTGCCTTTGGCTGCTTAGGGATGGTGCGAGAGTCACCCGAGAAGATTCGACAACAAGTTCACCAGGTTCGCTCCCTGACAGACCAGCCGTTTGCCGTGAATCTGATTCCGGCAGCAACCCAGAGTGAACTTTTCGATGCAGAACTCGACGAGTGCATACGGCTTCAAGTGCCAAATTTGGTGTTCTTTTGGGATGTGGTGCCCGGCGCGGTTCGACGAGCCAAGGATGCGGGATGCTGTGTCATCCATCAAGTCGGAAGCGTCGAGCAAGCGGTCCTTGCCGAAGCCAGTGGCGCGGACGTGATTGTCGCACAGGGAGTCGAAGCAGGCGGGCACGTGCATGGCGTCGTATCGTCTCTGGTGTTAGTGCCTGAGATAGTGGACGCTGTTTCAGTACCAGTGGTTGGTTCGGGAGGTTTTGCAAGTGGTCGTAGCTTGGTCGCCGCGCTTGCTTTAGGTGCACAAGGCATCCACTGTGGAACCGCCTTTCTTGCCACCGTGGAATCCTTTGCTCACGACATCCACAAGCGTAGAGTTTTGGACGCAAACGCCGGCGATACCATTCATACGGATGCATTCACCATTAACTGGCCGCCTCATTCACCCGTAAGGGTTTTGAAGAGCGAGGCGACGCAAGGAATTGAGTCTGAGCCCTTTGGGCATGGCGAAAGGATTGAGCCGCGTGAACAGATTGCGGAAGAGGAAGGTCGTCCCGTGTATTTCAGAAGCACCGACTCACCGCTAAAGTCCATGACCGGCGAACTCCACAAGTTGGCCATGTATGCCGGTCAGGTGACCGGACAGGTGAAAGACGTCGCGACCGCGAGTGACGTGGTGGATAGAATTGTCAGTGAAGCAGTCGCGACGATTCACCAGCTTTCCGAATGCAAATGAGGGTCAACGAGAGTTGCTTAATTTCCAATTCGAAGAATGAAACGGCAGCGTGGCGTTCCTCATTTCCGTCTCGCTCGTCTTCTTGCGGATCGGCTCAATAGCGTCACCTGTGGTAGACACCGTCAACGCAGGTTTCCTTTCTTGGTTGCGAATCTGCAGCAATTTGAAAATGAACGGTATCGGCACCAGATTTGCAATGTGGATGTTTGACATGGTTGAGCCACGGAACACCAAGCCAATGAATAATGCAAACAATCAACGAATCTACTTCACCTGATACCCAAGATGACGTTGATTTTCCGCTGCCCGAGCAGCCCGTTGATCGCATTCTTCGCCCCTTAGCGCGGTTCCTGCATATCGAAGCAGCCAGCGGTTTGGTGTTGGTTGCGTGCACGCTTGTGGCTTTGTTCGCTGCGAACTCTTCTCACGCAGCTAGCTATCTCGCATTTTGGCACACTGACATTACGCTTGGATTTGGAAGCTTTGTCTTTCATCATTCATTGCATCACGTCATCAACGATGGATTGATGGCTATCTTCTTTTTCGTTATCGGATTAGAAGTGAAACGCGAACTGGCTCATGGGTCGCTTTCAAGTTGGAAGCTAGCTTCGCTGCCGATCGCAGCGGCAATCGGTGGCATGGTCGTACCGGCGGCAATCTATTTGACGTTGCAGTATGGCCAACCTGGAATGCGTGGCTGGGGCATCCCAATGGCGACCGATATCGCATTCGTAATCGGATGCTTGGCGCTATTGGGGCCACGCGTCCCCCATTCCCTGCGAGTGTTGCTCTTGTCACTGGCGATTGTTGACGACATCGGGGCAATTCTAGTCATCGCGATCGGGTACACCAGTTCGCTCGACTATGGGTACTTACTCTTAGCAGTTCTGTGCATCGTGACCGTACAGGTGCTATCCCGAATTGGTGTTCGGAGTTTTCCGCCGTATGTGATTGTTGGCGCGGTCGCTTGGCTGATGCTGCATGAGTCCGGGATTCACGCGACATTGATCGGTGTCATTCTTGGTCTGCAGACACCTGCTCGTGCAGTTTTGTTGCCTGAACGATTTCGCGAGTATCTCAATCGAAAGAAGGAGGACTTCGAGGACAAGCGATGGGCGTTGCATCGCCATCGCATTGGTGCAGTCCATGAAGTTCAACGGCTTACACGCGAACTGGTGTCACCGCTTGAATACCTCGAAATTACACTCCATCCTTGGACGGCTTTTGTCATCATGCCGTTGTTCGCTCTGGCCAATGCGGGAGTAGTGATCGAGCTGTCGAATTTGGGTGATTCCGTTGCGATTGCGGTCGTACTAGGCCTTGTGATTGGCAAACCGCTGGGAATCTTGTTGTTCAGTTGGATAGTGGTGCGACTGGGTTGGGCGAAACTTCCGGATTCCATCGGCTGGCCAATTCTTGTGGGCGGCAGTTGCCTCGCGGGGATTGGATTCACGATGGCGTTGTTCATTGATGGGCTTGCCTTCGGTGCAGATGGTCTTGATACGGCGAAAACCGGAGTCTTAGTAGGTTCCGCTGCCAGCGGTCTGCTTGGCATGGGGTTGCTGATTTGGACGCTGCCGCGAGTGCAAGTGAGCGAATGAGACTCGTGTGAATGAGCCTCAAGTGAATGAGGCTCAGGCAGATCGTTTAGCGGCCTCGATATGCTTATGCCAAGAGACGGCAATTACATGGCGTGAATGAATGCCCATGAATGGCTAGCCATAGCGTCGAATGAACAACGCTAGGCGCTACCATCCTGTGATCGAGCCATGATCGTGCTTGCTTGGGCGAGCACGATCGTGAGACAATGTACGTAATGACTCGATTTGTCTAAAAGCTCTTTGACCAACTTGCTGCAATGGACCAATCCGTTTCAAGCTGAATGCCGTCAAGGTCCTGATACAAAGTCGGCACAAATTCGACGTTAAGCAGATGTCCACTGACTAGTGCTGCGATGCCCAATCCAAGATTCAGTGAGTATCCACCCCGAAAGCTCTCGACGTTCGTGCTAATGAGTGCATCAGTCGATTGTGGGTCTTCGCCGTCATAGTTGGTAAGCCAGAGATTTTCTAGTCGAACGCTTGTGGAGAGATTGTGTGTGATCAGATGGCTGTACCAAGCATTCAGTCGAAATTCGTCGCCAATGGAATAGTCGCGATAGTTGCGACCGACCGGCAAGTTCGTTTGAAACTGGGTGCCAAACGAGCCAAACTGATAGTAGTGCTTCCAGGTGATTCCAGGACGAGCATTGAATGTTCCCGAGCCCAAACGCATCGGGTACGGCAACGGCTGTTCAACAGCACCACCGGTTGGTTCAGACGTGGTTCTAAAGATGTCACCAGTGGGTAGTGATGCACCGAGATTAAAGATCACGTCATCGTCAACGTCCGTGTAGAGTCGAAGTAGCGCACCGATCGTTAAGTCTCCAAACCCACTATTGTGCGTTGTAAACGATGTGCCAGGACCCGCCGGATTCATTGGACCGCGTATGTGATCCATGGTAATGCTAGGCATCATGATCATCGTGTACAAAGTGATGTCTTCGGTTATTCCTCGCATGAGATGAAGCATGTGCATTTCATGTGTCATCGCGGTGGGTGACGCACCTCGGTTGGTAACCGGATCGCTGGACGCACCGAATGCGACCGATTCGGCGTCACTTAGACGATGCGAACCAGCACGATTCCCGTCCATGTACATGTTCATGTACTTGTATTCAACCATCCATTCACCGGGATCATGGATGTGGTCGCCCATCAGCGCGGCCGGAGCATGTTTGTCAGCGCGCGAACGCATATGGTCGTCGGCTTGGCTGGCGACATTAAGCGCCAGCACTATCAGCGCAGCTAGTCTAATTGGCATCCGTAACTTCATTCTAAAATCCATTCTGTAAAATGATGACCGATAGCCGCTCCTCACTTTTTGGCTATCGACGTGATTGAGCGATCATGGCGATAAAACAGCTTGACGGTGGAGTAGGTATTTCTGATATGCACGCAGCATCTGATTTTTTGGCCTGGCTTGCCAATCGCTCTCTCTAATCGCCGAATTCCTTTCAATCGGCAAACTCTATGTAAAAGTCGAATCTTGATGATCTAGCTCTTGCTCCGTTCATGCGAACATAGCCGCATCGAAGATCAGGTCGTTGGTGTAATTTTTTGAAGCTCGCGAGTATCGAATTCTGAGTATTCCGGAAAAGGAGGCCACGACCATCGTGCTGGCGTGCGTATTGCACGGAAGCCACACAAGACGTCCGTCCTGGGATGAGCATGATTATTCAACGCACGGACGTGTCAAACGTAGGATCGAAACGCAATCATCAGGACGGGGCAACGTCACGCGATGACGGCTGAAATGGAGAAAGGTTGTGCCATGCCGGTGCTCAAACGGCGTCACGTGTCATTGCGGTTCGTTTAGAATGGCGTCCTTCAATTGAATCACACCGAATTGGAATCGATCTTCCCCAGTGATGTCATGTTGTAGATTGATCCACCAATAGGCGATGCGAGCCTCCACCAAGTCCACAAAATGATCTTCATGCCTAACTTTATTAAAACCATGAATGCCGGTCGCAAGTTTTCCGCGTTGGTTGCTCTCGTGCTCGTCGGGATTTCGCTATCAAACCTCAAAGACTCCAATGCGGAAGAGTCTCCCCACGCCAACGACGAAGCAATGAACGTTTTGCTCTTGTACGCTGACGATTGGCGACATGACACGTTAGGAGTTGCCGGAAACCCCGTTGTGAAAACACCGACTTTGGATGCGCTTGCCCATCAAGGTGTTCGGTTCACTCATAACTGTGTCACAACATCGATTTGCGGGATCAGTCGGGCGAGTTTGTTCACGGGGCAATGGATGTCACGACACGGAAATCGCTCATTCAAACCATGGCAAACTCCCTGGGAGGAATCGTTTCCGGGTCTGTTACGACAAAATGGCTATTACGTAGGCCATGTTGGCAAGTGGCACAACGGTTCGATTCCAGCGAACGAGTTCGATTTTAGCCGGTCGTATTATGGTAGGCATTGGATCAACCAACCCGATGGGACCAAAATCCATGTGACCCGCAAGAATGAAGTTGATGCGATGGACTTCTTGCGTGAACGACCTCGTGACAAACCGTTCTGTCTGACTGTTGCATTCTTCGCTACTCATGCCGAGGATTCCAGTCCGCTTCAGTTTCTGCCTCAGCCCGAAAGCATGCAACTCTACGAAGACATCACGATTCCGGTTGCAGAAAATGCAACCCAAGCATCTTTTGAACGGCTACCTGATTTTGTCGGGAACGAGAAGAATGAAGGTCGCAATCGCTGGCACTGGCGATTCGATACGCCGGAGAAGTATCAATCGATGATGAAGAACTACTATCGCTTGGCAACGGAAGTCGACACGACTTGTGGAAACATTCTTGCCGAGCTCAAGAAGCAGGGATTGGATCAAAATACATTAGTGATTTTCACCACCGATAACGGCTACTACCATGCTGAACACGGACTCGCGGACAAATGGTACCCGCATCAAGAAAGCATTCGAGTGCCGCTGATCGTTCGCGACCCGCGCATGTCAAAGAATACCGCTGGGCAAACCAACGATGAATTCACGTTGAATGTGGATCTTGCCCCCACCATTTTGGCAGCCACCGGTATCGACGCTCCCGAGAACATGCAAGGGCAAGACCTGAGCCCACTGTACTTGTTGAAGGACAAACCGGAGTGGCGGACGGAGTTTTTCTACGAACATCCGATGCTGAACAGTACGGATTTTATTCCCGCATCCGAAGCCCTGGTGCGAAAGAACTGGAAGTACTTTTACTGGCCTGAATTTGATCGCGAGCAACTCTTTGATCTGAGTGCCGATCCCATGGAAGAGAATGATCTTGCTGCGAACGCCCAATATCAAACCAAGTTAGCTGAGATGCGTGGACGATTTGCTGAATTGAAAGCTGCCGCAAAGTAGTTGAGTTAGGCATCACACGTCGAACCTTAGAAGCTTCATCCGTGTCGAACCCGTGAGTTCGCGACTAGGAATTCGGTTTAGTAGGTCGCGTTGGGCGGTCGACGTCCTCTCGTATCGTTCTAATAATTTGATCGTACTGTGCGATCTCACTTTGCATACTGTCACACCCTGGAATTCCGACGGAACGACATGACTTGGTTTGAAGACATTACTGGGATCAAGGAAATTTCCCCGCAACAGGTTCAAAGTGAACTGTCGGTTGATGGTGATCGTATCGTTTGCCCCAATGGAAACCGCATTGCGTATGGTCGTTTGGAAACGCCAAAACTTGACGAACTTCGGTCCCGAGTCGCTGAGTCAAACTGGGTGCCTGGCCGTACGACATTTTGTGAAGTCATTGGCGATGTTCGGCACTTGCATCGCAACGCTGAAAACGCGGGTGCGTTGTTTCAAGTCGCGTCGCAATTCAACTTGCTTGAGATGAGCAGTCCTTCAGTGACGCCCGAGCAGGGTGTAGGAATTTACGAGAACGATCATACTCAGGGGCCCGCTTGCGCGATTGCGTGCGGCGCCGGCACGATCTACCGGAACTACTTTGCACGCGTTGGCGATACGATCGGGCAAACCGCGGAACGACAGATTGATTGTTCCGCGGACTTGGGTGAGCGTTTGGCCAATACAAACGATCAACTCTGGTCGATGAAGAACGGCTATCTCTTTCCCACGGACATGGGGCTCGAGCAAATCACTGATCGATTGTCTTCGGCCAGTGAAACAGAACTAGAGGCATTGCGAGGTGAACTGCGAATTGGTTTGCAGTGGAATGCCGAGGTCACGCTCGCCGGCGCGGGGCATCACGTGTCGCAAATCTACTGTTCGGGCCTGCCCGTCGCTTACGGAAAGCAACCCACAGAAAACTGGACCCATTTCGCCAAATTGGTGCTCGATGCAACGTATGAAGCTACGATCTGCAGCGCCGTTTTGAACGCGTCACAAAGTGGTGTGAACAAGGTCTTCTTGACCCTGGTCGGTGGTGGCGTCTTTGGCAATCGCGACGAATGGATTATCGCGGCGATCGAGCGGGCAATCGAAAAATATCACGATCATAATCTCGACATTGCCCTGGTTTCTTACGGCAAATCGAAGCCTTTAATCGCAGACTTGGTGGCTCGACACAAGTGATGCTTGTGGACCCCTGTGGCGGGTGTAACTCGCTGCCGGACGCGTGATCCTTTCCTGCGATGGTGTCAGACGTTCGAACAAGTGACGAACAAACGCGTCCTGGCACTCACGTCATCGCTCGGCGAATGGGATCGCCGATGTCAACGAAAGCAGGGCCATAAGGCCCTGCTGTAAATTCTAGCACGTTGACATTGCAACGTGCATGTAGGTTGGCTTCAAACGATCGAAGGACGATTACATGTTGATTTCGTAACCGTCACGACTTTCACGCGAAAGGAACGCGTTGGCTTCGTCGTCGCCAATGATCTCGCGCTTGGTGGGATCCCACTTCAGTTCACGACCGAGCCGAATTGCGATATTGGCAAGGTGGCAAGTTTCAAGCATACGGTTGTGAGTCCACACATCGGAAATCGGCTGCTTTCGCGAAGCCATTGCATCGATGAAGTTTTCCGTGTGGTTCTGGCTAACTGGACCGCCGTAGACTTCTTCCACGGCGCCTTCGGGCAACGGATTGTTTTCCAAGTCCTCAACCGGTTTGCCGGCTAGCTTGCCGCGATTGACAAAGAAGCGGCCCTTCGTTCCTTCAAAGAGGATTCCATTGTCGCCTTCGCTGGTGATGATCATCGGAATGTCACCGGGCATGTTGGCTCGGATTTCAAACTTGGTCGGCGAATTGTACTGATCGCTGACGGTCGGATAGCCATCTTTGTAGTCCACGGGCAGCGAGTAGCTCACGGGCGTGATCGTGTTAGGACCTGTGTCGGTAGCACCCAACGCCCAGGTTGCGATGTCAACGTGGTGAGCACCCCAGTCGTTCATTTGTCCGCCAGAGTACTCGTACCAGTTCCGCCAAGCGTAGTGACAGTTGGTGTAAAGTGGCACGCCGCCGCCGTAGCCTTCACGCATTTCTGGCAAGGCTCGATAAGGAACCTTAGGTGCAGGGCCGAGCCACATGTCCCAATCAAGTCCTTCCGGGACATCGATGGCCGGGATGACCGGCGATCCCGTGGCTCCGTTAATGCCACAAGTAACCTTGCGGATGTCTCCGATCCTGCCGTCGCGAATCAACGCGATCGCTTTCAAGAATCGGTGCTCGCATTCGGTTCGCTGCATCGTTCCTACTTGGAAGACGCGTCCGGTTTGTTTCACCACCTTTTCGATCAATTTGCCTTCGTCAATCGTTAACGTCAACGGTTTTTCGCAGTAGACGTCCTTGCCGGCCAACATCGCTTCGACCGAAATTTTCGTGTGCCAGTGATCGGGTGCCGCAATCATGACGGCATCGATATCATCGCGATCGAGGACTTCACGATAGTCTTTGTACCCGTCAGCCTTCTTGCCGGTCTTTTCTTCCAGCTTCTTAAGGTTCTCTTCAAGAACGGTCGCGTCTACGTCCGCGAAGGCGGCGAAGTCAGCAAACTGGGTCGACTTGTTTGTGATCGTCCAGCCCTGATTGCGTAGACCGATCGTTGCGAAGACAGGACGCTCATTCGGCGAATCTTGCCCGCGAGTGATGGCACTCGTGCCCATGAAAACGCCAGCCGCTGTCGCCGCACTCGTCGTCTGAAGGAAATCGCGTCGGCTGAATGTACGTTTAGAAGTCATATAAATCCTCTCGGGGAAAGTCGGGGAACGTGTAAGGAGGTTTTGATTGAAGGAGAAACGCTGATGCTAGTCGGTCTAGCTATCACGATGATGAAATTATTAACTCAACAGATCGTCAACTCAACAAGTCGTTGCCTCAACAGGCTTCGCGTCACAGCAATGATTATCTTGGCAAGCTGATCTGCTGGGAAGCTTCATGTTGATACGTTGGAAACCGCGCTAGCTCGTCGACACAAAATTGTATCCACGCGTGAATCGCGTCTGTCGCATAGTTGGTTTTACCCGTTGGATATTTAGGTTCGCCAAGCTCGCTGAAACTGTCGGACTGTTCTTCATCTGCATCTGCGATTCGTCGTCGACTACAGACTCTTGTCGACCGAGAATGGGGACGACTAGGCCGGGCTAAGCAAACTTTCGGGCTGACTAGTATTATATCAGATGAACTATCAACGCGACGTTTGGCTGAGCTCGACATTGCAATTCTTGTTCTGCCCCTAATTTTGCCCCCCGATTTTGCCTCCCTAAGTGGCTCCGTCGTGGCCATGGTGGCTAGTTGAATCGCTCAAAAAGCATGCGAAGTGAGCATTGATTAGCAGCAAGGGTTCTGCTTCCAAACCTGCAATCGGGGGTCCTTATCGACACCAACGAAAGGTCCCCGCCCTAGTTTTTGGCTTCGTCACGATCCCATGTTGGCGGCACGCTAACGGATCGTCAACCGAATCTCGGTGATGTGGACAACCACATAACGGCCGCAATCCAGAGGACGGAACAGGCCCAGAAGAGGGCTCAGCCAACGGACGCGTCAACATCGGACAATGGAGTGAACTAACGACTGAGAGTTCACGCAGGACGGTCTGATGCTAAGAAATTTGCTTGCCCCGTAGTTTGGCCCGGTATGTGCTTCGTTAGAACCTTGTGCTTCGTCCAAGCCTTGTGCTTCGTTCAAACCTTTTATTGGTGCCTATTTTTTCGACACTCATCAAACCGATCGACGACATTCGATTGGGATGAAGCGGTGCCAAATTCATGCTTGCTGCAGTCAAGCAATTCTCAAATTGTAGAGTTCAACTATGACGTTCTGTGTCGGGATTAAGGTCAACGAAGGAATTGTGGCGCTTGCCGACACACGCATTGTGCGTGGCAGCGAACAGGTGAACAAAAAGAAGCTGGCAGAATTTCAACACGCCGGTCAAGCGTTGTTCACGATGACAAGTGGCTTGCGATCGGTTCGCGACAAAACTCTGACCTATGTTGATGAGACCCTCCGTGGCGAGGATGTCGTTCGCGATCGTCTTTACCAATTCGCTAACCTTTTCGGCGACCAATTGCGACGTGTGAAGGAAGAGGACGGGCCCTCGCTCGCTGCGACGAACCATACCTTCAACATGCACGCAATCATTGGTGGAAGACTAACGGCGGATGAAAGTCCTCAACTGTTCTACGTCTATCCCGAGGGCAACTGGGTCGAGGTCGCAGTGGATTCGCCCTACTTTGTCATTGGCCGTACGTATTACGGCAAACCCATCCTCGACCGTTTGCTTACCAGCCAGACACCACTCTTGGAAGCCATCGCTTTGGCTCTCTTAGCCTTTGACGCCACGTGTACCAGTGTGACCGATGTGGACTATCCGATTGATTTGGCGGTGCTTGGGAACAACGACATGTCTCCGCGTTTTCAACGATTCTCGGAAGCCGATCTAGCCGGAACCATATCCCATTGGACAAGAGCACTTGCGGATTCGGTGCATGCATTGCCAATGGATTGGGCACTACCGCTTCTAAATAACAACAGCACTTACTAACCACGGCATGCGCGAGCAACTGCATTGTTTCATGTGCAGGGAACGCTCACGCGAAGTCAAAGGACTACCCATGACCAAGATAGAGATCGGCAGTAAGCTCGTTTATCAAGTGAACGCGCCAACGGTGTTCTTACTAAAGATTGCTGCGGCAACAACGTCACGGCAGTCCATCAGCGATGAAAGCCTTCGCGTCGAGCCGGATGTCGATGTCGAGCAGTGCCAGATTGGGATGGAAGGAAATCGGCTTCATCGAATCATTGTCGAGCCATGTGAGCTAACCATCGCCTATGAAGCGATTGCTAAGTTAACCCCCGAGGTGGACCGTCCTCGAGACGTTGGCGAGTCGAAAGCGGCTCAGATGCCGCCCGAAGTGTTGACGTACATGAATCCGAGTCGCTACTGCGAAAGCGACATGCTGGCCCGATTTGCATTCGAAGAGTTTGGCGAACTCAGACCTGGTTTCGACCGTGTTCAGGCTATCTGTGACTGGGTGTACGAGCATCTCGACTACACTCCGGGGAGCACCGTCGTTACGACCACCGCGTCGGACGTGTTGCTGCAGCGGACGGGCGTTTGCCGCGACTATGCTCACCTTGCGATAAGCCTATGTCGAGGCATTGGAATCCCCTCGCGATATGTTTCGGGGTACGCCGTTGACTTACAACCACCCGACTATCACGGATTCATGGAGGCGTTCTTGGATGGTCAGTGGTACTTGTTCGATCCAACACGATTAGCGTCCACGCTTGGTTTGGTGCGCATTGGCGTCGGTCGAGATGCGGCTGATGTCGCGTTCTCAACGCTCACGGGGAGTGCAACTTTGTCCGACAAGAAGGTTTGGGCGAAGCTATCCGACGGTGGGCAGGCATCGCAGAAAAATCCAGCAGTTTCGACGGCATGATGGAATTCAACGATCCGGCTACAATGGCGGTCTGAACGCCGAATCGACGTGTCTACGGTGCCGTGTCTCGAAGGAAATTTGTTGTGGACCTTGCCCTACTTATTGTTTATTTGCTGATCGCGATCGGCTTCTCGTTTCTTTGTTCCATTGCGGAGGCAGTGCTTCTGTCGATCACGCCCAGCTTCATTGCCGAGCGCAGACAAGACCCATCCAAGTCCGCGCAGCGTATCATTGAACTGAAAACCAACATCGACCGACCACTCTCTGCAATTCTTAGCCTCAATACGATCGCTCATACTGTCGGTGCGGCGGGAGTGGGCGCGCAGGCGGCAAAAGTCTACGGCGATTCCTATGTCGGACTTACAAGTGCAGTATTGACGCTCCTGATCTTGGTTCTTAGTGAGATCATTCCTAAGACCATCGGAGCGTTGCACTGGCGAAAACTTGCCGGAACGGTCTCGCTGTTCGTTCTGGGTTTGATCTGGCTGATGTTCCCATTGGTTTGGCTATCAGAATTCTTGACCAAAATGATCTCAGGAAACGAGAAACAAAAACTTGTCACTCGTGCTGAGATCTCAGCAATCGCGGAACTCGGCAGCAAGGAGGGTCTGCTGAAGGTGCGCGAATCAAAAATTTTGCGAAACTTGTTGCAACTCGATTCGATCACCGTAGCCGACGTCATGACGCCTCGCATCGTGGTGATTGCACTTCAAGAGGCAAAGACGATTCGTGAAGTAGCGGAAGAAATTAAAACGATTCCGGTATCAAGAATACCGCTGTACGCCGACCGCCGCGATCATGTGACGGGGTTCGTGCTAAAGATTGATTTGCTTAGTGCGATTGCGGCCGGTGAGTTTGATCGTCCGCTTACCGACTTCGTCAGAGAACTGGAAACCGTCAAAGAAGACACTTCGATAGCTGAGACCTTTGATCAGCTTCTCGACAACCGGGCACACATCGCTCTCGTCGTTGATGATTATGGCGGGATGGAAGGTGTCGTAACACTGGAAGACGTCGTGGAAACTCTGTTGGGTATGGAAATTGTCGACGAACAGGATGAGGCGGTGGATATGCAAACGGTTGCTCGTGAACGATGGTCGCATCGGGCTGCACGGCAGGGCCTGAAGGTGCCCACTGCTGAAAACCCGGAAGAATGATGAACAGCAACAAGTTGCGATGAAGTTCTACCAAGGGCAATCCGTTGATTGCATAACCGTCACCTAAGTTATGGACTGTGCGAATCGTCGGTACCCACTTTTCGCTCGCTGCGACGGCGATGATGAAATTTCGAAATGCGAGTTTCTAAGAAGCCAATCGAAACCAGCGCGATGATCGCAAAAAGTGTGACTGATACCGCTAGGGCGACTCGACCGACCGCGGCGGAGACGCCGATCCCGGCGGTCAGGTAAATGGTTGCGGCGGTGGTTAATCCTTCCACACTTTCATCTTTCTGGTGCATGATCGTTCCCGCACCTAGAAAGCTTATCCCGACAACGATCGCTTGTAGAATTCGAATCGGGTCGACGCTTAGCAAAGAATTGATTTCTTTCTCTTGAAATTGATCGACGATCTCTTGGCCCAAAATCATCATCAATGCCGACCCCGCGCACACAAAGATGTGTGTGCGCACGCCCGCTGGTTTACCGGCAATCTCTCGTTCGATGCCCAGTGCCCCGCCGCAGGCGGCAGCAATTGCCATCGTTACCAGGCTGTCTATGTCACTCGGTTGAAACATGGGGCGTCCTTGATCCGCTGGGATATGGCCATTGGCATTAGTTTCCAGACACTTCGTTGGCGATCCCTTGGTGAAGTCTCGCGATCGTCTCGGTCAATTTTCGCGGATCAAGGGGCTTGGTCGTATAGTCGGTGCATCCAGCAGCCAGGCAGGCTTGGCGGTCGCTTTTCATCGCGTTAGCGGTCAACGCGAGAATAGGCAGTGTGCATCCGCGACTGCGCAGCAATTTGGATGCCTCGTAACCGTCCAATACTGGCATCTGCATGTCCATAACGATGACGTCGACCTTGGGCGATTCGTGCGAGGTAATGAACTCAACCGCTTCGAGGCCGTTGGTGGCGGTAAATACCTTGCCACCCGCTTTTTCAATAAAATGCTGCGCGAGATAGCGAATGTCGCGACGATCGTCCACCACAAGTACGTTGGCGGTTAGACGAACTTCTTGATGAGGTTGCTCCTTTGACTCGCCTATGGAAACGCTAGGTTCGATCAGTTGCCCTGGACGAACGACTCGCAACGAAAGCGTAAAACGACTACCCTTGCCAACTTCACTTTCAACGGCGACTGAACCGTCAAGGGCTTCGGCTAGTCGGCTACAAATGGCTAATCCCAAACCGGTACCTCCATACGATCGCGTCGACGTGTTGTCGACCTGTACGAACGGTTTGAACAGCGTGTCAAGTTTATCCGACGGAATTCCAATCCCCGTGTCGACCACATGAAAGTGGAGCCGCTGACTAGACGCGTCATAGTCGATTTCCAGCCGAACTTCGCCCGTGTCGGTGAACTTGATCGCGTTACCAACCAGATTCAACAAGATTTGTCGTAGCCGTACAGCATCGGTTTCTATGGTCTCGGGGATGTGGCCGTTGAAGACGATCATCAGAGGCAATTTCTTCTCGGCCGCTCGCACGTCCATCAACGAACGAACCTCGCCGACAATTGCATCGGGCCGAATGGGCTGGGTGTCGATTTCCATTTTGCCCGCGTCAATTTTCGACAAGTCCAATATGTCGTTGACAATGTTCAGAAGGAAATTCCCGTTGCGCCGGATCGTTTCGACGGTCAACAGATTGTCGGGGTCTACCAGGTGGTCTTTTAAGATATCAGCGTGACCTAAGATTGCGGCCATCGGAGTGCGGATCTCGTGAGACATGTTCGCCAAGAATTCGCCGCGGGATCGGTTGGCTGCCTCTGCCGTCCGTCTTGCCTGTTGCAGTGAGTGTTCGAACGACTTTCGGTCGGTGATATCTTGAATCGTGCCAATGATTCGCACCAAACGCCGTTCACCGCCCTTGCCTTCACGAATCGCCCTACCCGTGTCGACCACCCATCGCAGTTCGCCGTCGCGGTGAATGATTCGGTATTCGGCCTCGTATCGTTCAGGGCCATCAGGATCGAACGCATCGGCGATGATTTCGTCGAAGGTCTCTTGGTCTTCGGGCGAAATCAATTGTCGAACCGTATCAAGCGTTGGAACTTGTTCCGATGGGATGCCGCAAATCGCATACAGCTCGGGCGACCAAACCAATGAATCACTGATTGCATCGTAATCGTGAGTTCCAAAGCCCGTCGCTTCCGCAGCCAAACGCAGTCGGCTTTCACTGGCCCGCATCGTGTTTTCAGCCACTCGCCGCTCGTGGACATCGATCACCGACCCGATGTAACCTTCGAACTCACCGGCTTCGTTGAAACGTGGGCGACCCAAATCAACTGCGTACCGATAGTCTCCGTTCGCGGTTCGCAAACGGTATTCCGACATAAAATTCTTTCGCTCGTTCGCCGCAGATATAAACTCTTCACCGGCACGTTGCTTGTCATCGGGATGAGTGGCGTCGGTCCAGCCTAGCCCCATCCCTTCCGCTTTAGTCTGGCCAGTGAATTCGTGCCAAGAGCGTGACAGGTAGGTACACATGTGATTGCGATCAGTAATCCACAACATTGCGGGCGAAGCATCCGCCATCGTGCGGAAGTATTTCTCGCTTTCGCGGATCTTGATTTCGATCGTCTTACGTTGTGTTGCGTCGGCAACGACACCTAAGAACGAGTCGAAATTGGCTGATTCATCTCGGACGAATCGACCTAGAATGTGCAGCCAACGGGTTGTGCCGTCGGGATGCAGCACGCGAAATTCCTCGTTGCAAACATCACCCGTTTTGATGGCCGATCGCATCGCCGTTTCCACCCGTTTACGGTCTTGCGGATCAACACAATTGGCAAACTCTCGCGTCATCATGGGCGTCTGTGGTGACATCCCGAAGAGTGATCGCAAATCCTGAGGCGAACGAACTTCGCCTGTCTTCAAGTCCCACGACCAAACTGCCAAACCGGTTGCGGACAACGCTGCCTGCAGGAATTGTTGTGACTCGATCAGCTCCCTCTTGGCGGCATTCTGCTCGCTGACGTCTCGAACTTCGATGATCGTGGAGTGCGGTTGACCATCCCGGTAGATTGGTCGAGCCGAACACAGAACATCAAACGAGGTTCCATCTTTCCGGAAGAACAAGTCTTCGTGGAAACGAATTTGGCTACCTTGAGGAAGCGCCCTGTCGATCGGGCATTCGGATATGGGAAACGGGCGACCGTCTGCGTAGTGGTGATGGACTAAGTCATGCAGCGGTTTTGATTCCAGTTCCTCGCGAGTGTAACCACACATGTCCAACCAAGCCTGGTTGCAATAGATCAGGTACCCCGAAGCGTCCATCATGATCAACGCTTCCGTGGAATTTTCCCCGATGGTTCGAACAAGTTCGTTGCTATCCTGGAGCGACTGTTCCCACCTCTGACGCTCGGAGGCATCGTAGTAGTAGCACGCTACCCCGTATTGATTACCTGGCAGGCGAATTCGCTTAATCTTCCAATCATAAGACTCGATCGTTTGTCGATCGGCACGACGCTCGATCAGCAGCGGCGCCGTGTACGGTTCACCGGTTTCCAATGTATGGCGAAAACGCTTAATCGCTTCAGTGGCAAACGCCTGCGGCCATATCGTTCGCATGACTTCGGGAAAATCACGCCCCACGACCGGCATTTGATCAGAAAAAGTTTCTTTCGCGCCTTCGCTGATGTATCGAATCTTGAACTCTTGATCGACCACGTAGACGCCAAATGGATTCCCTTCAACCACTTGTCGAAATATCTCGTGCGACTGCTGAAGTTGTTCATCGCTGGAAATGTGATTCATCGTTCCTCCGAGACTTCACTAACGAAGCAACCATTTCTATCATTTTTGACTTGTCGATTGGCTTGGACAGATAGTCGTTGCATCCTGCTTCTAAACATTTATTCATGTCCCCCTGCATCGCGTCGGCAGTGAGAGCAATAATCGGACCAAGATACCCCAGTTTTCGCAAGATTCGAGCCGTCTGGTAGCCATCCATATTAGGCATTTGCATGTCGAGCAAAATCAAGTCGAACTTATCGCCCTTCGCGATCGCGTCCTTGACCGTTGCTACAGCGAGCACGCCGTCTTCAGCTTCGGTGACTTTCCCACCAGCCTGGGTGACGATGTGTTTGCTAAGGAAACGGATGTCACGGCGGTCGTCAACGATCAACACGTTTGCGTCAATTCTTAGGTCTCCCTGAGTTTCGATTTCGGTCGATGACTCGTGGCTAACTTGGGGCTTGGATGAGGACTTATCGCTAACGTCTCCGGTCGCGATCGATAACGTGAATGTGCTGCCTTCATCGACCTTGCTCGATACCGCAATTTCTCCGCCAAGCATGAGTGCGAGACGTTGACTGATGGCGAGTCCGAGGCCTGTTCCCCCGAACTGCTGAGTGATAAACGAATCGCCTTGCGAAAAGGGTTGGAAAAGACGTTTGCGTTGTTCGAGCGAAATGCCGATTCCGGAATCGATGATGCTAATCCTTAGTTCGCCCGCCGCCGACTTCAAGGAAGGCTCTCGCTCAGAAGGACGCTTCGCAAAATCCACTTTGATTTTCACGCCACCTTGTTTGGTGAACTTGATCGCGTTACCGACAAGGTTAATCAATATCTGCCTTAATCGCTTTGCATCACTTTCGATAAGACGAGGAACACTGCTGGAATAGTCCACGTCAAGACTCAAGCCATTTTCATTGGCTCGCACATCCATGATGCTGCGTACATCTTCGATCACGCGAGCCGGATCGAAACGCTCGATGTCGATATCAAGCTTGCCAGCTTCGATTTTCGACAGGTCAAGAATGTCGTTGATAATTCCCAATAGAAAGTCGCCATTGCGACGGATCGTTGATAGGTAGTCCAGCGCTTCCTTGTTTTCCACCAAGTCTGCCATCAGTTCCGCATAGCCGAGGATCGAAGTCATCGGAGTGCGGATTTCATGAGACATGTTCGCTAGAAATTCGCTTTTCGATGCGTTTGCCAACTGCGCTTTGTGTAGCAGGTCGCGGACCTTGTATTGACGGGCGCGATCACGAAGTTTGGCCCGCAGCGTACTGACCAGTAGCGCGATTCGCAGAGGACGCTCGATCAACGTCACGTGGCCAATCGTCAAGAGTTCCGTGAGGACTCTGGGAGTGGTTTCCCGTTGCGACAGTAGGACCATGATTGGCACGTCGGACCAAGATGGTTGTTCGGCAACGGCTTGCCGCAAATTGTCCCTCGCTTCCGCAGTCAGGAATTCCTGCGCGATTAGGATGACGCCCGCGCCATCAGCAATTCGATTCGTCACTTCATAGACCGAATTCACTAACTCGACGGGAATGCCGTGCTCGTGCAAGATCTGTTGACAATACTTTGCATCCTGAGGTGTCGGTGCGAGCACCGTGACGGTCTGATTGTCGATGTGACGCGAAGGGAGTGGGCTATTGGATGGCTCAATCATTGGCTCGTTTCGTTCCGACTAATCAAGTCTTCACGCTTACCTTGATACGATGGAGTTCCATTTAATACGCCATGGAAATCAACGAGTGGACGGCCGATCTGCAGTCCCTGTTCCGTGAGATTGAACTCGCGAATGGTCCGCTCATGCTTGCCAGTGCGTTTTTTAACCATCGAAATCGCTTGGCGAATTTCGCCTGACGTTTCAAAGTATCGAAACAGCAACACATTGTCCGCCATATAACTAGCGTCCAGCGGAGTCTTCATCGCGGTCCCTAGCATTCCATGTTGGGCGGTGATGAGGAACGAGACGATGCCGTGACGACCAAGCATTTGCAGAATGTCATTGAGTTGAATGAGCAAAAATTGCTCGTGCGGCATCGAGTTCAAGTATCCGTTGAGACTGTCGATGGTGACGACGGAAACCTTGCGTCCCTGATCGTCCGGTTGAATCGCTTCACGGACTTGGGATGCAAACTTTGCGGGCGTCGTTTCACCAGCTGAGTACTGATGCAACTCAATCAAGCCGTTTTCGATGTACCGATCGATGTCGAAACCGAGCCCACGACTACGCTGCAAAAAGGCATGCCGACTTTCCTCAAATTGAAAGAAGACGGATCGCTCGCCTCGCTCGGCAGCCGCAGTGGCAAATTGAGTTGCGGTCGATGACTTACCGACTCCGGCGGGGCCAAGAAGAAGCGTGCTTGTTCCTTCCATTAGTCCGCCTCCGAGAAGATTGTCTAATTCCGGGTTTCCACTGCTGACGTTGATCCCTTCGGACTGCCACTGGGCATCTTCGAGCGTTTTGCGAGGATACACCTGCATGCCACCTCGCTTGATCAACACATCATGAGTTCCGCCGATAAAGTCTCGACCCCGATGCTTGATGACTCGCAAGTACCTGCGTTCGGCACCGTAGTGGTTCAACGACTGCTCAAGACGAACGACACCATGGGCAATGCTTTGTAGTTGTTGGTCGTTAAGATCGTTGGCAAGGTCTCCGCCTGATTTGTCATCGAGCATCAACGTCGTGCAGCCGCGACCGACGAAGAACTGCTTCAGCGCCAAGATTTGCCGTCGGTACCGCAAGGGGCCTTGCGCCAACAGTCTCATTTCCGATAGCGAGTCCAAAGCGATCCGTTTGGGTTTGATCGCGTCAATCTTCTTTAATACTCCATCAATCGTAGCACCAAGTTCGATCTCCGATGGTTCGAACATCGTGTACTGAGCTTGCTCCTGAGACAGCTTTTCCTGGTCCACTAGTTCATGGATATCAATGCCGTCGAGAGACCATCCATGCGACGCGGCGACGCCCTCAAGCTCTTCTCGTGTTTCGGACAGGCTGACGTACAAACCTCGCTCGCCCTTGGATACGCCATCGAGCAAGAACTGCATTGCAAGCGTGGTCTTTCCCGTACCGGGGTAGCCTTCGATCAAGTACAGACGGTCCGCCGTAAATCCGCCTCGCATGATCTCATCGAGTGTGTCGATGCCAGTACTGACTTGCTGTTCGCGCTGAGGCATATTGATAGTTTCCGTAGTCGTGTAATAGACGAGAAGCTATTGTAGCGATGCTATCGAAAGTTGTTGGAGCCGTCGACAAATCAGGAAGTCACTATTTAGCTCTTCTCGCGGCAATTCGCCGATAACCGCCGAGACAGGTTTTCGTCAGTTGGGCTACAGCCGTGGTTTTTCCGGCTTCACAGCGTCCTGCCACGGGGCTATCCCCTTCATGTTCGTCTTGCGGCGGTAAACGCTGGTGCCGCTAGTTGCGTAGATTGTTTTCATGTCAGGTCCGGCGAAAACGACGTTGGAAAGTCGTCCGTCGCGTTTGGGACGAGACAGGATCACGTGAGCCCGACCGGGCTGGTCGAAAATCTGAACGCCAAGTTTCGTGGCAACGACCAATTCGCCACTCTCGGTCATCGTGCAACCATCGGCTCCTGTATTCATTTCGTCTTGCGGGCTGTGCACATAGAAGTACGGTTGTTCGTGATCAAGATTGCCGCCGTCAAGGATTTGGTAGCTCCAGACGTAACGACCCATCGCATCGACCACTTGAAGAAAGCGGCGGTCGGGACTAACGATTAATCCATTTGGTTTTTCAGGTCCGCTGCCAACCTTCTTAGGTTCCGACTGTCCTTCCGCCAAATACCAAATGCATTTCTCCTCTGGACCGGTGAAATAGATGCCATGATCCAAGACAACGAGATCGTTGCAGGACATCCCGCTGGCGAGATCCGTCCGAGTACCATCGGGAGTGATTCGGGTAATCGTCTTTGCGGTATTGCGCGCACAAACCAAGCGACCTTTACCGTCAAACATCAAAGCGCTGACGCCGGGCATGTCGTCGATGAACTTAGTTGCCCCGACGCCTTCTTCATTGACTTTCCAGATTTCGCCGCGAGGTCCGTCAACGAAATACACGCTTCCGTCGGGCGATACGGCCGGTCCCTCGGTGTACTTGTGCCCCTCACTGACTAGTTCCCAAGGCTCTTCTGCAACGATACGGTCTTTCAATTCAGGATGCTGAGACGTATCCGCCACGATAGGCTTTTCAAAATCGTTCCAAAGCCATCGCATTGCGTCAGGGAAAATTGCAGCACCGTGTTTGCCGTTGTGTCCGCCGTCGCCCCATTCGTTGTTCACTTGGTAGCCTGCCCATTGAAGCGCCGACAACATCGTGTTGTTCGCATTCCACCAACTGCCCGCGTAAATGTCCAAATCGTTGCGGCCGTCTTGCAGAAATACACGAAGCGGTTTCGGCTCGGTCTTTCGTATAAGGGTCGGGTATTCATTGCCGCCTCGCAGTCCCACATAAGTGCCCACGGTACTGAACACTCGACGGAACTGGTCCGGCCGATGCCAGGCAACCCCGAAGGCTGCAATCGCGCCACTGCTGCTGCCGGCAATTCCATGCAAGTTTGGGTCGTCAGTGATCGAGTAGTTCTCACGCAACATCGGTAGCATTTCGCTGACGATGAATTGCGAGTAACGATCGCTTAGGGTGTCGTATTCAAAACTACGATTGAACCGGTCTTGTGCTTTGTCGCCCGCGGACACCACACCTGGGTCAATGAACAGCCCGATCGTGACCGGGATCTTTTTCTGATGGATCAAGTTGTCAAAAACGACGGGCACTCGCCATTGGCCTTTTTCGCCGACATAATTCTTACCGTCTTGAAAAACCATCAACGCGGCGGGCTCGTCTGGCGAATACTGTGCAGGAACGTAAACATAGTAATCACGCTCGGTGCCAGGATAGACTTTGCTCTGTGTCAGCCGATGCTTTGAAACCACGCCTTTGGGAACGCCTTCTGTACGCTTGGCGTCGCGGTGCACGGGGTAGGTCTCTTCAGCGTTTACGATTGCGGACGAAGTTAGGAAGAGAAAGCAGGCGACCATCGAAATGGTTTTTGCGAGATAGATAGGCATAGTCGAACGAGGGCAAGGGGCGAAGGAGGGCAAGGGGCGAAGGAGGGAGAACACGGCAAGTCATTCAGTCTAGTTCGAACATAGTCTATCGACTGCCCTGAATCATTCGAGTTGGGCTACGAGACGACTCCCGACATCGCATCGGACGAGTGGCAGCAGAAGCGATCTAAGATCTGAGCCGAAAACTTAGAAAGAGTGGATCAGATCGAAGGACAAATCTCAAGCTCTAGCAATCGCAGCCAGAATCACTCCAGTGCCTATTTCGGCGTTGATTGAGTGTGCACGACGGTGCCTGCGCTGGCATCATCCGTTTGGTTGTCACGCAACGACACGTTTGCTTTTAACGGCGAATCTTTCAGGCCGCAATTTCCGTAGTGCAAGGTGATGCTGTCTCCCACACCGTTTGCACGTACGGTGTTGTTGGTTAATTCAACCTTCAAAGCGTCTTCATTCTGAAAGCGTCGATAAACCTGTATCCCTATGCCGCCATCGATATCGGAAATTTGATTGTTGCGGATAATTGCGTTGCCGTGACCGATCGCAATGCCGGCTACGCCATAGCGGACCTTCTTGATGTCACGGATGACGTTGTTCTCTATCAAATAGTTCCCATTGTTGGACGTCGTTCCTTCGACACAAACCGTGATAGCCGCGTTGTACTCGTGATGTGTGTTGGAAATTTTGTTCCCTCGCACGATCAAGTTGTAGGTTCCCGGCTTTAGTTCGATAGCTTCGGCTGAAATGTCAGTCAAGACATTGTCTTCGACCACAATGTCATGGGAATGGTCGCCACGTATGGCCCCCGTACCGATGTAGATGCCTTCGCCATAGATCGCAATCGACTTACCAGTGGATGAGATCTTGTTATTTGCTACACGTACATGGTGCGATTCCGGGCCAGTGAATGGATTGTCTCCGCTATTGGTTGGCCCTCGGCCGACGTGGATCGCTTCCTGACCCAGGTCGTGAAGCCAGTTGTCCTTGATGATGCAATGCGAACAACTATGAACGCCGATTCCCTTTTGTGTCTTCGTTACTTCAAAGCCGCTTAGAATAACGTGCTGGCATTTCACCAACGTTAGACCTGTGCCACCTTTGAAATTCCCAGAGCTAACGACGGTCCCCGATTCGCTGCCTTCGCTTCTGTTCTGCGCTTCGATGAGGATCGGGGCGCTCTCGCTTCCCTTGAGACCCTCGAATCGAAGAGGCGAATATCGGCCTTCGGCCACGACGATACGGCTTCCTGGCGACGCTAGCTCTGCAGCACGTTTTCCAGACGCAACTCCATTGGTGACCGACTTGCCAGAGTTGGCGTCATCGCCGTTGGGGGTTAACCAAATCGTATTCTTGCTACCTTGATCGCCGGACGCAGTTTCTGAGTAAACGACATTGATCACGCTCACGATGATTGCGAAAACAGTGATCAGAACGCTGTGACGAGACAGCTTTGCTAACGTTGTGGAGTTTGGATGGCTCGTACTCTCTAGCTGGTTCATCATTCGTTGTGGCTCTCGCGGGGACTTGCAGGCTTGAAACAGCAGTTTGCTGACATGTTGATCGGCAGGGAGGTCCGCTCACGCGAATGACCTGACAAATCGTGTGGCAAGTCTCAACGAATAGGTTCCCCAAGCAGTTCAAAGAAGTGTATCCACCTTGTCACCGTGCGGTAATGTATCTTGAAAGAAAGAGCGATTGAGTCGTTGAGAATGGACGCTGGTCTTGTCCTGCTGCACGCTTAGGTAGCTTCATGGCCAGTCGTGCTGCCTGATTCCAATCGAATACTCGGGCACGATCTGTTCAAAAGAAATGGGGTGGTTTGGATATCACTTAACCTCCACCCAAGGTCACCATCACACGTACGGGAATGGGATTTGTATTCCTTTTGCTTGTCGCGATCAGTGACGAAGAACTGTTTTCGCAGAACGCTGATTCGAGCCGGCCCCACCTACCGAGGCGAGGAGCGAACCTGATTGGAAATTCAGCCGTTCGTGATGCATCGAATTGGACGATCCTCGGTGACACCACGTTTGATTCCTGCGATTTACCAATGTTCGTCGCATCCAGCTCGCAGCTAGTTATCATTTGGACTCTTATTCCCGTGTTCTAAATCCGGGAGAGTAACGCTGTTAAGCACTAATTGACTTCCATTGTTATTTGATGGGGCGAAACCGTTATCATTGATCGCTTAAGCCGGTCGAAGGCTCGCGCCCTGCCCTTGGATTGATCATGAAAAACTTCATCTGCGTATTGTTCTTTGTTAACGTTGCTTCAGCAGCATTCGCACAGGAACCATCGGAGGATACGGTCAGTCTTGAGGAAGCGATGATTCATTTGCGCAGTGGTGAAACGCGGGAATGGAGCTCGTTTCCGGAGGTCGCGTCTGGTGCTCGTATTGAACGCAGGTTCCACTCGGAACCGAATCCTGAAGCCTACACGCTGTCACTTCGCCAACAGGATGTGAAGGAAGCGTGGCAAGTGTTGATCAATGAACAACCGCTCGGTCGGCTCGTTCGTGATGAAAACGACATGGTGACTGATTTTGAAATTCCACATGGCGCGTTGGTGCAGGGGGAAAATAAGCTCGAAGTTCTTCCTCACAACAAAGACGTCGTTGATGACATTCGTGTAGGTGAGATCCGAATTCATCGAATGGATCCACCGACGCTTCGGTCTGCTGCGACAATCGACGTAGATTTGTTCGACGAGAGGGGGGGCTTTATGCCAGGCCGTATCACGATTGTCGACGAACGTGGAACTCTAGTCCCAGTAATCGCGGAACCGGACGTTGAAACGGCAGTGCGTGCAGGGGTTGTTTACACGAGCTCGGGAAGGACAAGTTTCGCAGTCAAGGCTGGTGTCTACAAACTTTATGCTGGACGTGGTTTCGAATATTCCATCGCGAGCACCGACATCGAGATCATGCCTGGTCAGCGCATGCGAGCGTCGATGAAGCTTAGACGCGAAGTCGATACCGCCGGATGGGTTGCCTGTGACACGCACATGCATACTTTGACACATTCTGGCCACGGAGATTGCACGATCGAGGAACGAATGGTCACATTGGCCGGGGAAGGTGTTGAATTGGCAATCGCCACCGACCACAACAAGCATGTTGACTTTCGACCATCGCTCATTGCTGCCGGATTGGTTTCCGAATTCACACCTGTGATTGGCAATGAAGTCTCCACTGAAAAGGGGCACTTCTGCATTTTTCCGATCGAAGATGACAGCCCCATTCCCGACTTTCACATCCACCATTGGGAAGATCTGTTTGAGGATATCTATTCAACTCCCGGCGTGCGTGTCGCGATCTTGAACCATGCACGTGACATCCATAATGGATTCCGTCCCTTTTCACCTCGTCATCATCTCAGTCTGACCGGCGAAAACCTCGATGGCCAATTGCAACGATACAACGCGTTGGAAGTAATCAATTCGGGTGCCATTAAGAACGATGTGAAGCTGCTGTTTATGGATTGGTGTGGACTGATGAACCGTGGACTTTCGCCCACCCCTGTAGGCGGAAGTGATTCGCACGATGTTTCGCGTTACATCGTTGGTCAGGGCAGAACTTACATCCGTTGCAACGATACGGACCCGGCGTCGATCAATATTGACGAATGCGTCGATTCCTTTCTCGCAGGCCGTGTTGTGGTTAGCTATGGACTATTGGCAACCTTGAACGTCAACCGTGAAGCGAACGATTCAGATCTTGTCACACTTGGACAAAATGGGTTGGAACTCGTCGTCGAAGTCCACGGCCCGCAGTGGACGGAAGCTGACTCTGTCGAGTTGTACATTTGCGGTCAACGTCGCTTTAGTGAAAAAGTCCCCGGTGAGTCATCTCGGAGTGCTGGCAAGAAGTTTCGTCACACTTGGCGGATCGCGCCAGGTGAACTTAAACATGATGTCTGGGTCACCGCCACCGCAACGGGGCCCGGAGTATCGGCCCCTTATTGGCCAATGGCGAAGCCCTACGACGTCGATTCGCCCGACTTCGAATCTCGTGCGTTTAGTTGCTCCGGTGCGATCCGCATCGATGCGGATGGGGATGGTATGTTTTCATCGCCCGCCCAATACGCCGATCAATTGATTCATCAACATGGACAAGATTTCGCAGCGATCACAAAGGCTTTGACGGACCATCACATCAGCGTCACTCATCAGGTTGCATCGAAATTGCGAGCGTCCGGAGTCGACCTCGCCGAAATACAGCAGGCGGCTGAAGGTCATGTTAGTCTCGCTCTATCACAATACCGTAAAGCTTGGCGAGACTCCACGATCGCGAGACTCGAACAAACTGATTGACCTCATCTCGCAATGTTGAGTTTGCGCGAGGGTAGCTTGAAACGTACAACTACCGTAATCGTGTTTGAGTTCGGCTTTGCATAACGCTCGTGCGATTAAGAGGCGACGCGTTTTGGTTCAACATCGGCAACCATTGCGCGTTGTCCAAGGAAACGGTTCTTGTTGGTCGATGAATGTGGTGCTCAGGGATCAAGGCGTTTGTACCGCGAACTAGAACGTCACTGTTTCCAACGGCGCGATCGCTGTGTCGCATTCGGCAGCGTTATGTTGCACCAACAAAGTAGGGTATGGTTGGAATAACATGGTTTGCTTCAAGGAGGCAGCAGAGTTAGAACTGGTGGATGTCAGACGTTGACGGTTCGCTCTAGCACACCAATCACGACTTCATACTGCTTCATACGACTTTGGCGAGAATACCATGAACAACCGATTCGTTCTTTGCATGCTGACATGGTTGGTTGCAGTGCACCTTGACGTCTCTGCCGAAGATCTGCCGCACAACAGTCCGTCCCAATCGTTGGATGACTTGTATCAAGTAGAATGCGAAGGCACGTACTCTCACCATCTGCAGGGGATCTGTGCAGAGTCGTCCGCGATCTACTGGAGCTTCACGACGACGCTCGTGAAAACGGACCTCAACGGAAAGGTGATTAAGAAAGTTCCGGTCGCCAATCATCACGGCGATCTCTGCGTTCACGAGGGAAAACTTTTCGTCGCAGTCAACCTTGGCGAATTTAACCATCCCGAAGGGAACGCAGATTCTTGGATTTACGTCTACGACACTGATGATCTGGTGGAACTAGAAAAACATCCATGCGACGAGGTGTTTTATGGAGCGGGAGGAGTTGGGTTTCGAGACGGACGATTCTATGTCGTCGGTGGATTACCCGACCAAATGAGCGAAAACTACGTCTATGAATACGATGCTAACTTTCAGTTCATCAAGAAACATGTGATTGAAAGTGGACACACACACTTGGGAATCCAGACTGCAGCCTTCGCCCACGGACGATGGTGGTTCGGTTGCTACGGGAGTCCGGCAATACTTCTGGTTACCGATCCTGACTTTCAAGTCTTGGGACGCTATGAAACAAACTGTTCGCTTGGCATTGCAAGTCTTGGTGATGGGCGACTGCTGGTTGGAAACGGACATTGCACGAAGGCGTCAGGATGCATCGGAGGTGCACGTGCAGCAAAGCCCAACGAAAGAACCGGATTTCTGCTTCAAGAACGCTACAGCGAAGTAAAGAAATGAGCGTGCCTGATTTTGCGTTTCGCACGTTCCTTCAAGTTCGACTAGTCACGAATGATGCTGAGCTTGGAACGCTTGCCTGCCTGCTGAACCACGGTGGCCATATCGACCACTCGTTCAACGTTCAGCAACGTGATTCCATCTCTATGACTGGTTGGAAGGTTTCGCATTTCGAGTTCACTGACATGTTGGTCAAATAAACTAGCGTACAACGCCCATGCCGCAGCATGGTTGCTGCCGCGAAGCGTTAATGACGCATCGTCGTACGTAGGCATTGCTCGCACCGCCGCTATCGCTCGCCGAAGATCCCAGATCCGCATTGCATCTTGAGTCTGGCCTAACAACATGAAGCGACGGCGAATGTGTACTCGTTCGGTTGGATCTCGAGTCCACTCCGTTGGGCCGATTCCACGTGGAGCAAAGAGCACAAGCTTGCGATCGGGACTCCGCCTCACACGCTCGGCGAGGATCTCAAAGTCCTCACTCGATGCCTGTGTGTTTGGCAGCGATTGAGGCATCATTGATGCGATGCCTCCGGCTACCCGCCCCCACTGTTCCTGGTTCAAAGTTTCGAGTGTCCACGCATTCACCTTGGTCGAAGGCTCGTTAATGCTGATAACGAACAACGGAAGGCGGTACGGTTGTTGACTGTCGAATTCATAAACCTCGCATCGAACGCCGTCTTTCTCGTTTTCGGCAACGAGTTCTAGGCGAAGTGGCCGCACCTGGTCCTCGCTTGGCCAACCCGCAAATGATTTATCACGCAGAGATTCGAGCCAGTTCTCGATTGGTTCATGGGCCTGGGGGATAAACCATTCGTCAACCGTGGTCACTTGCTCGTCGTTGGGTGGATGGTCGAAAACGGCCAAGTCGCTGAGTTCAATGCACTGCTCCGCCGGCGTACGAATGAGCGATTCATCGTTCTTTAAGAAACGGTTGAACCATCGGAAAGCATGAACGCGGAGTTCTTGCGTGTCTTTGTGTGGTCCTTCGGTGATCTGCAAGCCAAGATGATCGGGCTTGCTATGAACATCGTAAACGTCACGAACTTGGCGATGAATCTCTACCACGCCATCGAGCGGAAACAGGCTGTCTTTATCACTGTTGGAAATCAGCAAAGGTCGTGGTGCCATCAATGCTGCCACTCGAGCGTAATCCCAACGATAGGTGTTGATCATGTACATGCAATCGCAGTGACCTTCGACGCATCCATCGACAACGTGATTTCTCAACGTTGTGATCCCGGCGACTGGTACCGCCACTTTGATACGTTGGTCGAGTGCTGCGATCCACCACGAGTATGCTCCCCCGCCCGATCGCCCGGTGATGCCAAAGCGGTTGGCGTCGACCTCTTGGCGAGTCTCTAGGTAATCCAACGCGCGAATGCCTGTCCACGCTTCGACGCCTGCGGGAGTGTATCCGCGATTGTTCCACCACCACTTTTCCCAGCGATAGGTGCCATGATGCTGCCCTGCGAATTCACCTAGCTGGATAGTATCAACGATCAAGCACGCATAGCCATTTCGTGCGAACCAAACGCCATGGTGATGGTAGGCCGCCTTGTTCCCGGGGCGAACTCCATTGGCTTCGGTGTTGGCGTGACCACATACATACAAGATGGTTGGTAACGCTTGATCGACCTTCAGTGGCAAATAGAAATTTGCCGCAACATACAAACCCGGGGACGGTTGGAAATGCAATCGTTGAACCCGGAAACCGTCGCGTGCTTCGGTGCTCACCACGACCGCTTCAAGCGGCGTTCGCTTTGGCATTGGATCAAGACCAAGCATTTCGGCGAGGCGTTGTCGATCGATGCTTTGTTGTGTCTTCAACTTGGGTAAAGTCATGCCCGGCGTCACGACCTCCGTTGATAGGGCGGCGGTCTCAAGTTGAAAGTACTCCGCTAACAAACGGTCTCCCAGTTCCGTGCTCTTGTCGATGTCAGGTTGATCCGACACTTGATCGGCGCCGAAAGTGGACAGGCAGAGCATCAGTGTCGACGCGAAAATCGCGACGATACGCAAACGTTTGTAGATCAGCATCGCTTTCAAACTCTGATAACACTTCACAGCGGAACCTTGCCGAGCGGGAGGGGCGAAAACAAACCGCGATGGACGGCTTTGAAGACTGTGACAAATTTGCACGGTGAGGCAGTGATGCCGATGTCCTGCACGCAATCAGGACAACTCGTCGCACGTAATAGATATCTTCTTGCGACATTTACGAGGCGTTTGCCTTACACGGACGGCAAAGATGGATTGTAATGGATTGCCGCGGCGTTCCCCAATGAAATTTTGCAAGGCAAAGCATCGAAGGCGGAGTGAAATAGAAAACCTCGCCAACTTGCAACTCTGTCACACGAACGAGTCACCTTTGCTAAGCTCTCAAACGTCCTGGTGTCATGTTTCGATATCGCAAAGAACGAGCGATGCGACTGGCCACTTACAATACTTCTTCCCGACGTGCTCGCACATTTTGATTTTCCTGATTTCTACTAAGCACTGCGAGCAAAGCACCTGCGGGAAATTGATCCCCTAGGTCGCAAGCCATGCTACCCCCAAACAAGACTCTCACCACAACCCTGGAAAAGAACGACCATGCGTTTGCTAATATGTCTACTAACGATCACGTTTTCTACTTCCGTCGCGTTTGCAGACGTTTCCTCGGATGACGACGGCAAACTTCGTATTATCGTTTTTGGGGCTCACCCTGACGATGCCGAATATCGAGCCGGCGGATGCGCAGTAAAATGGTCGCGACTTGGACACCATGTGAAATTAGTGTCAGTCACCAATGGCGATATCGGGCATTGGTCCATGTCAGGTGGCGCCCTCGCGAAACGCCGGACGGAAGAAGTTCGCAAGGCGTCTGAAATCATGAACACGACATCGGAAGTCGTGGACATTCACGATGGCGAATTGATGCCTACCCTTGAAAATCGGCGCATCATTACTCGGCTGATCCGCGAATGGAAAGCGGACGTTGTGATCGCTCATCGACCTTGGGACTATCACCCCGATCATCGCTATGTGGGCGTGCTGGTACAGGACGCTTCCTTCATGGTTGCAGTGCCGTTTTTCTGTCCCGATGTTCCTGCGTTGAAAAAGAATCCGGTCTTCTTATACAGCAGCGACCGATTCAAAAATCCGTATCCCTTCAAGGCTGATATTGCCGTCTCGATTGACGATGCGTTTGAAACCAAGGTCGCAGCGATCGCAGAACTCGAATCCCAAGTGTTCGACGGCGGTGCACTAGGAAACGAAGAAACCGCAGCCAAGTCGCCACCAGCAAGAATGAAGGATCTGCGATTAGAAATGGTTCGCGAGGTATGGAACAATCGTTCTGAGAATGAAGCAGCGAACTATCGCGATTCACTCGTACGTTGGTACGGCGAAGAGCGGGGCAACGCGGTCAAGTACGCGGAAACGTTCGAAATATGCGAGTACGGTGCCCAGCCAAGTGACGATGAAATTCGAAGGTTGTTCCCATTCTTTGACGAACCAAACAAAGCAGTCGAGGCAGTCGAAGCAGATAACGCGAGCCTTGATGGACCTTCCGACCGGAATTCCAGCGACAATTCCAAACGCGAACTCAATCGCAATGCAGGCTAAAAAAGTCTATGCAACATCCGCACCGTCGGTGCGTACCGCGAGCAGCTCACCAATCGCTTTTCAATGCATTCTAAGATCCAATTTAGAATGCAACTCTGACTCGAGCTTACGAAAAGCAAGGGTACAGCGTCGTTAGCGACGATTGAAATCGCTCGATCGCGTCCAGCAAGTCTTGTGACCTAACCTCGTTCATTTGCCAAACGAGTCGCCGGCTCTGTTGGATCGCGTTCTCGTCAATGCAATTCGGTTAAGATTGGCGATCATACCGACTAGCTCAGGATGTCGGCTTGCTCATTCGGAATGCGGGCATGACATCGAAGTGCCGAACGATTCGTTTCCAACACGCCCCGACGCGTCAGCGATAGTCTAAGATCGCTAACGAAATTGAATACATTAAGTGCAAAGACCGTGAAGGCGCGGTCGGTCTTTCGAATCTCAATTTATCACTTCCAAGACTCGCCACTGATAATCAACTAGGACATAGATTGATGCCAAGATCTCGCCAGCCAAATCGTCGTCGTTTCTTGCAAACTGTGTCGGCTGCCGGAGCGGCTGCCGTTTTACCAGCGTCATCAGATCGCATTTTCGCTGCAGATTCGCCCAACGAACGGCCCGTGTTTGCTTCAATCGGTTTACGTAACCAGGGTTGGGTTATCACTCAATCGGCTCTTGAAGCAACCGACGTGGTCGCGCTTGCCGATGTTGATGCAAATATTCTCGGTGCGACTGCTGAAAAGATGGTCAACGAGAAGAATACGAAGCGGCCCGATACCTACAAGGACTACCGCAGTATTTTGGAAAGAGACGACATCGATGCGGTGCTGATTGCGACTCCCGACCACTGGCACGCAAAGATTGCGATCGAAGCGATGTACGCGGGCAAAGATGTCTACTGCGAAAAACCTCTGACGCTAACAATCGCCGAAGGCAAATTGATTGAAAAGGTAGTCAAGGAAACAGGCCGTGTTTTTCAAGTCGGTACCATGAAGCGGTCGCAGGATAACTTTCTCAAAGCGATGGCAATGATCCGAGGGGGGCGCATCGGAGATCTGAAGCGCGTGACCTGCGGTCTCAAGGACTTCCAGCCGTCGCCTTCGATCCCCGTCGCTGACGTGCCGAAAGGACTTGATTGGGACTTCTGGTTGGGACCGGCACCCAAAGTCGATTACCGCGCTCTCCCCGAGGTGCGAGAAGGTTACGGTGGTGGTGTTCCGTTTCACAGCAATTGTCACTATTCGTTCCGCAACTGGTTTGCGTATTCAGGCGGCAAGATGACCGACTGGGGAGCCCACTTTGTCGATATCGGTTTCTGGGGGATTGGCGAAAAACAAACAGCTCCGATCGAAGTCACTCCGCAAGATTTCAAGATGGGATGTGAGTACAAAGACGGCTATCCGGTTCCTCAAGATCGCTACAACGTCGCGACCACGTTCGAGGTTAAGGTTGATTTGGCGGACGGTGTCGAGATGATTATCACGAGCGAAGGAGACGGTGGGGTCTTGTTCGAAGGGACGAAAGGAAGATTCTTCGTCAACCGTGGAAAACTTGCGGGTAAGCCAGCCGAAGACCTTGCATCCAATCCGCTGCCTGATGGCGCGATCGAAGAGGTGTATGGTGGTCCGCACACACCAAACCACGTGGTGAACTTGATCAACAGTATGAGATCACGCGAGCAGCCAATATCAGATGTTTGGTCGCACAACCAAATGCTCGAAATCTGTCACCTCTCGAACATAGCAATGCGATTGAATCGCAGTTTGAAATGGGATCCGTCGAAGCGCGAGATTATTGGCGACGATCAAGCGAGTTCATTCATGAGTCGTGAGAATCGCAAAGGTTTCGAGATCGAAATGTAGTGAGCCTGCTGTGACGATTTCCAAGGCCGCAAACCCAGCGACCCGGTTTGAATCAGTTCGTCTTAATCAACCGGTCTTACTCAGTAGCGAGATCGCATCGAGCCTGCCAGCTTTGGCGACTGGCTTAAGACCTTCGCTGCACAAAATTGCTGCAGGCTAACAATCAAACGCAGTGCTATCTGATCCTCCGAATGAAACAACGTCGCTCCACCACCGCCAATCGTAGCCTCGTTCGTTGCGGCAGGAATGATCGTGCCAATACCGGTACGTTTTACTTTCATAACAGTAGGCAGCATGAAGAAGGTATCTTTCATCTGCGTAATGAGTTGACACAAGGGAACCTGTGATTTTTTCGATAGCTCTTCGCGTACTGATTCCGTTCTCTTTTCTGATCACGTCAGTAGTGCATGCGGAAACGCTGCGACATCCGCTGCCCCTCGAGGCTCAGCTAAAGAACGCTGGCGTTGAGCGTATAGCCATCGAGGCTCGTCAACGCGGTGATGCTCGGCGCGGTGCGCTCTTGTTCTATAAGTCGGCGGCGTCTTGCGTGTCGTGCCATCTCGGCGACGGATCAACGTCACCGCTTGGGCCCGATCTAGCAACGATTGGTAAAGTGCCCGATAGCCATGTCATCGAATCGCTGTTGTTTCCATCTAAGAAAATCCGTGATGGCTTCGAGACATATTCGGTGCTGACCGTAGATGGTCAAGTGTTGGTCGGAATGATGGTGGAAAGAAATGAGGATGCCATCACGATGCGGTTAGCGTCAAACTTGGCTGACGACAAAGTTGTCTCGATGGACGACGTCGAAGCGATTCGTACCAATGAAACGTCATTGATGCCCGATGGTTTGGTTGCGTCGTTGATCAACCAGCGAGACTTTCTGGACCTTGCGAAGTATGTCATGCAAGTGTCCGAGGGCGGCCAAGACAGTGCTGCGAATTTGAAGCCATCCGAAGAGCAGCTTGCCGTGGTTGATGATACCGCCAACCTGGATCACGCCGGCATCATCAGCAAACTGACGGCCAATGACTTTGACGAAGGGCACAGTATCTATCATGGTTATTGTTTCAACTGCCACGGCAGCGATGGGAACACTCCCTCACTACCAACGGCTCGCGCGTTTGGAACGCAAAAATTGCGATTTGGTTCTGATCCTTACCGCATGTTTCTAACGCTCTCGCATGGCAACGGGTTGATGGCACCAATGTCGCACCTGACGCCCAAGGAACGGTATCAAGTGGTTCACTACGTTCGTGAAGCGTTCATGAAGCCGTCCAATCCTGAATACTTTGACGTCACGAGTGAGTACTTGGCGGGGCTTCCTCTGGGAACTGAAAACGGAACCAAAATTGCCGACGTGCCGCGAGATTTGGGTCCGGCGTTAGGGTCGCAACTGCGACGCGAATTCAGCAGCGTGTTGACGATTCCGCTCGGTGGACTGACGATCTCGTACGACCTTCATTCAATGAACCAGGCAGGAATCTGGAACGGTGGGTTTCTGGACTTGACGCAAACTCAGCATGTTCGCGATCGCGGCGAAGGCACAGCCAACCCCCAGGGAACCGAGATCAACGCGATGGCTCGTTGGCAATGGGGGCACGACGGAACGCTTGACTATCCTCGCAAAGATCTGTTGCCCCGCGGGCCGATGCCCATCAAGTGGATGGACTACCACGGTTATTACGTGTCTGGCAACGCGGTGGTGCTGAGTTACACCATCGACAGAAGAGCGATTTTAGAAGCGCCGCGATTCTCGGGTGATAATAGCATTACGCACTCGCTACAGATTTCACCTGGACGCTCACTGGTCCTGTGGCTGGCTGACGGATTCGGAACCGAGAGCCAGTTGGAAACTGACTTTGCGGCTAATAAGAATGCTGGCTTCGCAGTTCGGGGAGACACCAAGGGGATTCGATGGGAAGTCGACAAGAAAGAGCGATTGATGTTACGGATTCCCGCCGATCAAAACGTACGCGATCTTGATATCGTGCGGACGTGGATCGATTCATCTGAGCAAGCTTCGTCTTCCGAGAAGTTGAAGAGGCAACTCCAATCGCACTCTACCAAACCTCTGTCCTCTTCGCCTGGAAAACTTCTTGCCGGAGGACCCGCGTTGTGGCCTGAGCAAGTCATCACGGTCGGAACATTGGGTTTGGAAGAAGGTGGATACGTTTTGGACACGCTGACTCTTCCCGATGCAACGGATTCCAACACTTGGTTTCGCACGTCGGCGCTCGACTTCTATTCCGACGGCCGTATGGCGATCTGTACTTATGGCGGCGATGTCTGGGTTGTTTCAGGCATTGACACGGATCTGATGGACTTGCGATGGAAACGTTTCGCCGCTGGCTTATACGAACCACTTGGACTAAAGATTGTCGACGACTATGTGTATGTGACGTGCAAGGATCGAATCGTGCGTTTGCATGATCGAGATAGAAACGGTGAAGCTGATTTCTATGAAAGTTTTAGCGCCGACACTGATGTGTCCGTAAATTTTCACGCCTTTAACTTTGACTTGCAAACCGATAGCGAAGGTAACTTCTATTACGCTAAGAGCGGTCACGGTGCCGACTCGGACTTGCCAGGCGTTGTCTTCAAAATTTCTCCTGATGGAAAGAATCGCGAGGTCTATAGCACCGGTTTTCGCACTCCTAATGGAATGGGCGTCCTTCCGGGCGATACGTCGACGCTCGCTAGAATCGTCAATAGCGACAACCAAGGCCAGTGGACGCCTGCTTCTAAGATCAATCTGCTTAAACCCGGTGGTTTCTACGGCTGGGTACCCACTTATTCGATCCCTGGCATGTGGGAACCTGGCGGAGGAGCGATCGACATCACTCAGGTGCAGGCACCTGAGACGTTTGAACCGCCGCTGGTATGGATGCCGCAAGAATTTGACAATTCATCGGGTGGTCAGATCTACGTCGAAGACCATCGGTTCGGACCACTTTCAAAACATTTGTTGCATACCTGTTTTGGGAAGGGGTGGATGTCGTACCTGATGATCCAGGACGTTGGTGAGCTATCGCAAGCGGCAATTGTCAAACTGCCATTCAACTTCGCAACGGGCATCATGCGTGGACGCGTGAACCCGAAAGACGGGCAGGTTTACGCGACGGGATTGCAGGGCTGGAACGGAGGCGGTCGCGTCGGCTTAGCCGATGGCGGAATTCAAAGACTGCGCTACACCGGAAAGCCAGCGCCAATGGTGGTCGATGCTCGCGTTGTTCCAGGCGGCTTGGAACTCGACTTCAACTTTAAGCTGAGTCCTTCGTCGGCGAAGGATATCGCATCGTATGTTGGCAACCAGTGGGATTACCAATGGAGTCGCAACTATGGATCGGACCAATATGTTCCGGGGACCCAAGAGCAGGGAACCGAACCTCTGGCGATCGAGTCCGTTGTAGTCGAATCGCTGGATGTGCTGGGGCCAGGTGCGCGTGGGTCTGATACACGGGGGGCTGATACACCGAAGGCTGTTACAGGGGAGGCCGTTACAGGGGAGGCTGTTACAGGGGAGGCTCGTGCACGTGGGACTGGTACACGGGTCCGCCTAGTCACGCCCAAGATCGCGCCCGTCCACCAACTGCATCTGAGGTTGCATTTGAAAGATGCGTACGGAAATCCGTTTGATGAAGAGATCTACTGGACGATCAACGCGGTCCCGCCGCAGCATGCTCCATTGGCTACAGAGTGATGTTGCGAGGACCCAGCAAACCGGAATCAAATTGCTTGCATTTTGCTTGACGCGGGATCAGCCAACCGGTGAGAATAAGTGCGTGGCCGTTGGGTTGTATCAAAATGAGGACCACCACCCACGGTACCGAAGGTGCGCTTGCCGGTGAGAACAAGTGGCACCAACCAGTAAGAACAAGTCAAAACCAAGTATTCCCACCCTCACCCTCAGGTGAGAAACAAGTTCGTCGACAGATCACAAGCAATGCGAGATTTAACTACCTTCTTGATCTGTGTCGTCATGCTCCTTGGTACCGGATGCAACGCATCGTCGCGCCAACTCTCAACTGAGGAAACCCAGATTCTGACCGCAGCTGCTCCGAGCGATTCGATGTTCTATTGGACGCGATTCGATGGCAAACTTGAGGTGTACGTTAATGGCGCGGACCTCGTTCCGAATCAAAATCCAATGACAACCGAGGCTTGGATGGACGCGATCAATAGTTTGGAGCAACGCGGGTTTTCGTCTAACGATGGATTGAAGGTTGGAGTATTTGTGCTGACGAGCAAAGGCCATGCAGCCGCAGAGCAACTTGCGGCGAATGCCAGGAGTACGTTAAAACCGAACGGAAGCGAAATCTAAACTGCAACGACGTCATCGACGACTCAATAGTTGCGGCGAACCATGCGTTGGACCGAAGCACCGCATGGCGCGTTTGCAAATGGAAACCAAATTGGCGGTGCTCGGTCAACGCCGCCGTTCGCCGAATGAACTCCATCCATCTTGTAGCCTCGCGCCAGAGCCCGCATCCATGCAATACCGCTACATTGTCGTTGACCTTGCAGACGGTGGTAGCTGGCATCTCTACGGCGATAAGGATCGTCCTCGCGACAAACCTTACTCAACAAATGAGCTAGGCGTGCTACCCGAGCTGCTGGCCGACGGATGGACGCCCGTACGTGAAACACCCATTGGCACCGCGAGCATCGGAATTCTACGACATCATGCTCGGGCCTATTGTCTCGTCCTCCTCAGCAAAGATGACAATGCGGAATAATTTCATTCGCAACTCACGTCTAACGCGATGGTCATCCTTTCTTCACTTGGAGGCGGCGAACAATGCGATGATACGGAGCGGCGGTGGTAGCCGTTCTCGCAATGGTTGATTCATTCGCCGCCGCCCGCATATCGCTACCGTTATCCGACTTAACGCGGGCTTGTGACGCCACGATGTGCTCGGTCTTGAGACGCTGACGACTAATGGCCGACCCGAAGGCCAACTCGGCCGTGCCGTGTTTCGCAACGTCGAGCACGCTGCCGCGATCTACGCGGTTCCAGATCATCCATGCTCGAGCTCCGCTTCAACGCTTTTGCGTCTGCTTGTCATTCCGGTCGCGACGTACCGAATGGCTGGCGATCCTTCTTTGGCCGCGTTGGTTCATTGATCGCCGGCCATTCGGAACGTCGCGACCTCCAAGGCGGTGCCAAGTGCGCGGTCGCTTGCGGCTGTTGCCGTGCTGTCCACGATCACTCCGCTGTCACCCGCCGGAAACGAAGGGAACGTCGCCATCATCATCTTTGCCCACTTCTTCGCGGCAAGATGATGGCGACGTACCCTTCGTTTCCTTGTCCCTTTGTCCACGACGTTGCCGCGATGCACAGCCTGACCTATATTCCACGAAACACTTCAACCCCTGACTCATTGGCTACGGGCCACGGCGTATAACCATGGCATTCACCGGAGTACGGCTTGCGCGTCTTCGCAAATGGTTGCCTTTACTCTCCGTACCCGGTGATGCCTGACGTTCTGCCACTGAACGAAATTTCGCAACGCACTGTCGACGGTAACGCATATGAGACGCTACGAACTTGCTGCGAACGCCATCATCCACTTCCCCATTCTTCTCATCTTTGGCATCGCGATCGCAACTGCTTGGCCGCTCAACCTTTGGATTGTTGCGTTCATCTATGCTTGCGGTGTCATTGATCTCGCCTATGCCAAGCTGCCGCAAATACGACAGGGCATACTTGCGTCATTCGGGCCATCCCTAGTTCCCGCCGAACGACGTTCATCATACTACCGCGCGTACCGCAGGCTTGGTTTCGCATTCGGACTCCACTGCCTTGTCTTGGTACACTACTTTGTCGTCGTCACACCGTAACGGTACACAAAGAAGGCAGAACCATGACATGCACGGGAGGACGGCTTGCGGCGTTTGCTGAAATGGAAGATCAACTCTCCGTCCCCCGTGATGTCTGCCGTTCGCCGACTGAAATCTAATCGCTGATGGCGAATCCATACGAACCGACGGCCCATACAGCATTTGACGATACGGCTCGGTCTACCAACGACTGTCCTGTGTGCCGATTATCGGTCAATCGTTTGCGACTAGCTGTTCCGCTACTCAAATGCCCTCACTGCAGCACACGCCTTTTTCTGCGATTGCCCTTTCCTATCGCCGCGTCTTGGGTTGTTGTCATGCTCGCCTTGGTGTTTGCCGCGTATCGCTGGCTGTCCGCTGACCCAATTCGATTCCTTAACCACATCTGGATTGTGGGATTGCTGCCGGCACCGCTAGCGATCGCGTGCATTGCACCGGTAATGCTTGCGTTCGGGCGTCCTTGCGCCAACAACGGATTCCGCAACCTGACACAAGACGAAATTCAATCCCGGCGTCACGTGTACCTCAGGAACCAGGACGGCGGCGAACCATGACATGCACGGGAGGACGGCTTGCGCGGTTTTTGAAGTGGAAAGTCTTCCGTCCGTCCCCTCGTTGTTACACACATCTTTGATTCGCTCCAGGTCCGAAAGCGAGCCAGCACGTTGCCATGATGTGCATGGC